>NZ_VJWX01000354.1 GCF_007713715.1 Amycolatopsis rhizosphaerae
CCGCTGAGCAGCGCGGCGGTGGCCGCCGGGTTCTCCTGGTTGGGCAGGTGCCCGGCGTCCGGGATCACCGCGTAGCGGCCGCCGAGGAGTTCGGCGCTGCGCCGCTGCCAGGGTTGCGGCCACGCGTCGGAGTCGCGCACCCCGTGCGCGACCAGGACGGGCAGGCCGGTGGCGGCCAGCGCGAGGGTGTGGTCCTCGGGGTCGCGGAGTACGGCGATGGCGCCGAGCAGGTTGTCGACGCTGGTGTGCCGCGAGCGTTCCCGCACGAACCGCTCCACCAGGCCGAGTTCCGCCGGGTCGAGCGCGGCCCGTTCCGGGTTGTCCAGCGTCCACAGGTCGGTTCGCTTGCCCGCCGCGCGCAGGCGGTCCTCCTCCGCGGCCTTGCGGCCGGGCCAGCCGTGCGGGCCGCTGCACAGCAGCACCAGGTCGGCGAACTCCCCGGGCGCGGCGAGCGCGGCGGCCTGGGCGACGGTGCCGCCGAAGCTGTGGCCGAGCAGGTGCAGCGGGCCCGCGCCGGTGGCGGCGCGGACCAGCCGGGCGACCTCCACCGCGTCGGCCGCGAACAGCTCGCGGGTGTAGGCGCTTTCACCTTCCGGGGCGGCGGAGTCGCCCTGGCCGCGCTGGCTGAACGCCCAGGCGTCCCAGCCGTGGTCCGCCAGCAGCGGCAGGAGGTCGAGGAAGTCCTCTTTGGACCCGGTGAACCCGGGCACCAGCAGTGCGGTGCCGTGCCCGGTCCCGGCGGGACGGGCCCGCAGGGCGGTCAGGGTGCCCACCGAACAGGCGAGCCGGAGCACCTCGACCCCGCCGGGCACCGGCAGCACGGTGAAGGGGGCACCGGGCGTGACGCGGTCGGTCATGGCGCGGCGAACCTCCGGGCAGGCTGCGGCACCGAGTCCAGCAGCCGGATCGTGTAGTCGTGGGAGGGAAAGCGCAGAACCTGCTCGGTGGCGCCGGACTCGACCACCCGGCCCTGGTGCAGCACCAGGATCCGGTCGGTGACGACGCGGGCGGACAGCAGATCGTGCGTGATGTACAGCAGCGACACACCGAGCCGTACCCGCAGGTCCTCCAGCAGGGCCAGCACCCCGGCCCGCAGCGAGACGTCCAGCATCGAGACGGGCTCGTCGGCGACGAGCACCTTCGGGTCGCTGGCCAGCGCGCGGGCGATGACGACCCGCTGCCGCTGGCCGCCGGAGAGCTGGTGCGGCAGCTTGGCCGCGAACTGCTCCACGGGCGTCAGCCCCACGGTCTCCAGCAGTTCGAGCACCCTGCGGCGGGCCGGTGCCCCCTTCAGGCCGGTGTAGTTGACCACCGGGCGCATGAGCGTGTACTCGACGGTGTGCAGCGGGTTGAGGGCCGAGTACGGGTCCTGGAACACCATCTGCACGTCGGTGTGCAGCCGCTTGAGCTGACGGCGCCTCAGCCTGTCGACGGCCATCCCGCCGAAGCGGATGGAACCGCCGGTGGGCCGCTCCACCCCGGTGATCAGCTTCGCGAGGGTGGACTTGCCGGAGCCGCTCTGCCCCACCAGTGCCAGAGACCGGCCCGGTTCCAGGGTGAAGGACACGTCGTCGACGGCGGTCACCGGCTGCCCGCCGCGGCGCGGCGCCGGGTAGACCTTGCTGACGTGCTCGAGAACGATCGGCTCGTGCCCGGCCGTCACGGTGCCGGCGAGGGGAGCGGCGCGGCGCGCGGGCAGGCCCGGCAGCCGGACCTCCTCCGCCCGCGGGTCGGCGTAGTGACCGAGCAGTTCCCGCGTGTACGGATGCCGCGGGCGCTCGAAGACGTCCCGTGAGGGCGCGTCCTCGACGATCTCCCCGTCCTTCATCACCAGCACCCGGGACGTGGACTCCAGCACCACGCCCAGGTCGTGGCTGATCAACAGGGCGGTGAAGCCCTCGGCGGCCTGGAGTTCGCGGATGGTCCGCATGACGGCGTGCTGCACCAGGACGTCGAGCGCCGTGGTCGGTTCGTCGAAGACCATCAGCCGCGGCTCCAGCGACAGGGCCAGCGCGATGGACACCCGTTGCCGCATCCCGCCCGAGAGCTGGTCCGGGTACCGGTCCAGCACGCTCGCCGGAAGTTCCACCTTCTCCACCAGTTCCACCGCGCGGGCCCGCCGCCGCGGGCCGGGCACGTGACCGTGCGCGGCGAAGATGTCGCCGAAGTGGTGGCCGATGGTGCGGACCGGGTTGAGCGCGTTCATCCCCGACTGCAGGACCATGGCGAAGCCGCCCCGCCGCTGGCGGCGCAGTTGTTCCGCGTCCAGTGCCGCGATGTCGGTGCCGTCGAACAGGATCTGCCCGGCCTGGATCCGCGCGGGCGGTTTGGCCAGCCGCGTCAGCGCGTAGCCGAGGGTCGACTTGCCGGAGCCGGATTCGCCGACCAGTCCGAGGAATTCGCCCTCCTCGACGGTGAACCGGGCCTTCTTCACCGCGTGCGTGGGCACCGCGTCCCTCGGCTCGTAGACGACGGTCAGGTCCTTGACCTCAAGCAGGCTCATCGGCCGACTCCTTCCCTCAGGCGCGGGTTGCTCAGCCCGTCGACGCCGAAGTTGACGAGGGCCATCGCGGTGGCCAGCAGGGCCACGCACAGGCCGGGGGCGAACAGCAGCACCCACTGACCGGTCAGCAGCGCGTTCGAGTTCTGCGCCCAGAAGAGCATCGAGCCCCAGGAGACCGAGCCCGGGTCGCCAAGGCCGAGGAAGGACAGGCTGGACTCCGACAGCACCGCGGCGGTCGCGGCACCGAAGAAGGACCCCGCGATCATCGAGGTCATGTTGGGCAGGATCTCCCGGAAGACCACCCGGGCCACGCTCTCGCCGCTGAACAGCGCGGCGGTGACGAAGTCGCGGGAGCGAAGCGACCGGGTCTGGGCGCGCAGGACGCGCGCGCCCCACGCCCAGCCGGTGACCACGACCACCAGGATGATCATCGCCAGGCCCCCGTTCTGCAGGTAGGCCGCGATGATGATCATCAGGGGCATGCCCGGGACCACCAGGAACAGGTTGACCACGAAGTCGACGACGTCGCCCAGCCAGGAGCGCAGGTAACCCCAGGACAGCCCGACCAGCACCGCGACCACGGTGGACAGGCCGCCCGCCAGGAAGGCCACGGTGATGGACACCCGCGCCCCGTACAGCAGTTGGGAGAGCACGTCTTCGCCGGCGCCGGTGGTGCCGAGCAGATGCGCGGCACTGCCGCCTTCGTTGCGGCCGAAGCCGTTGTCGTGCGGGTCGTGGGGCGCCAGCACCGGCGCCAGCAGCGCCAGCAGCACGAAGACCGCGAGGAGCACGACGCCGACTCGGGCCTTGCCGTTGGCCCAGACCGTCCGGAAGGAGCGGCCGAGCACGCGGAGACCGGCCATGGGGTTCACCGCCTCGTCCTAGGATCGAGAACGCCGTAGAGCAGGTCCACGGCGAAGTTGGCGCAGAGCACGCTCACCGTGATCATCAGGAACAGGGCCTGCATCAGCGGGAAGTCGTGGTTGGTGACGGCGTTGAACAGCAGGTAGCCGACACCGGGGTAGTGGAAGACCTGTTCCACCAGCAGGGAACCGCCCACCACGCCGCCCAGCGCCATGCCGAAGCCGGTCAGGCCGGGCAGCAGGGCGTTGCGGGCGGCGTAGCGCAGTGCCACGGTGCGCCCGCGCAGCCCGTTGGCCTCGGCGAAGGTCACGTAGTCCTCGCCAAGGGTGCCGATCATGGTGTTGCGCATGCCGAGGATCCAGCCGCCCAGCGAGGTGATCAGGATGGTCGCGGCGGGCAGGATCGCGTGGTTGAGCGCGTCCCCGAGGAAGGTCCACGACCAGGTGGGCGTGGCGGCCGGGGAGTAGGCCCCGGAGGTGGGCAGCCACCCGAGCAGGTAGCCGACCGCGAACAGCAGCAGCAGGGCCGTCCAGAAGTAGGGGAACGCGGACAGGAACGTGCCCGCCAGCGTGGGGAGCGAATCCAGCCAGGTACCGCGCTTCCACGCGGCGGCCACGCCGATGAGGCTGCCGAGGACGAAGGCGGCCACGGTCACCAGGCCCACCATGACCAGGGTCCACGGCAGGGCCGTGGAGACCAGGGAGGACACCGGCTGCGGGAAGAAGGTGTAGGAAACACCGAACCGCAGGTGCAGCACGTTGTCCAGGTAGCCGGTGTACTGGCTCCACCAGCTCCCGTGCGGGACGCCGAGCTGGGCCTCGACGGCGGCCCGGGTCGCGGGGGACACCGGGCCGCTCTGGGAGAGCTTGGCGATGGCCGCGTCCGCGGGGGAGCCGGGCATCAGCCGGGGCAGCGCGAAGTTGAGCGTGATCGCCGCCCACAGCGTCAGGAGCAGCAGCCCGAGTTTGCGCAGCGCGTAGCGCATCGTCGTCTCTCCTCGGTCCTCGGGCTCAGTGCGCGCGCTGGAGGCGCGTCACGACCAGCAGCGGGGTGGAGCCCCACGTCATCAGCGAGGCGTAGGGGTTGGCCTCGCTCGGCCAGCCGGTGAACTTCTTCGTGCTGGACAGGCCCCACAGCCCGCCGTAGAACAGGGAGATGGCGGGGAGCTGGTCGTAGACCACCTGCTGGAGCCGGTTGACGATCTCCTTCTGCTTCGCAGGGTCGGTCGTGGCCTTGAACTCGGCGAGCAGCGTGTCGGCCGCGGGGTCGCCGTAACGCTCGTAGTTCGCGCTGGTGCTGGTGCCGACGGGCTTCTTGAAGTCGGAGTTGAGCAGGTTGTTGTAGTCCTGGAACAGCGACCCGGAACCGCCGAAGGAACCCATCACGAGGTCGAAGTCGCCGTTCTGCATGGCCTGCTGGTAGGCGGCGGCCTGCGGCTGGTTCAGCACCACCTGGATGCCCAGCGCGGACAGCTGCTGCTGTACCACCTGCACCCCCTGCAGCCAGTCCGTCCAGCCGTTGGGGGTGGTGATGGTGAGGGTGAGCTGCTTGCCGCCGGCGTCGACGAGCTTGCCGTCCTGCTGGTGGTAACCGGCCTTGGCGAAGGAGGCCAGCGCCTGCTGGGTGTCCTGGGCGACCTTGCCCTGCGCCGGGATGGCCGGGTTGGTCCAGGAGGCGAAGTTCGGCAGCAGCAGGCCGGTCTGGCCGGCGGCCTTGACGTAGCCCTGCTCCGCCCTGTCGGCGATCTTGTCGCGGTCCAGTGCGAGGGACAGGCCCCGGCGGAAGTCGAGGTTGTCGAAGGGCGCCTTGGTGAGGTTGGGGTAGAGCGCGACCGTGCCGCCGGGCGGGAACCAGTAGCTGTTGTGCTGCCGGTCGGCCTTGACCCAGGTGTTGTCGATGTCGCTGAGGAATGTGTAGGCCCAGTCGTAGCCCTTGCTCACGATGTCGAGGCTGGAGTTGGCGGCCGGGGCGACGATCCGGTCCGCGGCGACCTTGCCCGCCTGCCAGTAGGTGGGGTTCTTGGCGAGGACGTACTGGTTGGGCGTGAAGTCCGCGAGCGTGTACGGGCCGGTGACCACGGGGTTGTCGTTGGTCCAGGAGGCCGGGTCCTGGACGTCCTTCCAGACGTGCTGGGGCACGATCAGCTGCTGCGCGAGGACGAGGGCGGCGGGGACGTCGTCCGACTTGAGCCGGAAGACCACGTCGGCGCCGGAGACGGACAGGGAGTCGATGTGCTGCCAGACGCCGAGCGCGTCCAGCGCCGGGGTCCGCTTCACCAGGTCGAAGGTGTAGGCGACGTCGGCCGGGGTGAAGGGCTGCCCGTCGGACCACTGGACGCCCTGCCTGATGTGGAAGACCACGGTCCTGGCGTCGGGCTGGCTCAGCCCGGTGGCGAGGAACGGGGTCGCCGTGCCGTCCAGGCTGTTCACGACCTCCAGCGGCTCGTACATGTAGGTCGTGAGGTTGCGCTTGTTCGGCGAGAACGGGTTGAAGTTCCGCACGAAGGTGGGGGAGCCGTTGTCCCCGCCCACCAGCAGCTCGGCGGTGCCGGAGGCGCCGCCGTTGTCCGCGCCCTGCGGCTTCACGTTCGCGGTGCAGGCGCTGGTGGCCAGCAGGCCGGCCACCCCGAGGGCGGCGGCCCACCGCATTGCACGCGTCTTCACTATCGGATTCCTCCTCGTTGAGGCCTGGCGGCGAGAGGTAGAACGAGCCGGAGGGGCCCGTGCGGCCGGAAGTGTATGCGCATACATTTTGCGAAGGCAAGGCCCGGTGGGCCGAGCATGCCGCGGAACCCGCCGCGGTGTCGCCGAGATCACGAGGCCCGGGGCGGCGCTCGTCCGGGGCGCGCCTCTGGCTGGGGCAAAGGGGACTCCGGTTTCGGCCGGATGCCGGCGGCGGGTAGCGTGTCGGAGTCGATGAATGCGCTTACGTCGTCGTGGGTGGCCGGTCCGGGGCGACGAGGCGACGCCAGTGCCGGGCGAGGGACAGCAGGAGCAGCAGGTGACGACCCCCACCGTCTACGACGTGGCCGACCGCGCGGGCGTGTCGATCGCGACCGTGTCCCGCGTCTACCGCAACCCCGACAGCGTCAAGGCGAAGACGCGGGAGCGCGTCCTCGCCGTGGCCCGCGAGCTCGGCTACGTGCCCAGCGGGAGCGCGCGCGGGCTGGCCAGCCGCAGCACCGGGGTGCTGGGCCTGTGCTTTCCCGACTACACCGATCCGGAGACCGAGACCGCGGCCGGGGACGACGACGATGCGCAGGTGCTCTACGCGGACCAGGTCATCCGCGGGATGGAGCGGGCCGCCCGCCGCCACGGCTACGCCCTGCTCATCTCCGCCTCCCTGCAGGGGGGCGCCGAGCAGCTGATCGGCGGGATGGCCGGTCAGGTCGACGGTTTCGCGGTGCTCGCGCGCACGGTCTCGACCGAGGACCTGGACGTGTACTCGCGCCGCCTGCCGGTGGTGATGCTCGCGGGGCCGCGGGAGATCGACCGCCTGGACCACGTGGAGGTCGCGAACTTCGACGGGCAGCGGGAGCTGACCCGGCATCTGGTCGAGGTCCACGGCCTCACGCGCCTGGCCTTCGTCGGCGGCCCGGAGGACTCTCCCGATGCCGAGGCCCGTTTCCAGGGCTACCAGGCGGCCTGCCGGGACGCGGGCCTTCCGGCAGGCGACGAGCCGGACCTGCGGCGCGCGATGACCCGCGCCGACGGCCGTGAGGCCGTCCAGCAGCTCGCGTTCCGTCCCGGTGGCCTGCCGCAGGGGCTGCTCTTCGCCAACGACCAGATGGCGGTCGGTGCCATGGAGGAACTGATCTCGCGCGGCGTCCGCATCCCCACCGACGTCGCCGTCACCGGCTTCGACGGCATCCCGCTCGGCCGGATGGTCCGCCCGTCCCTGACCACGGTCCGGCAGCCGATGCGCCGGCTCGGCGAGACGGCCGTGGAACTGCTCCTGCGGCGCCTCGCCGACCGCGACCGCGCCCCGGAGTCGGTGATGCTGCCGGTCTCACTGGCGTTGCGCGCGAGCTGCGGCTGCGGCGACGCGGAGTGAATCTGTAAGCGCTTTCAGTACTCTTGGGGCTCCCTGCTGGTCACAGCTCCGGCACCGCACTCGGCGGCCACCCACCCGCCACCCGCGTCCCCAAC
>NZ_VJWX01000355.1 GCF_007713715.1 Amycolatopsis rhizosphaerae
CCCCACGGCCACCGCGGCGAGGATCCCCGCCACCGCCAGCAGCAGCAGCCCAGCCGCGAACAGGGTGGCCGCGGCGGGGTTGAACCGCATCGCGTCGACGACCCGCAGCAGCGACTGGTCACCGGTGTCGAGGGCCCGCCGTCCGATCGCGTTCGCGCCGAACACCTCGGCGCCGTAGTAGGGCAGGGTGAGCCCCGCGCCGAGCCAGCCCGTCACCAGCGCCGCGCGCCCGGGCGCGCCGTCCAGCGCCCGCAGGCCGAACGGGATCAGGATGAAGCCCGCGACGGCCGCGAGGTGCGCGACGATCCAGGCCGGTGAGGCCATCGCGGCCGCTCCGGCCAGCGTCGTCTCGTCCGAGTAGGGGCGCACCGCCGGGTAGACGGCGAACAGCACTCCGGCCGCGGCCAGCGCCGCGGCGTTCAGGCGCGTGCTGCCCGGCTTGGTCCGTACTTCCACGATTCCTCCGTGAACACTAGTCGCATTCGAGAGCAGCGCTCTCATGCGATCAGCATCGCGCGAGCCGCGACCCGAGTCAAGAGCAATGCTCTCATTTGCTGATAGTGCTCTCAGAATGCCGCGGCGGACTCGGTCTCCTGGACGTCCGGGCCCAGGCTGCGCACGAGCACCACGGCCTGCGCGGGCGTGATGAGGGCGCCGCTCAGCTCCACCGTCAGCGGGTCCATCGACCGGAGGTCACTCCCCCGCAGATCACAGCGGGTGAACTTGGCACTGTGCAACTGGGCGCCCGACAGATCCGCCCCCGACAGCACCGCCTCCGCACAGTTGGCCCCCGTCAGATCCACTTCCCGCATCCGCAGGGACTGGAACGACGAACCCCGCAGATCCGCGCCCGGCAACGCCACGAACGACCAGTCCCCGCCCATCACGCGCATCGGCCGCACCACGCACTGCTGGAACTGGCTGCCCACGAGCTTGCACCCCTCGAACTCCGCGTCGAAGAAGTTGCACCGCTTGAATGTGCAGCCCACGAAGGCCGAATCGACGTGACGGGAGGCGTTGAACCGCACGTTGCCGAAGGTGCATTCGGTGAACACCGCACCCCGGCTCGACGCCTCGGTCAGATCCACCTCGTGGAACGAGCAGCGCGTGTAGCGCACCGCTTCCAGTTCCTCCGCATACCAGTCCTCGCGCCGGAAGGTCTCGCCTTCGCGCTCACTCACCGCTGTCGGCTCGGCGCTGCTGGCTCGGCAGCGTTCCCGCCGCCATCCGGCGCGCCACGTCGCGGCGCAACCACAACGCCCACGCCCAGAACGCCAGGAACAGCAGACCGATGATCGCGACCGCGGGCAGCGTGAAGAAGAACGAGATCAGCCCCACCTGCAGCGCCAGGATGACCGGCACCACCCACGACCGCTTCAGCAGCCCGCAGAGCACCACCAGCGCCACCGCGATGCCGATCACCGCCCAGCCCTTGCCGGTGCCCACGCCGCCGCCCAGCCGGGCCACCACGGGCACCGCCAGGCCCACCGTGATCGCCTCCAGGATCAGCGCACCCGCCATCACACCCCGGAAGGACTTCATCGGATCCTTCACCGGAGGCCGCGCCCCGGTGTCCACAGACCCGCCGGTGTCGCTCACGCGGGCTCCTGTGTCCTGCGGGACACCCGCACCCGATCGCCCGCCGTGAGCGGGGCTCCCGCCAGTGTCGCTCACGCGGGCTCCTGTGTCCTGCGGGACACCCGCACCCGATCGCCCGCCGTGAGCGGGGCTCCCGCCGGTGTCGCTCACGCGGGCTCCTGTGTCCTGCGGGACACCCGCACCCGATCGCCCGCCGTGAGCGGGGCTCCCGCCAGTGTCGCTCACGCGGGCTCCTTTCCGAAGAGTGTCCGGGCTTCGCCCGCGGTGACCACCGAGCCGGTCACCAGCACCCCGCCGCCCGCCAGCGGCTCGTCCGGGTCATCGCTCTCCTCCACCAGGGCGACCGCGGCCTCCACCGCGGCCTCCAGGCTGGGCTCCGCCACCACGCGGTCCTCCCCGAACACGGACACGGCCAGGTCGTACAGCTCGTCCAGCGGCATGGCGCGGGGCGAGGAGTTGCGGGTCACCACGAGGTCCGACACGACCGGCTCCAGCGCCTCCAGGATGCCGCGCGCGTCCTTGTCCCCCATCACGCCGACCACCGCGGCGAGCCGCCGGAAGGCGAACTCCTCGCCGATCGCGGCGGCCAGTGCCCTGGCGCCGTGCGGATTGTGCGCCGCGTCGAGCAGCACGGTCGGCGCCGAGCGGACCCGCTCCAGCCTGCCCGGCGTCTCGACCTCGGCGAAGGCCTCGCGCACCGCCTCCACCACGAGCTGCCGGTCCTTGCCCGCCCCGAAGAACGCCTCGACCGCCGCCAGCGCCAGCGCCGCGTTGTTCGCCTGGTGCTCGCCGTGCAGCGGCAGGAAGATCTCGTCGTAGACGCCGCCGAGGCCCTGCAGCCTGAGCAACTGGCCGCCGACGGCGACCTCCCGCTGCAGCACGCCGAACTCGCTGCCCGCCCTGGCCACCGTCGCGTCCACCTCGACCGCGCGCTCCAGCAGCACGCGCAGCGCCTCGGGCTCCTGATCCGCGATCACCGCGACGCTGCCGGGCTTGATGATGCCCGCCTTCTCCGCCGCGATCTTGCTCAGGTCGCTGCCCAGGTACTCGACGTGGTCGATGCCGATCGGGGTGATCACCGCCACCTGGGCGTCGGCGATGTTCGTGGCGTCCCAGGTGCCGCCGAGCCCCACCTCGATCACCGCGGCCTCCACCGGCGCGTCCGCGAAGGCGGCGAACGCCATCCCGGTCAGCACCTCGAACTTGCTCATCGGCGGCCCGCCCGCACCGTCCACCATGGACACGTACGGCGCGATGTCGCGGTAGGTCTCGACGTACTTCGAGGCCGGGATCGGGGCGCCGTCCAGCGCGATGCGCTCGGTGACCAGCTGCAGGTGCGGGCTGGTGTAGCGGCCGACGCGCAGGCCCATCCTGGTGAGCAGCGCGTCGATCATGCGGGCGGTGGACCCCTTGCCGTTGGTGCCCGCCACCTGCAGCACCGGATAGGTCCGCTGCGGGTCGCCCAGCACGCTCGCCAGTGCGGCGATGCGCGACAGCGAGGGCTCGATCTTGGTCTCCGGCCAGCGCTGGTTCAGTTCCGCTTCGACCACCAGAAGGTCACGCCGGGCCTGCCGTTCGATCTCCTCCAGGTCGGCAGCGGGGACCTCTCCGGGCTCGTCGGGCAGAGGTCCGGCCACGAAGTTGTCGCCACGGGACAGCTCGGCAGGGTAGTCCTCTTCCACATCCCAGAGTCTACGTTCGCCGTTGTGGCAGGTTGGCGCCGTGCCCTTCAACCACAACGACCACTACCACCCGCTGCTGTTGCGCCAGGTGCCCGCGCGAGCGCGCACCGCGCTGGATGTCGGCTGCGGCACGGGAAAGTTCACGCGGAGACTCGCCGCGACCGGCCTGGCCGTCGAAGGCGTCGACCCGGCACGGGAAGTGATCGAGGCCGCGTGCGCGACGAGCCCCGGCGGGATCACCTACCGCTGCGAGGACATCACCCGCGCCGAGCTTCCAAAAGGCCACTACGACTTCATCTCGTGCCTGGCGGCGTTGCACCACATGCCGTTCGAAACGGTGACGAAGCTGCGGCGCGCACTCGCCCCCGGCGGCGTGCTCGCGGTCCTCGGCCTGGCACTCCCGAGCTCCGCCTGGGACCTGGGAAAGTGGCTGCTGGCGGCCCCGCTGCTGAACGTCCCCGCCAGGCTGGTGGTCGCGGCCGGGGACCGGCTCAACGGTGGCGGAGACCACGTCGCCGTCGCGCCGGTGCGGGACCCGGACCTCTCGATGGCCGAGGTCCGCCGCGGCTCGGCCACGCTGCTGCCGGGCAGCACCGTGCGCACGCTCCTGTTCTGGCGCTACCTGCTCGTTTACCGGGCCGGCTAAGCGGGGGCTTAGTAACGGGGCCCTCGAGGTGCTATGAACACAGGGTGAGCGGATCAGAGTGGATCGCCCGGACCGGACGGCCCGCCGCCGCGCTGCGGCGCGCGGAAGAACTCGGGGCCTTCGTCGAAACCTATGCCGAGCCGGGTATCCCGGCAGCCGTGAAGGACCTCATCGACGTGGCGGGCCAGCCGGTCCGCAACGGCACACCCGGCCTCGGCCACCGCATCGCCGGAACCGACGCCCCGGTGTGGGCGCGGCTGCGCGCCGCGGGCTACGCCGCGGTCGCCCGCACCACCGTGCCGGAACTGGCCTGGTCGGGCCGCACCCCCGGCTGCGGAAACCCGTGGGACCCGTCACGCGACGCGGGCGGGTCGAGCGGCGGCTCGGCGGTCGCCGTGGCCACCGGCGCGACCGTGGTCGCGCTCGGCACCGACACCGGCGGTTCGATCCGCATCCCGGCGGCGCTGTGCGGGGTGGCGGGCCTTCGCCCCACCCACGACACCCTCGACCTGCGGGGGATCACCCCGGTCACCCCGTCCATGGACACGGTGGGGCCGATCGCGGCCACCGCCGCCGACTGCCTGCGCCTGCACGGGCTTCTCGGCGGCGCCATCGAACCCGTACCCGCCCTCGCGGACCTGACCGTCGGCCTTCCCGTGCACCTGTGGGCCGGAAAATGCGACCCCGAGGTCGTCCGGCTCGTCGAGGAGGCGGCCGCCACCCTGCGCGCGGCCGGCGTCAAGATCGTCGAGGTCGATCTTCCGCTCGCGGCCCGGCACGCCCGCACCGCCGGATACACCACGATGCTGTTCGAATCGGCCCGCCAGTGGTGGGCCGAATACCAGCGGGACCCCTCGGGACTGGCGGGCCGTGCCGCCGGGCTGCTGCGCGCGGGGTCCGAAGTGTCCGTCCCGGACTACGAACGGGCCAGGGAACTGGCCGCCGCGATCCGCGCCGAGGTCGACGCCGTGTTCGGCGACGTGGGGGCCCTGCTGTTGCCGACCGTGCCGGTCACCGCCGCCCGGCTCGACGAGGAAACGGTCGAACTCGGCGGACGGGCCGAAGACGTCGAAAACGCCTACTACCGGCTGACTGCGCTCGCCTCGGTCGGCGGTCATCCCGCGCTGACCGTGCCCGCCGGGCTCAGCGCGGCCGGACTGCCCGTCGGCGCCCAGCTCGTCGGCCCCCGGCGGCAGGAAGCGACGCTGTGCGCGCTGGGGACGGTCATCGAAGACGGGCCCGCCGCGCGGGAACTCGCGCTGGCGAGGCGGAACCTGCAGGACGAAACAGTGAGGACACAGCCATGAGCCGCCCCGACCCCCATGATCTTCTCGGCATCCGTGAGCTGCTCGGTGAAGAGGAGCGGCAGATCGCGGACACCGTGCGCACCTTCGTGGGCAAGGAGGTGGCCGACCACGCGGGCCAGTGGTTCGAGGACGCCGAGTTCCCGCGCCACCTCGTCGGCCGGATCGGCGAACTGGGCCTGCTCGGCATGCACCTGACCGGCTACGGCTGCGCCGGCACCAACGCCACCGCCTACGGCCTGGCCTGCCTCGAACTCGAGGCCGGTGACTCCGGGTTGCGCAGCTTCGTGTCGGTACAGGGCTCGCTGGCGATGTTCCCGATCTGGAAGTACGGCTCGGAGGAGCAGAAGGAGCAGTGGCTGCCCGCGATGGCCCGCGGGGAGAAGATCGGCTGTTTCGGCCTGACCGAACCGGACCGCGGCTCCGACCCCGGCGACATGCGCACCACGGCCCGGCGCGACGGCTCCGACTGGATCCTCAACGGCGCCAAGATGTGGATCACCAATGGCACCTTCGCCGACATCGCGGTGGTCTGGGCACGGACGGAGGAGGGCATCCGCGGCTTCCTGGTCCCGGCGGGCACGCCCGGCTTCACCGCGCGCGAGATCAAGCACAAGATGTCGCTGCGGATGTCGGCGACCGCGGAGCTGGTGCTCGAAGACGTGCGCCTGCCCTCCGACGCCGTACTGCCCGGTGTGACCGGCCTGCGCGGCCCGCTGTCCTGCCTGGCCGAGGCGCGCTACGGCATCCTGTGGGGCGCGCTCGGGGCGGCGCGTTCCTGCTACGAGACCGCACTGGACTACGCCACCAGCCGCGAGCAGTTCGGCAAGCCGATCGGCGCTTTCCAGCTGACGCAGCAGAAACTGGTCGGCATGGCGCTGGAGCTGAACAAGGGGCTGCTGCTCGCGCTGCACCTCGGCCGCCGCAAGGACCGCGGCGAGCTGCCGCCCGAGCTGGTCAGCTTCGGCAAGCTGAACAACGTGCGCACCGCGATCGACATCGCCCGCACCGCGCGGACCATCCTGGCCGCCAACGGGATCAGCCTGGAGTACCCGGTCATCCGGCACGCCAACAACCTGGAGTCGGTGCTGACCTACGAGGGCACCGAGGAGATCCACACGCTGGTCCTCGGCCAGCTCCTCACCGGACAGTCCGCCTACCGGTAATCCGTCCGGGCTCCCACCTTCGGAGGATCCCGGGGTAACGCCACCCGAACGGCGGCGGCGCCCGGCGGGCGCACAGGCTAGGAAGAAAGCCATGCGCGCCCGCCGGAGCCTCTTCGTCAGCCTTGTCACGACCCTCGTGGTCTGCACCTCACTGGTCTCGTCGCTGGCCGCCGACGCGGCCACCCGCCGGTTCCGGCACTACGTCGCCCTCGGCGACTCCTACACCGCGGGCCCGCTCATCCCCCTGCAACGGCTCGACCCGCTGGGCTGCTTCCGGTCCACCTCCGACTATCCGGCGCAGCTCGCCGTGCGACTGAGGGCCGGTTCCTTCACCGACGTCAGCTGCAGCGGCGCCGACACCACGAACATGACGGCCCCGCAAAACGTGCTGTTCGGGCCCAACCCGCCGCAACTCGACGCGCTGCGCCCGGACACCGACCTGGTGACCCTGGGCATCGGCGGCAACGACTACGGCGTGTTCGGCAGGATCATCGGCACCTGTCCCGGGCTGCGCGCCAGCGATCCCACCGGCAACCCCTGCCAGCAACATTTCACCGTCGACGGGGTGGACACGATCAAGGCCGCGATCAGCCGCACGCAGGGCAACATCACCCAGGTACTGGCCCTGATCCACCGGCGTGCCCCGCGCGCGAAGGTCCTGGCGATCGGGTACCCGCGCATCGCGCCGCCCACCGGCACCTGCCCGGACATCCTGCCGTTCGCCGACGGCGACTACGCCTGGCTCAACAGCGTCGAGGAAGCGCTCAACGCCGCGGTGGCGGGCGCCGTGGCGACCGACCGGCGTGCGTCCTATGTGGACACCTTCACCCCGTCGCTGGGCCACGACGCCTGCGCCACCGGCGGTGAGGCCTGGATCAACGGCAAGGACGTGCTGCCCTGGGCCGCGCCCTACCACCCGCTCTTCACCGGCATGGCGGGAATGGCACGGATCATCCAGGCCTCCCTCACCCACTCCCGCACCGAGCTGTCCTAGCGCGGGCTGCCAGGCCCCGGCGAAGGGGGCTGTGCGCTGCCGTGAGGGGGCCCCTCACGGTCGTATTTGCCAGGGCCCCGGCGATGTCCTTTCGACTCGCCCGGCGCACGCC
>NZ_VJWX01000356.1 GCF_007713715.1 Amycolatopsis rhizosphaerae
CTGCTGGAAGGCATCCCCGGCGCGCAGGAGGGCGGACTCTCCGAAGGCGGGGCCCGCCAGCTGCAGTGACAGCGGCAGCCCGCCCGCCGTGAAGCCCATCGGCACCACCAGCACCGGATTGCCGACGCTGTCCCAGTACGGCGTGTGGATCAACTGGAACAGCCCGGCCACGTCGATCTGCCCTTCGGGCCCGGTCAGTGATTCGTAGCTGGGTGCCCCGACGGAGATCGCCGGGCAGGCGATCACGTCGACGGTGGAGAACAGCCGCCCGATCGCGTCCTGCGCGACCCGCCGCACACGCTGCGCCTGCACGTAGTCCGCGCCGGACACCTGCGCACCGAGCGCGAGCATCGCCCGGGTGGCCACGAAGTAGTCGTTCCACCGGCCGGACAGATCGGTCCGGTGGTAGGCGAGCGCCTCGCAGCCCATGGTGATCAGGTCCGCGGTGATCATCTCCTGCCAGTACGGCAGGGCGACCTCCACGACCGTCGCGCCCCGTGCCGTCAGCACGGCCACCGCGGCGTCGAACACACCCTCCAGCGCCGGGTCGCTGCCCTGGGGGAAGTGGTGCTCCCGCACCACGCCGATGCGCATCCCCGTCAGGTCGCCGTCGAACTCCGGCGGGCTGAACGGGGCGTCCACACAGTCCGGGTCGCTGGCGTGCGGCCCGGCGATCACCTCCAGCACGGCCGCGCAGTCCCGTGCGCTGCGGGCCAGCGGCCCGACGTGGTCGAGGCTGTACCCGAGCGGCACGCAACCGGACTTGGGCACCCGTCCGAACGTCGGCATCAGCCCGCTCACCCCGCAGAACGCGGCCGGGATGCGAATGCTGCCCGCGGTGTCGGTGCCGAGGCCGGCCAGGAACATCCCGGCCGCGACGCCGCTGCCGGTGCCGGAACTGGACCCGCCGGGCCAGGTGTCGGGATTCCACGGATTGCGCGGGATCGGGAACGGTTTGGCGGGATCCGGCATACCCACGGCGAACTCCATCGTCGTCGTCTTGCCGGTGATCACCGCTCCCGCGGCCTTGAGCCGCGCCACGGACGGCGCGTCCCTGCCCGCACCCCAGGCACGGTCGAGCACCAGGCTCTGCGCCGTCGTCGGCCCTTCCGCCATGGCGAGGATGTCCTTGACGCCGAAGGGAATGCCGTGCAGCAGTCCCCGGTCCACCCCGCGTGCCAGTTCGGCGTCGGCCGCGGCGGCCCGCTCCAGGGCGTACTCGTCGAACCGGGTGAGGTAGGTGCCGAGCACCGCGTCGGAGGCGTCGGCGGCGGCGATCGCGGCCTCGGTCAGCCGCACCGAAGTGACGGTGGACTGGCGCAGTGCCTGGGCGGCGTCGGTGAGGGTCTGGGGCAGCTCGGTCATGAATGCTCCTCGCGGGTGCGCCACGCGCGCGAGACGAACCGGAAACGCTCGCCGCGGGTGTGGATGAAGGCCAGGTCGAAGGGACGGCCGTGGGGGTCGTAGATGATCTGCTCGCTGATGATCAGCAGGGCGCCCACGCGGACGCCGAGGGCCGGAGCCACCAGCGGGTCGGCCGGTTCGCAGCCGAAGATGAACTCCGATTCGGACAACTCGACGCCGGCGTCGGCCAGCAGGGCATACCAGTCGGACACGAACGGGGTGTCCCGCACGCGCCCGGCCCCGGGGAACAGCACGTAGTTGGTGACCAGCCCGATGGGCTCCTCCTCGTGCAGCGCGACGTACTCCAGGCGCAGACAGGGGGTGCCTTCCGGCACGGCGAGACGCTCGGCGACGGTGGCGGGCGCCTCGACCACCGAGCGGTCGAGCACGCGTGGCCGCATCCGCCGGTTGAACACGCTCTCGCGCCCGGGGGTCATCACGCCGTGGGCCTCCGGCAGTGCGGTGTCCACCGGCCGCACCACGACGTGCGTGCCGATGCCCTGGACGCGTTCGATGAGCCCTTCGGCCCGCAGCAGGGCGAGCGCCTCCCGCACGGTGGCGCGCGTGGCGTGGTGGGAGGCCATCAGGTCGGCTTCGCTGGGCAGCTGTCCGTCGGGATACCGGCAGCCCTGCACGGCCGCGCGCAGCATGTCCCGCAGGCGACGCACCTCGTGCGCCCGCTGCCGCCGTGAATCGGAGGTCATTCCGGGGGACGGTAGGTACCGGGCATTGCCCCCCGGTCTCCGCAAGATCACCTCGCCGTTAAGCGGGACGGCGCTGGTGACGCTCATGCCACCTCCAGCGTCTCGGCCTCGGGCGAACGGGTTCGGGGCAGGCCGAGCGGGACCGCACCCTTCGGCGGACGCCAGGCGCTGGGCTTGCAGGCGTCGTGGCACCGGCCCTCGGTGGAGCAGCACAGCGAGCAGATGGTGCCGCCGTGGAACGGGCAGGTCGCCATGTCGGCCACGTCGTAGTCGCCCTCGCACACCGAACACGGCAGTTCGGTCGCGTCCTCCGGCAGGTCGGAGACCCGGGCGACGTACCAGCGCCCCTTGGTCGCCAGTGCGACGACCGGAGGCAGCACGAGCGCCACGGCGAGCGCGATGAACGGCGACAACGCGGCGGCGGTCGCCCCGAAAACGCCGTAGTAGGCGATCATCGACACCGCGCCTGCCGCGATCATCGAGCCGAATCCGACCGGGTTGACGTGGTAGAGGTGCGCCCGGTGGAAGACCAGCTCCGCCGGGGCGAGCCCGAGCAGCCGCTTGTTGATCACCTGATCGGACACCATGACGGCGATCCAGGCCACGCCCACACTGGAGTACCAGGCCAGCACCTCCACGATGTGGCTGAAGATGTCGATCTCCATCAGCACCAGTGCCAGGCCCACCTGGAGGAACACCCAGACGGCGCGGCCGGGGTGGCGGTGCAGCAGGCGGGAGAAGAAGTTCGACCAGGACAGCGAACCCGAGTAGGTGTTCATGATGTTGATCTTGATCTGGGACAGCAGCACCAGCAGGCCGGCGAGGACCAGCGCGACGGTGTGGTTGCCGGTCAGCCGCTCGTAGACCACGGTGAACAACTCCACCGGCACTCCGACCTGTTCCGCGCCGACCTTCGTGGCGGCGTAGCCGACCAGCAGCGTGGAGGCGAAGAAGATGCCGACGGCGAACAGGGCGAACCCGGGGCCTCCCATGATCACCGCGAGCCGCCACCGGCCCCGGTTGCCCGCCGTGGGATCGGGCATCAGGCGCAGATAGTCGCCCTGCTCGCCCACCTGCGTGGCCAGCGACAGTTGCGCGGCGGCGATGGTGAACACGGCGAGCACGGTCAGTCCGGCGCCGCCCGCCGGGGAGACCGTGGCCGGGTGCACCATGGCGTGCCCGGCACCCGGCGCGGTCGCCGCGGTGCCCAGCGCCAGTCCGATCAGCGCGATCCAGACCGGCCAGGTCCAGGCCTGGAACTTCGCGCTGAACGACATCCCGTACAGGGTCAGCGGGATCATCACCGCGGACACCACCACGTAGGACAGCTGGATTTCCAGGTGTGTCAGCGCGGTCACCGCCTGCGCCATGATCGCGCCCTCGTACGCGAGGAAGATCAGCGTGTACGTGGCGTACACCAGCGAGGTCAGCGTGGAGCCGAGGTAACCGAAACCGGAACCCCGGGTCAGCAGGTCTATGTCGACGTGTTTGCGGGCGATCGCGAAGGCGATCACCAGTGTCAGCGGCAGCGTGACGGCGGCCGCGACGGCGAAACCGGCGAGCGCGTTGGCGAAACCGAACGCGTCGACGAACGCCGCGTCGAGTGCGTAACCCGCCATCGCGGAAATGCCGACCAGGCAGGACAGGAACACCATCCAGGGTGACCACTGGCGAAACGCCGCCGGGGTGTAGCGCAGCGAGTAGTCTTCCATCCGCGGGTTATCGGCAAGCCCCATAATCCGCTCCCTTCGTTCGGCGGGGGAGGCGAATACGAAAGCTAGAAATGGGTTATTGCCGCGGTGTATCCAGTTTCCCCGCGCCCTGTTACGCCGGATACCGGAACGGCCTTACCGCTGCCGACCTGCTCTTTCCCACATACTGGGCACGGTTTGGCCGGATACCGGCCCACCCCGGCCGCCGGGGCGGGCGGGCGGTACCCGGCGTAACCTGACTGCATGCCTCAGTTGCGTTCCCGAACCACCACCCACGGCCGCAATGCCGCGGGCGCCCGCTCCCTGTGGCGGGCCACCGGCATGACCGACAGCGACTTCGGTAAGCCGATCGTGGCGATCGCCAACTCCTACACCCAGTTCGTGCCCGGCCACGTACACCTCAAGAACCTCGGCGAGATCGTGGCCGAAGCGGTGGCCGAAGCCGGCGGCGTGGCCCGGGAGTTCCACACGATCGCGGTGGACGACGGGATCGCCATGGGCCACGGCGGCATGCTCTACTCGCTGCCCTCGCGCGAGATCATCGCCGACTCGGTGGAGTACATGGTCAACGCGCACCAGGCGGACGCGCTGGTGTGCATCTCCAACTGCGACAAGATCACGCCGGGCATGCTCAACGCCGCACTGCGGCTCAACATCCCCACCGTGTTCGTGTCCGGCGGGCCGATGGAGGCGGGCAAGGCGGTCGTGGTCGACGGGGTCGCGCACGCACCGACCGACCTGATCACCACGATCTCGGCCTCGGCCAACGCCGCGATCGACGAGGAGGGCCTCGGCGTCGTGGAGCGCTCGGCCTGCCCGACCTGCGGCTCCTGCTCGGGCATGTTCACCGCGAACTCGATGAACTGCCTCACCGAGGCGCTGGGCCTGTCGCTGCCCGGGAACGGCTCCACCCTGGCCACGCACGCCGCGCGCCGCGCGCTGTTCGCCGAAGCGGGCCGCACCGTGGTGGAACTGGCCAAGCGCTGGTACGGCGAGGACGACGAGAGCGCGCTGCCCCGCTCCATCGCGAACAAGAAGGCGTTCGAGAACGCGATGGCGCTGGACATGGCCATGGGCGGTTCGACCAACACCGTGCTGCACATCCTCGCCGCCGCGCAGGAGGGCGAGATCGACTTCACCATCGACGACATCGACGCGATCGGCCGCCGGGTGCCCTGCCTGTCCAAGGTGTCCCCCAACTCGGACTACCACATGGAGGACGTGCACCGGGCCGGTGGCATCCCGGCGATCCTCGGTGAGCTGAACCGCGCCGGCCTGCTGAACAAGGACGTCCACGCGGTCCACTCCCCCGGCCTCGAGGCATGGCTGTCCACTTGGGACATCCGGGCCGAGTCACCCTCCGCGGAGGCCGTGGAGCTGTTCCACGCGGCGCCGGGCGGGGTCCGCACCACGGAGGCGTTCTCCACCGCGAACCGCTGGTCCTCTTTGGACACCGACGCGGCGGGTGGCTGCATCCGCGACATCGAGCACGCGTACACCGCCGACGGCGGCCTTGCCATCCTGCGCGGCAACCTCGCCGAACGCGGCGCGGTGATCAAGTCCGCGGGCATCGACGAGTCGCTGTGGGTCTTCCAGGGCCCCGCGCGGGTCGTGGAGAGCCAGGAAGAGGCCGTCTCGGTCATCCTCGGCAAGAAGATCCAGCCGGGCGAGGTGCTCGTGGTCCGCTACGAAGGCCCCGCGGGCGGCCCCGGCATGCAGGAGATGCTGCACCCGACGGCGTTCCTCAAGGGCGCGGGCCTCGGCAAGAAGTGCGCGCTGATCACCGACGGCCGGTTCTCCGGTGGTTCGTCGGGCATCTCGGTCGGGCACATCTCCCCCGAGGCCGCTTCGGGCGGTGTGATCGGCCTGGTGCAGGACGGGGACCAGATCCTCATCGACGTGCACCAGCGCAAGCTCGAACTGCTCGTCGACCAGGAGGTGCTGGCCGAGCGGCGGTCGAAGATGGAGGCGAGCGAGCGGCCGTGGCAGCCGGTCGACCGGCAGCGGCCGGTCACCGCCGCGCTGCGGGCCTACGCCCGGATGGCGACGTCGGCCGACACCGGCGCCGTCCGCGACGTCAACCGGTAGACCCATCGAAAACGGCCGTGAGGGACCCCCTCACGGCCGTTTTCGGTTGCCGGCCGGGCCGGCTCAGCGGAACAGCGAGAGCACGATCGCCATCGCGCCGGCCGCCAGGACGAAGCCCACGAAACCGAACGGCACCGGGCGATGCCGCCACGGGGTGTTGACGTCGAGGGAGATCCGGCCAGGACCGGTGAACAGCAGCGCGAGCGCGATCCCGCCGAGCACCAGGTGGTACTCGAAACCGGAACCGGTGGCATTGCCGTCGAGGAAGAACCCGGCGCGGTACTCCAGGTACACCACGTTCGCCGTGATCGCCAGCAGCGCGCCCGCGGCCGCCGGTGTGAACAGCCCCAGGACCAGCAGGCCACCGGCGACGATCTCGGTGATCCCGGCGACCCAGGACAGCGCGGTGGTCTGGCTGGTGTAGCCGTGCGCGGCGAGGATCCGGGCGAACTCGGCGATGCCCGGGCCGGAGAACAGGCCGAACACCTTCTGCAGGCCGTGGGCGCCGAGGGCGCCCCCGAGCACGATCCGCAGGACCAGCAGGCCGAAGTCCAGCCCGCCGTGCCAGCGCGCGGCCCGGTCGTCGTCGTAGGCCAGGCGGTCTTCCGGGTCCGGGAGACCGGCCCCGGCGTCCTGCGGCTCGAAGTAGCCGGACTCGGTGAACAGGCTCTGCCGGGCGTACTCATCACCTTGGGTCACGCGCGCAGAGTAGGCCATCACGCCCGCCCGGCATAGCGGTTCGGCGCGTCAATATTCGCCGTGCACCAGATTGTGGGGCAGTTCGCCACCGGCGTAGCGCGCGATCTCCGCGGCGGCCACCGCGTAGGAGCGCCGCTGCAGCCCCCGCGTCGCCCCCGCGACGTGCGGGGTCAGCACGAGGTTCGGGGCCGTCCACAAAGGATGCTCCGGGGGCAGCGGCTCGGGATCGGTGACGTCGAGGGCGGCCCGCAGCCGCCCGGAGGTCAGTTCCGCCAGCAACGCGGGGGTGTCCACGACCGGGCCCCGGGACACGTTGACCAGTACCGCGCCGTCGGCCATCGCGGCGAGGAACGCTGCGTCGGCCATGCGGCGGGTCCGCGAGGTCAGCGGGACCATGAGCACGACGACGTCGTGGGTGCCCAGTAGAGAGGGCAGTTCCCCCACGCCGCGCACCCCGGGGCGGGCCCGCAGCCCCACCATCGTGGTGACCGCGTCGAACGGCTCCAGCCTGCGGCGCAGCTGGTGGCCCAGATCGCCTGCCCCCACGATCAGCACCCTCTTGTCCTGCAGGGTGTCGGTGGTGTGCCGGTGCCACCGGTGGGCCGTCTGGTCGGCGGCGAACTCGCGCAGGTCGCGGAACATCGACAGCAGGGCCGCCACCACCCATTCGGCCGTGCTGCCGCCATGGGCCCCGCGGCAGGTGGACAGCAGGACCCCGGCGGGCAGCGCACCCACCCAGTCCTCCGCCCCGGCGGACAGCAACTGGATCAGCTTCAGGTTGGGCAACTGCTCGAACAGCGTGCCCCGCTCACCCGCCCGGTGCGTACCGGGGATCAGCACCTCCGCCCCGGCTGCCTCCGGCGGCAGCGGAGCTCCCCAGGG
>NZ_VJWX01000357.1 GCF_007713715.1 Amycolatopsis rhizosphaerae
CCCACCCCCTGAAACCGGTGGCTCAGAACCAGCGTTCGAGCACCTGGGCGACACCGTCCTCGGTGTTCGGCCCGGTGATCTCGTCGGCGGCCGCGCGGACCGCGGGGTGCGCGTTGGCCATCGCCACCCCGTGCCCGGCCCAGCGCAGCATCTCCACGTCGTTGGGCATGTCGCCGAAGGCGACGATCCGGTCGGCTGGCACGTCGAGGCGGGCGGCGACCGCGGCGAGGCCGGTGGCCTTCGTGATCCCGTGCGCGGCGATCTCGATCAGCCCCGAACCCGCGGAGAAGGTGATGTCGACCGAGTCGTCCAGCACCGCGCCGGCCACCTCGAACATTTCGTCCGAGGACATTCCCGGGCGGCTGACCAGCAGTTTCATCGCCGGATGGCCGATGATCTCGGCGCGGGCGACCTGGACACCCTCGCCGTCGCCCCACGGATTGCGATAGCCGCGGTCGATCACCAGGTTGTGCACGCCGGGGTCCAGTGCGCGGGTGCCGATCCGCTCGGCGGCGAACCCCGCGCCCGGCAGCGCCCGCTCCAGTTCGTTCACGACGTCGGCGAGCTGCATCGGGGACAGCAACCCGTTCACCTCGACCACGAGGTCGTTGCCGATGTCGTACAGCACGGCGCCGTTCGCGCAGACCGCGAAGCCGGTCAGCCCCGCCTCGCGCGCCACGGCGGGGATCCAGCGCGGTGGGCGGCCGCTGGCCAGCACCACCGGGACGCCTGCTTCGGAGGCCCGGCGCACCACCGCCTTCGTACGAGCGGACATCCGTTCGTAGGCGTCGAGGAGGGTGCCGTCCACGTCCGAGGCGATCAACAGGGGTGCTTCCACGAGGTCCATTGTCCCTGTGCTGGGCGGTTCACCACCGTCCCCTACGCCGGGGGTGCCGGATGCCTATAGCGTGACCCGGTGCGCGTAGGCATTGTGATTCTCCCCGAGGACCGGTGGTGGGCGGCCGAGCCCAAGTGGCGGGCGGCCGAGGAGTACGGCTTCGACCACGCCTGGACCTACGACCACCTCGGCTGGCGGTCGCTGGTCGACGGGCCCTGGTTCAGCGCCGTGCCCACGCTCACCGCCGCGGCGACGGTCACCTCGAAGATCCGCCTCGGCACCTTCGTGGCCTCCCCGAACTTCCGCCATCCGGTGCCGTTCACCCGTGAACTGATCACCCTGGAGGACATTGCCGACGGGCGGCTGATCCTCGGCCTCGGCGCGGGCGGTCTCGGCTACGACGCGCAGGTCCTCGGCGGACCGGAGCTGACCACCCGGCAGCGCACCGACCGGTTCGCTGAGTTCGTCGCCGCGCTGGACGGGCTGCTCTCCACCGACGGGTTCGACTTCGAGGGGGAGTACTTCCGCGCCCGCGGTGCCCGCAACCTGCCCGGCTCGGTCCAGCGGCCCCGGGTGCCGTTCCTGATCGCCGCCAACGGGCCCCGCACGATGCGTCTCGCGGCCCGCTACGGCGGCGGCTGGGTGACCAACGGCCGCCCCAGCGAGAGCCAGGACGAGTGGTGGGCGGCGGTGGCCGAGATGTGCGCCCGCTTCGACGAGGCGCTGGAGGAGGCGGGCCGGTCACCCGAAAGTGCGCACCGCTACCTCAGCCTCGACGCGGCGCCGGTCTTCTCACTGACCAGCGTGGACGCGTTCGCCGACGCCGCGGGCCGGGCCCGGGAGCTCGGATTCACCGACATCGTGACCCATTGGCCCCGTTCGGGTGGTCCCTATGCCGGGCGGGAAACGGTGCTTGAACAAGTCGTGACCGACGTCCTACCAATGCTCGCCAAGGGCGCTTAAGCCGCAGCCGCTGCGGTTGCGCTGGGTTACGTCGGTACCCTCGGAGCCCGTGAGCGAGCACACGAACCGCACAGACTTTTCCGAAGCCGGTTTCACCGGGTACGACCTGATCGTGGTGGGCTCCGGGTTCTTCGGGCTGACCGTGGCCGAGCGAGCGGCCACGCAGCTCGACAAGAGGGTGCTCGTCCTGGAGCGGCGCTCCCACATCGGGGGCAACGCCTATTCCGAGCCCGAACCGGAGACCGGCATCGAGGTGCACCGTTACGGTGCGCACCTGTTCCACACCTCGAACAAGCGGGTGTGGGAGTACGTGAACCAGTTCACCGAGTTCACCGCCTACCAGCACCGGGTGTTCGCGAAGTACCAGGGCCAGGTCTACGCCCTGCCGATGAACCTGGCGCTGATCAACCAGTTCTTCGGCCGGTCGCACACCCCGGACGAGGCCAGGAAGCTGATCGCCGAGCAGGCCAGCGAGATCGAAACCAAGGACGCGAAGAACTTCGAGGAGAAGGCGATCTCCCTGATCGGCCGCCCCCTGTACGAAGCGTTCTTCCGCGGCTACACCGCCAAGCAGTGGCAGACCGACCCGAAGGAACTGGCGGCGTCGATCATCACCCGCCTTCCCGTGCGGTACACCTTCGACAACCGCTACTTCAACGACACCTACGAGGGTCTCCCCGTCGACGGCTACACGGCGTGGCTGGAGAAGATGGCGGACCACCCGAACATCGAGGTTCGCTGCGACGTCGACTACTTCGACGTGCGCGAGGCGATCCCGGCGGGTACCCCGACCGTCTACACCGGACCCGTGGACCGCTACTTCGAGTACTCCGAAGGCCGCCTGGGCTGGCGCACCCTCGACTTCGAGCAGGAGGTCGTCCCGACGGGCGACTACCAGGGCACCTCGGTGATGAACTACAGCGACGAAGACGTGCCCTTCACCCGGATCCACGAATTCCGGCACTTCCACCCGGAACGGGACTACCCGAAGGACAAGACCGTCATCGTCCGGGAGTACTCGCGGTTCGCGAAGGAAGACGACGAGCCGTACTACCCGATCAACACCGCCGAGGACCGGGAGAAGCTCGAGCGCTACCGCGAACTGGCCCGCGCCGAGGCCGCCGAGCGCAACGTCCTCTTCGGAGGCCGTCTCGGCACCTACAAGTACCTGGACATGCACATGGCCATCGGCTCCGCACTGTCCATGTTCGACAACAAGATCGCCCCGCACCTGACCGAGGGTGCTCCGCTGGAGGGGAGCCTGGATGCTTGAGAAGAAGCCGTCCCGCCCGGCGGAGATCGCGGTCCTCTCCAAGGTCCAGGCGACGCTGAAGCGCCCCGCGACGGTGAAGGCCGCGCGTGGTCTGTCCCATTTCGGTGAGCACAGCATCGGCTGGTTCGCGGCCGGTCTGGTGGGCGCCGCGGTGGACCGCAAGCGGCGCAAGGAGTGGCTGACCGCGGCGGTGGGCGTGGTCGCCGCGCACGGCGCCTCCATCGCGGTGAAGCGGGTCGTCCGCCGTCCTCGCCCGGATGACCCGAGCGTGGAGGTACTGGTGGGTACGCCGAGCCGCCTGAGCTTCCCTTCTTCGCACGCCACGTCCACCACCGCGGCGGCAGTGCTCTATTCCGGGCTGACCGGGCGTAACCTGGTGCCCGCCCTGGTGCCGCCGATGCTGGCGTCCAGGCTCGTGCTCGGTGTGCATTACCCGACAGATGTGCTGGCAGGCGCGGCGCTCGGTGGCGCGGTCGGCGGTCTGTTGCGCTGGAAGATCCGCAAAAAAGGGTAGGGAAGTCCGCTTGTGACCAAATCAGTGAACGAGGCCGCCGAGGCCGCGCACGACACCGCTGACACCGCCGAAGCCGAAAACGCCGACACCGAAGCCGCCGAGCCCGCCCAGGACTCCACGGAAGCGGCCGAAGCCAAGGCAGAGGCCGCCGACACCGAACCGGAGCAGCAACCGACTGCCGCTGTCAAGCGCGGACCTGTCCGGATGGTGCTGGGCGTGCTCAAGACCGCCCGCCCGCGCCAGTGGGCGAAGAACGTGCTGGTCTTCGTCGCGCCGTTCACGGCCGCGCAGATCACCAACGGTGGCGTGCTGGTGGACGCGCTGATCGCGTTCGCGGCCTTCTCGCTGGTTGCGTCCTCTGTGTACCTGGTCAACGACGCGATCGACGTGGAGGCCGACCGGGCACACCCGACCAAGCGGAACCGGCCGATCGCGGCGGGTATCGTCCCGGTGCCCGCCGCCTACGTCGCGGCCGTGGTGTTCTTCCTGGCGGGCCTCGGCCTGTCGTTCCTGGCGAATCCGCAGCTCGCGATCGTGCTCGGGGTGTACGAGGCGGTCCAGCTGGGCTACTGCTTCGGGCTCAAGCACCAGCCGGTGATCGACCTCGCCATCGTCGGCTCGGGCTTCCTGATGCGCGCCATCGCCGGTGGCGTCGCCGCGAACATCCCGCTTTCGCAGTGGTTCCTGCTGGTCACGGCCTTCGGATCGCTGTTCATGGTGGCCGGGAAGCGCTACGCCGAGATCATGCTCTTCGAGCGGACGGGCGCGAAGATCCGTTCCTCGCTGAAGAAGTACTCGGCCAGCTACCTGCGGTTCGTCTGGGCGACCGCCGCGGCGATCCTGATCATGTCCTACTCGCTCTGGGCGTTCACCCTCCGCGAGGACTCGCACCACTCGATCTGGCCGATGATCTCGATGGTCCCGTTCGTGATCGCGGTGCTGCGCTACGCGGTGGACGTGGACGGCGGTACCGCCGGTGAGCCCGAGGAGATCGTGCTCAAGGACCGCATCCTGCAGATCCTCGGCATGCTGTGGGTCGTCACGCTCGCGGTGACCTTCTACCTGTGACATCCACACTCGTCCGCGAGGCCGCCCCGGACGCCGTACCCGGTCCCGAGGAACCACCGGTCACCCGGCTGACTCTCGGCCGCACCCTGGGCGAGCTGCTGCTCGCCACGGTGGTGGCCGTGGTGCTCGGGCTGGCGCTGCAGTTCGCCGCGAGCCGCATCGGCACCGATCCGGGTACCAACGTGCCCGACGCGCTGGTCAACCTGGCCGACGCGGGGATCCTGCTGGTGCTGTGCGCGGTGATCGGGTTCGGGTTGCTGCGCCGGTGGCCGGGCTGGGTCAAGGTGACCGGCGTCAGCGTCGCGCTCACCTCGCTGGCCACCCTGCTGCTGGCCATCCCGCTGCAGGGCACCCGGTTCTTCCTCGGCGGCTCGTCGGTCGACAACACCTTCCGCCTCCAGTACCTGGAGCGGATGGCGTCGAGCTCCTCGCTCGCGGACATGAACTACCACGGCCTCGCGCCGTACTACCCGGGCGGCTGGTTCTGGCTGGGCGGCCGGTTCGCCAACCTGCTCGGCTGGGACGGCTGGGCCGCCTACAAGCCGTACGCGACCACCTGGGCGGCCGTCGCCGCCGCGGTGACCTTCGTGCTGTGGAGCCTCGTGGTCCGCCGCCGGATCGCGGTGCTGCTCTCGCTGGCGACGGTGCTCGTCGGCTGCCTCTCGGCCGCCGTGGAGGAGCCCTACGCGTGGCCCAGCACCGCCTGGCTTCCGCCGGTGGCCGTGCTCGCCTGGACCGTGCTGCGGCGCCGCGGCCGGGTCCCGGCGTGGCCGTTGCTGCTGATCGGGGTCTACCTGGGCTTCGCGGCCATCACCTACACCCTGCACCTCGTGTTTGGTGTGCTGGTCGTGGTGCTGCTGGCCGCGGTGGCCGGGGTGCTCGCCGTGCGCCGGGGCGCGCCCGCCGGGCAGACGGTGGCCCGCCTGCTGCGGCGGCTGGTGGTGATCGGCGTGGTCACCGGGCTGCTCGCGCTGGTCACCTGGGGTCCGTTCATCCTCGCCGGGGGACTGGGCAAGCCGAACGTCGCGGCGCACTTCCTGCCCGACACCAGTGCCTACTTCCCGATGCCCTTCGAGCCGACCAGCGTGTTCGGCCTCCTGTGCCTGGCCGGGCTGCTCTGGCTGCTGCTGCGGTCCCGCCGGGATCCGGTCGCGTTCACCCTGCTGACCATCGCGGTGGTGATCTACGTCTGGTTCGCGCTTTCGACGCTCGCGCTCCTGGTGCGGACCACGCTGCTGGCGTTCCGGTTCGTGCCCACCGCGGAACTGGTGTTCGCGCTGGCGGGGGTGTTCGCGGTCGCCGAGGCGGTGCGCCACCTGCCCAAGCCGGCCGCGTACGCCCGCCCGGTCGCGGTCGCCATGGTCGTACTCGGTTTCGCCGGTTCGCTCTCGCTCGCCCAGACCAGCGTGCGGTCCACACTGGAGGACGGGGCGAAGATCGCCGAATCGGACTACTACGCCACGGGTTACAACGCCAAGGGCGAGCACGACACGAGCAAGGACGGCGCGTGGACGGCGGAGCTGATCAGCACGATCGACCGCCTGTCCGGGCGGCCGCCGACGCAGAACATCGTGCTGTCGGCCTACGACCGGTTGCTGTCGTTCGCGCCCTACTGGGGCTTCCAGCAGACCACGCCGCACTACGCGAACCCGCTGGCCGACTACCGGCAGCGTGGTGACGAGATCCGGCACTGGGCCGCGTCCACCACGCCGAACGAGCTGATCGCGCGACTGGCGGCCAATCCGCACGAGGCGCCGAACGTGTTCGTGCTCCGCCGGTCCGGCGACAAGCTGGTGATGCCGGTGGCCTCGGACTCC
Source organism: Amycolatopsis rhizosphaerae (assembly GCF_007713715.1). Classification (GTDB taxonomy): domain Bacteria; phylum Actinomycetota; class Actinomycetes; order Mycobacteriales; family Pseudonocardiaceae; genus Amycolatopsis_E; species Amycolatopsis_E rhizosphaerae. The sequence goes on from NZ_VJWX01000357.1 coordinate 6,474, forward strand.
TTCCCGCAGGCCGCACCGGTGCACGTGGACGACATCGCGTTCGACCCGAAGCTCTTCGCCTCGCCGCGGTTCACCCAGCAGGGCGTTGGCCCGTTCGTGGTCATCGTCACGCGCCGCTGAGCCGATCAGTCTACTGTGGAACGGTCCAGATCCGTCCAAGGCATGAGATCCTCGTAAAATCTGAGTTTCATCAGAGGTCGGGGAAAGGCAAGGGGCGTCATGAGTTACCCCCTGTACCGGCGTGGCACCTTCGCCGTGATCGACGGCGTCTCGTATCCGGTGTCCTACGCCAACGGTGACAACTACGTCCGTTTCGCGGACGGTGACGAAAACCGGCCCACGCCGTATCCCCGGGACAGCCCGGTGCCGGTCGACCTGTGCGAACGGGTGTTTTCCGTGCAGGTCTACGCCAGTTACCGGGGCCACTCGGTGCTGGTGGACGGCGTGGACGAACTGGGTGGCGCCCGGGTCATGGACGCCGAATGGGACGGTGAATGGGCCACCATCAACGGTTTCGTCCAGGAAAACAGGTACGAGTACTACAAGCACATCGATCTGCGCGATCTGCGCGATTACTACGAGAAACAAAGCGACCTGCTCTTCACCCGGTGGCGTGCCGCACATTTCGCTCGCCCGATTGACGGGCACCCGTTTCGCGGGGGATGGGCCAACGGTGAGTCCGCGGTGGTCGGCGGCCGCCCCCGGTCGGGGATACTGGAGATCGAGGACGGCCGGGTCACCGAGGTGACCACTCGGGCCGAATACCGGGGCTTCCCGTGCGAGATCGCCGGGATCTCGCCGGACGGTTCGGTCGGCCTGTACTACGTCGGGGTCGATCAGGAGCGCGCGGAGGCGGACGGTTTCCGGCCGCGCGACGGCAGACCGGCCAAGACCGTGCACGTCTACGACCTCGCCCGCTACCACGAGCACCATCTCGACCTGCAGTTCGAGCGGTGGCGCCAGTCCCGCGAGTTCAGCACCGAGCGGTAG
>NZ_VJWX01000358.1 GCF_007713715.1 Amycolatopsis rhizosphaerae
GCGCCGGACAGTGCGGTCGACAGTGCCGTGGACAGTGTGGTGGACGGTGCGGTGGACGCGGACACCGACACGCCCCCGCGAGGTATCCCGATGGGCGACCGTGGCTGGTTCGACGAGTTGCGGGAGGACGGCGCGGCCGGGCCCGGCACCTTCGGCCCGACCGGAGAGCCCACCGAGAAGCCGTTCCGCTATCGCTCCTGACCCTGGCCGCCGCCGCTGGTGGTGACAGCACCGGCGGCAGGTGCGAAGCTCGGGGTATGGCGGCGAAGAGCAAGGATCCGGATCCGGACCGGGGTTGGTACTACAACACGCGCACGCACGAGGTCGAGCATCTGGAGCGGTCCCGCTCGGTGGACCTGCTCGGGCCCTACCCGGACGAGGCGACCGCGCGGCGGGCGCTGGAGATCGCCCGGGAGCGCACCCGCAAGGCCGACGAGGAAGACGCCGAGTGGGGCGGTGACTGACCGGGAAAAGCGACGGCGCCTTCCCGCGTGCGGGAAGGCGCCGTAGGGGCGAAGATCAGCAGTCGCGCAGCTCGGGGCTCTGGTTGCGCAGCTGGCCCGCGGGCGAGATGAACTCGCGGTAGGCGTCGCCGTCCACCGCCGCCGGGCGGAAGGCGGCCACCCGGTGGCAGTTCTGGAACGCCAGTTTCATGCCAAAGTGCCGTTCGAGTCCGCCGCGGATGGCGTCGGAGGCGAGCGCCCGCAGGAGCTGGCCGCGTTCGGTCTCGCTCGGCGGCGGGGTCGCGTGGTCGGCGAAGTCCGCCGTGCCGCCGTCCAGGTCGGCCGCGACGGTGCTGATCACCTGCCAGGCGTAGGGCAGCGAGTCGCGCACGCAGGCGACGAACTCGGCATCGGTCACCTCACCGGATTCGGCGCGTTCGAGCAGGGCGGCGGGTACGTCCAGGGACAACTGTTTCTCCTTTTTCCGTTGTTTTTCCGGCGGTGGGCTACGCCCGGGCCAGTGCGGCCGGGCCGGGGACGAACTCGGGATCGATCTGCGCGGCGAGGTCCTGGCCCGTGCGCTCGTTGCCCCAGGAGCGGGCGTTGCGCAGGTGGAACTCCACGGCCTGCCGGTGGAACCGGTCCCAGTCCCGCACAGTCGAGTCCACAGTGGACAGCATGGTGGCCAGTGCGGCCAGGTTGTGCGGTTCGAGCGCGCCGATGGGCCGGGCGCGGCCCCGCTCGGCGGCCCGGACGTGGCCCGATCCGGTGAGCCAGCACAGCAGGTCTTCACCGGCCTGCTCGCGCAGGAAGGCGACGTCCTCCTCGTCGGTGACCTTGTTGCCGACCACCGCCAGGCGGACGTCGAAATCCTGCGCGTACTCGGCGTACTGGCGATACACCCCGACGCTGCGCAGCGTCGGCTCGCACACTAGGAACGTGACGTCGAAGCGGGTGAACAGCCCCGAGGCGAAGGCGTCGGCACCGGCGGTCATGTCCAGGACCACGTACTCGCGCTCGTCGTCGACGAGGTGGTTGAGCAGGAGTTCGGCCGCGCCGACCTTCGAGTGGTAGCACGCGACGCCGAGGTCGTCTTCGGTGAAGCGGCCGGTCACGCCCAGCCGGACCCCGCCGACCTCGCGGAAGCAGGCCTCGGTGACCGGGTTGTCCTCGAAGGGGCGCATCAGCCGGGAACCGCGCCCGGGCGGAGTCGTCTTGATCATCGCGTCGGTGCCGCTGATCAGCGGGTTGTCGCCGCGGAGGTAGTCCTTCACCAGCGGCAGGTGCTCACCGAGGGTGGGCAGCGCGGCGGCCTCCTCCTCGCTCGCCCCCAGCGCGACCGCGAGGTGCTGGTTGATGTCGGCGTCGATGGCCAGCACGGGATGCCCCGCGCCGGCCAGATAGGCGGTGAACAACGAGGTCAGCGTGGTCTTGCCACTGCCTCCCTTGCCGACGAAGGCGACCTTCACTGCGGACCACACCCTCTCCATGAATCGAAAATGAAATCGGTTTTCATCACTAGTATGGCAAGGTACACCCGGGTGGCCCAGTCACCGATGGGGGGATCAACGGCCTCGCGCGGGTTAGGGTGCATATGTGCCTCGCGTCGTGGTTCACGCCTACTCGGCGGGTGGCGACTTCGGTCGCCTTCGCGCCGAGTTCGAGCTGCCGGACGGCTTCGGCGCCGACGTGCTCGCCGAAGCCGAGACCGTGGCGATGGACCCGCCCGCCGCCGTCGCGCCCCGGGAGGACGCCACCGCGCTACCGCTGGTCACGATCGATCCACCCGGCGCGAAGGACCTCGACCAGGCGATGGCGCTGGAGCGCCGGGGCGAAGGCTTCCGCGTGCACTACGCGATCGCCGACCTGGGTGGGTTCGTGCGTCCCGGCGGGCGGCTCGACCGGGAAGCCCGCCGCCGTGGCCAGACGCTCTACCTCCCCGACGGCAACGTGCCCCTGCATCCGCCGGTGCTGTCCGAAGGCGCGGCCAGCCTGCTGCCCGGCGAGACGCGCCGGGCCGTGTTGTGGACGATCGACCTGGACAGCGGGGGTGAGCCGACGGCCACCAGGGTGCGGCGCGCCCTGGTCCGGTCGACCGCCCGGTTCGACTACGAGAGCGTGCAGGCCGCCTTCGCCACCGGCACCCCGCATCCTTCGATCGAGCCGCTGCCCGCGCTGGGGCGGCTGCGGCGGGAACTCGCCGTGCACCGCGGCGCGGTGGAACCGCAACTGCCCGAACAGGCCATCGGCGGCGACGCCGGGGACGGCTGGGTGCTGGGCATGCGTCCCCGCAATCCCGTCGATGCCTGGAACGCGGAGATCTCGCTGCTCACCGGGATGGCCGCGGCCGGGATCATGATCGAGGCCGGGATCGGGGTGCTGCGCACCCTGCCCGATCCGGACGAGGAGTCGGTGAACTGGCTCCGCCGCTCCGCGCAGGCGCTGGGCATTCCCTGGCCCGCCGGCACGAGCGTGTCGGAACTGCTCGCCGGGCTCGACCCGGCGCTGCCCGAGTCGATGGCCCTCTACACCTGCTCGACCCGCCTGCTGCGCGGCGCCGGCTACACGAGCTTCGCCGGCGGGGCGCCCGACTCGACCTCCCATGCCGGGATCGGCGCCCCGTACGCCCATGTGACGGCCCCCATCCGGCGGCTGGTGGACCGGTTCGCCACCGAGGTCTGCCTCGCCGTCTCCGCCGGAGCCGAAGTGCCCGGCTGGGTGCAGGCGGCCCTGCCGGAGTTGCCGTCGCTCATGAGCACCTCGGACGGCCTCGCCGCCAGGGTGGAGCGCGCCTGCCTCGACCAGGTCGAGGCCTGGATGCTGGCCGAGCGGGTCGGCAGCACCTTCGAGGCCGTCGTGCTGCGGGCCGAGGAGGCCAGGGCGGAGATCCTGGTGGAGGATCCACCGGTGATGGGCCGGTGCGCCGGGGCCAACCTGCCGGAGGGGGAGCGCATCACGGTGCGGCTCACCGCGGTGGACGTGGAGAGGCGAAAGGTGTCGTTCGAGCGAGCATGACCGACCAGCGAGCGATGGCCCTGTTCGACGACCTCGGCGAGGACGTCCCGCTGCTCGGCGTCCCGCGGCGCGTGGTGTCGCTGGTGCCGTCGCTCACCGAAGCGATCGCGGTGAGCGTCCCCGGTGTGCTCGCCGGGGCGACCGACTACTGCACGCACCCGGAGGGGCTGGCCGTGCCGCGGGTCGGCGGATCGAAGTACCCCAAGCTGGACCGGGTGTTCGAACTGCGCCCGGACCTGGTGCTGGCCAACTCCGAGGAGAACCGGCCCGAGGACGTGGAACGCCTGCGTGCCAACGGTTTTCCGGTCTGGGTGACCGAGGCTCCGGCGACCGTGCCGCATGCGCTCGCGTCGTTGCGGCGTCTGCTGACACAGGCCTTCGAGGTGGCGGAGCCGTACTGGCTGGTGCGGGCGGAGCAGCTGTGGCGGGAGATCCGCCCGGAGCGGGTGCGCGCGGTGGTGCCGGTGTGGCGCAGGCCCTGGGTGATCCTCGGCCGGGACACCTTCGGTGGCGACGTACTGCGCCGCCTCGGAGTGTCCATTGTGTACGGTGAGCACGAGGACCGGTACCCGAGGCCGAAGCTGGACGAGCTGCGGTCGTGGTTCGACCGCGGGGACGCGGATCTGCTCGTACTTCCCGACGAGCCGTACCGGTTCACGGCGGAGGACGGGCCGGAGGCCTTCCCGGGGGTGCGCCACGTCCTGGTCTCCGGCCGCTACCTCACCTGGTACGGGCCTTCGCTGGTGGCCGCGCACGAGACCCTGTCGGCGGTGCTGTCCGGTTGATTTTTTCTGGACAACGGGGAGAAACCGGCCGAAGATCATTCTGTGACACCGGAGGCACGGCCCGGCCGAGGCCGACTTTTCGCCGGACTGGCGACAGCGATGATGCTGCTCGTCGGCGGGGTCGTGACCGTGCTGGTGCTGCTCGGGCGTGCGCCGTCGCCGGTCGCCGCCCCGCCGCCGCCCAGCGCCCCGTCGAACCTGGCCCTGAGTGACCCCGTCGCCACCGAAGCGGTGCGGGCGCAGGTCAGCGAGGCACTCCGGGCCGTCTTCGGCATCCATGGGGACGCACTCGACCAGGCGCGTCGGGATGCGGGTAAGTACTTCACCGAGGCGGCCGCCAAGCAGTACGACAGCCTGCTGATGCAGGTTCCCCCGGAAAACCAGCGGATCACGGTGACCGTGAGCGACGCCGCGGTGCGGACGCTGACCGGCTCCAAGGCCGAACTGCTGGTCTTCGTGGAACAGCACGTGGAAAAGCCCGGCACGGCCGGGACGACGGGTACCGCCGCGTTGGTCGTCACCGCCGAACAAGTGGGGCAGCGCTGGCTGATCGCCGACCTGCGGACGAAATGAGGGACGCCGACGCCATGGATTCCGTCGAACCGTCCCTGCGGCGGGACCGGTGGGTGTTCGTCCTCGTCGCGGTGGTGGCCGTGGTGGTCGTCGCCGCGGTCACGGTGACAGCCCTGGTCACTCCGCTGGCGGACGGGCAGCCGCCACCGGCGCCGTCCCCCGCCGTCCAGCAGAACGCCGTCGCGACCACCCGGGATGCCGTCCTGGCCACCGCCGAGCACGCCGCGCTCGAACTGACCACCGTCGACTACCGCATCCCGGACGAGATCGAGACGCGCCAGAAGGCCGTGGCCGCCGAATCCCTGCAACTCCGGATCGCCGACGACTTCCCGAAGTACGCCGACGAGGCGAAGCAGCGGCAGACAGTGGTCACCCCCACGGTGGCGGCTTCCGCGCTGAGCGCCCTCGATTCCGCGCAGGGGACCGCGACCGCGCTGGTCTACCTCGCCGCCACCGTCTCGCAGAACGGCGGTGCGGCGTACGACAAGCGGGTCGCGGTGACGCTCGAACTGCGGCGAACGGGCGAGGGCTGGAAGGTCGCGGACATCCGGATGCCGTACCAGGGCTGACGTTTCGCCGCTTCTCCGGCCGTCTACGATTTCCCCTCCGATCGGGCCACCCGTGCCACCGGGGGCGCCGGACGTGTCCGGTACTTTCGTAGCGAAACCGTGCTTCGCGTTCGTGGAAAGGTCCTCAATGTCCGCTGTGACATATTTCGAGGCAATTGTTGTGGGCGCCTTGCAGGGTGTGTCTGAATTGTTCCCGGTGTCCAGTCTCGGGCACAGCATTCTGCTCCCCGCCTGGTTCGGCGGCTCCTGGGCCAACGACCTGAGCATGGGCAAGGACTCGCCGTACCTCGCCGTGCTCGTCGCGATGCACGTGGCCACCGCGATCGCGCTGGTGGTCTTCTTCTGGCAGGACTGGGTGCGCATCCTGCGTGGCCTGTGGACCTCCATCCGGGATCGCGAGGTGGCCGACTCCGACCAGCGGCTGGCCTGGCTGCTCATCCTCGCCACCATCCCGGTCGGCGTCGCCGGCCTGCTGCTGGAGAAGGCGCTGAGGGACTTCCTCGGCAAGCCCGTGCCGACGGCGATCTTCCTGACCCTCAACGGTGCGGTGCTCTACGCCGTCGAGCGCTTCGGCCGGACCCGTGCGGCCAAGCCCGCGGTGCCCGCCGCCGCCGAGCAGACGATCGACTTCTCCGCCGAGGTCACCATGCCGATGCGGGCGATCAGCGTGGAGGAGATGTCGGACCAGCGACTGGCCAAACTGGGCATCGGCGAGGCGATGCTCATCGGTGCCGCGCAGATCCTGGCGCTGTTCCCCGGTATCAGCCGGTCCGGGATCACCATGGTGGCCGGACTGCGGCGGGGCCTCGACCACGAGGACTCGGCGCGGTTCGCCTTCCTGCTCGCCACCCCGGTCATCCTGGCGGCGGGCGTGCTGAAGATGCCGTCGCTGTTCTCCGCGGACAACCGGGCTTCGCTGGGGCCCGCGGTGGTGGGCAGCCTGGTCGCCGGTGTCGCGGCCTATATCGCGGTGCGCTTCTTGACCTCGTATTTCGAAAGCAGGACACTGACCCCGTTCGCGATTTACTGCGTGCTGGCGGGTGCCGGTAGCCTGATCTATTTCGCGGTTTGACCACGATGACTGCGCTGACCTGGGGAACGATTTTCACCACGGGGACGCTCGATGTCCCCGCGCTGGTGTTCGTGCTCGGACTCGGCGCCTGGTACCTGGCCGCGGCGCGGCGGGTGCCGGACTGGCCGCGTTCGCGTACCGCGGCCTTCCTCGGCGGGCTGGCCACGATACTGCTGCTGACCTGCTCGTTCCTCGGCGCCTACGACGGGGTGCTGTTCTGGGTGCGGGCGCTGCAGGTCGTGACCCTGCTCATGATTACCCCGCTGCTGCTCGCCCTGGGCGCGCCGCTGACCCTGCTGCTGGCCACCGCGCCGTTCGCCGACCGGCTGCGGGTGCTGGGCCGGAGCCTCGTCGCGCGGGTGCTGACCTTCCCGCTGGTCATCACCGTGCTGCTGATCGTGCCGCCGTTCCTGATCTACCTCACCCCGCTGTACGAGCTGACCCTGCGGCACGCGGCGGTGGACGAGCTGGTGCGGCTGGGCCTGCTGGGCTGCGGGTTCGTGTACTTCTGGACCCGGTTGCGGCTCGACCCGACCCCCCGGGAAGACCACCACCTGGTGTCGTTCGGGATCAGCTTCGCCGAGGTGGTCGTCGACGCGGCGCTGGGCCTGATCCTGTGGCTCGGTCCGCTGCGGGCGGCGGGCTACTACGAGGCGCTTCACCGGGCGTGGGGCCCGGACCTGCGCACGGACCAGATCGTCGGTGCGGGCATCCTGTGGATCGGGGGCGATCTGGCCGGGCTGCCGTTCGTCGGCGCGCTGTTCGCGCGCTGGATGCGGACCGACGAACGGCAGGCCCGGCAGGCCGACCGCGAGCTCGACGAAGCCACGAAGTCCGGCACGGCCGACGCGCCCGCCGCGCCCGCCAAGGGTCTCTGGTGGGAGAACGACCCGGTACTGGCCGAGCGTTTCCGCCGCGGACGGCAGTAGTGGCCGCCGGGGATCCGGAGCCCGGGGATCTGGAGCAAAGAAGCTTTACTACGGACCGCCACGGTCGCGAGC
>NZ_VJWX01000359.1 GCF_007713715.1 Amycolatopsis rhizosphaerae
GCCCTCCACAGTGGACCGATACGCGAGCGAGCCCAGCGCGTCCACCAGGGGAGCCAGTGTAGGGGAGCCCCCGGCCTCGGCCAGTGCCTCGGCGAGCGCCGCGTCATGGGTGGGGCGGGCGTCGGCGAGCAGGCGCTGCCCAGCCGGGGTGACCTCGGTGTAGATCCCTCGCCGGTCGTCGGCGCACAGATACCGCTGGAGCAGTCCCCGGTTCTCCAGCCTGCCGACCAGGCGCGTGGTGGCCGACTGGCTGAGTACCACGGCGTTGGACAGCTGGTTCATGCGCAGGTGGAAGCCATCCTGCCGGGCGAGGACGTCGAGGACGCCGTACTCGCTGACGGACAGTTCGTGTGCCTGCTGAAGGGCCCGTTCGAGTTTGTCCTCGATCAGGGCGTGCAGCGCGGCCAGCGTGCGCCAGCCCTGGGCGCGAGCTTCGACGGCGTCGTCGTCGAGTGACACGGTTCACCACTCCTCGGGGCTTTCCGGGTTCCTCCCCCATCTTTGCATGCTACGGTAGGCGCCGTCCGAAATAACCAGCGTGTGCAACTATTGCTGACGCGCCTAGTTGCACAGCGAACTCGCGGTGTTCCGGCGGCCGCAGGTATGGCTCGCGCTCGCCATGACCGCGCTCGGCTTCGGCGGGGTGTTCGCGTCCTTCACCTACATCGCGCCCATGATGACCGGCGTCGCCGGATTCTCCTCAGGCGCCGTGACCTGGCTGCTCGTCCTGTTCGGCGTCGGGCTCGTGGCGGGCAACCTGCTCGGCGGCCGCGCGGCGGACCGGGCATTGATGCCCAGCCTGTACGCGATCCTGGCGGCACTGGCCGTCGTGCTCGTGATCTTCGTGTTCACCGCGCACGCGCAACTGCCCGCCGCGATCACCATCGCCCTCTTCGGCGCGGCCGGGTTCGCCACCGTGCCGCCGCTGCAGGCCCGGGTGATGGACAAGGCCGAAGGCGCACCCGCACTGGCCTCGGCCGCGAACATCGCCGCCTTCAACCTCGGCAACGCGGGCGGCGCCTGGCTGGGCGGCCTGGCCATCGAGCACGGCCTCGGCTACACCGCCCCCAACTGGATCGGTGCCCTGCTCGCCGCGGCCGGGCTCGCGGTCGCCGCGGCCTCCGGGCTGCTCGACCGCCGCCGCAGCACCGCCTCGGCCACCGAATTCGCGCGCTGACAGGAAAAGCCCTGCTCGAGCCATGCGCTCGAGCAGGGCGGAGGTCACCGGTGTCCACAAGGGACATCCGAATGATCAGCTCGTGAGGGCTTCCTCACGAGTGCGGTAGAGCGGGATTTCCTGATCCAGCCCGGTGAGCTGGAGCGGGCGGGCGGTGGTGCTGCTTTCCGCCACCACCCGCAGGGTGGTGTCCGAGCCGGCTTCCTGGCGGGCCGTGACGAGGGCGGTCAGCCCGGCCGAACCGAGGAATTCGACGGCGGAAAGATCCACGACAAGGACCTCCGGCCGGTCACGGAGAGCGGCCAGGAGCGCCTTCTCGAACTCCGGTGCGGTCACCATGTCGATGTCACCCGACACCACCAGCACGACGGCAGCGCCCTGCGTTTCGGTGGTGACGTGCACGGCCTGCCCGTTCGGGGGTTCGGTATGCGCTGAACTCACCTCGTCAATATCTCACAACTGGAAGCAAAACTCCGGTCAGCGCTCCAGCGCCTCGCCCAGGTCGGCGCTGAGCGGAAGCCGGTCGGTGAGTCCCGCCGCCCGCAGCGCGCGACGGACGCAGTGCGGCCCCACCAGTCGCAGCGTCACCTGCTCCAGTTCCGCCCGTTCGGCGGCGAAGAGCAGTTCCGACAGCCCGGCGGTCCCCAGGAACGACACGCCCGAGAGGTCCAGCACCACGCGGGCGGGGCGCGACGACCAGATCGGGCCGAGCGCGGCGGCGAGGTCGGGAGCGGTCGCGGCGTCGACCTCACCGGCGACGTGCACCACGATCGCTCCCTGCGCCGGGCGGGACAGCGAGACGTTCAGGCTGGCGGAAGATGAGCTGAGAGCAGTAGCCACGGAATAACCTCCGATGGGCTCGATCTGGGCGTAGATTGCGCACCCCCGCCGGAAACGACCCCCAGACGGGCACGAGCCACGGCTGCTTACTCAACCGCGTGGAACTTCCTGTGTAGCACAGACAGACCTGTCTGTACAAGCTTAGCCTTCGTTTACCGGCTCTTTACCCGAATGGGGAGCCCTTCCGCCTCCGGCCAGGGCCGAACGGGAAAACGCCCGCCGACCTGGCTGGTCAACGGGCGCCTCCGGCGATTCGCTCGGGTCCCCTCAGGCAACCGTGGTGCGCGCGCGACGGTACAGCTTGCGCCGCTCACCCTCCGTGGCTCCACCGAAGATTCCGTAGTCCAGGCCGCTGTCCAGCGCGTTCGCCAGACACTCGGCGCGGACGGGGCACCGCGCGCAGACAGCCTTCGCCTGCGCGACCTGCCGGGCCCCCGGGCCCATTTCGGACACGGGAAAGAACAGCTCGGGGTCCTCGTCCCGGCAGGCGGCACGCTGCCGCCAGTCGATGTGATCGCGGTTCATCTCCTGCCGCCTCCTCTCCTTGGTGTGGTCAAGGGCGTGCTGCTCCGCCGCGCGCGAACAACCCAGGATCCAGCGGAACAGCGCCCGCGAGGAGGGGAGTGGAGGCACGACGTGCAGACCAGCCGAGCTATTAACGCAAACACAGCCGGCTTTGATCCCGCAATTCGGTTGTGGTGTCGCCCACTTAACGCCTACCCCCCGGCGGCGCGCCCTAATCCATCCGGGGTGAACTCGGATCCGGTCGCGCGCCGAGGGATGTCGGGCAGGTTTGGGCGGCAGGTTCGCCCCTTCCCCGCTCAGGCCAGTTGGAAACTCCAACCGGCAATCCGAGGTGCTAAGTTGGAATTCCAGACCAGGAGGGACGCATGGCCGGACGCGAATGCTCGATCGCGAACGCGCTGGGGGTGGTCGGCGAGCGCTGGAGCCTGCTCGCCCTCCGCGAGGTGCTGCTCGGCGCCCGGCGGTTCGACCAGATCGTCGCCCACACCGGCGCCAGCCGCGACATCCTCGCCGCCCGGCTGCGCAAGCTCGTCGACGCCGGAGTGCTCGAGAAGCAGCAGTACGAGGACCGTCCCCCGCGCTACGAATACGTGCCCACCGAGGCCGGCCGCGCGCTGGCACCGATCCTGCAGAGCCTGATGGACTGGGGCGACCGCTTCGTCACCGACGGCCCGCCCCCCACGGTCTGGGAGCACTCTTGCGGGGCGGAACTGCACGTCAGGCCGGTGTGCGCGCACTGCGGACAGCCACTCGAACCCGGCGACAGCCACCTGGTCCGCCTCGGCGCCGTCCAGCCGTAGCCGCGCCGCCAATCCAGGCCCGTGAGGGAACCCCTCACAGGCCTATCGACCAGGGCCCCGGCAAAGTCCGGTCCGCGCGGCGATGCACGGCACACCTCCCGCAGTTTGTGTCCCACCTTCCTGCGCTTGTGTCCCACGCTCGTGCAGTGCTGGGTGCCACGCACTGCCGTGAGGGGTCTCCTCACGGTCAATACGGCCAGGGTCCCGGCAAAAGTCCGGCGCCTTGAAGGGCACCGGCCCCAGACCAAGCGTGGAACTCAAGCGCCTGAGGGTGGGACACAAGCGCCTGAGGGTGGGACTCGCTGGTGCCGGGGGCCGAAGCGCATCTCGAAGTCGCGGACCGCGATGCCACCCAGCGGCCTGCCGAAGTTCAGCCAGCCGAGCCTGCCGCCGAAGCGCCAGGCCGACTTCGCCAGGGAGAGGCGCCCGCGAGCCCGGATCGGCGTGCGGGCCAGTGCCCCCCGAAGCGTCTGCATCGCCGTCCCCACGACGGGGAACGGCATGCGCAGGCCTACCGGTCCGCTGCGCACTTCGGCCTCCGCCAAGAGGGTGTCGCCCTCGCTCGCCCGTGCCCTGGCCACCCTGCCGTGCGCCATCCCGAACGCGGCCAGTTCCTTCGGAATCCCCCAGAGCTCCCGTCCTCCGGCCCGCGAGGCCGGGCTGTCCACCCAGATGTCCGTGATGGACAGTCCGAATCGCGCGCCCCGCCGCACCATCACCGCGGCCAGCACCTCGTGGTACGGCAGCAGGCCGCCGGGCAGGTAGTCGACGAACGCCGTGCCGACCACGGCCCGGCCCGCCACGGTCACCGGCCGCACCCCGGGCGCCAGTTCGGGCAGGGCCCACTCCGGCACCAGCCACAACGACACGTAGCCGTGGCCGCACAGGTCCCAGGGCTCGTCCGGGTACCCGGCTTCTCCGCTCACCGCGCTCTTCCCCGCTTCGTTCACTTCGGACTGATCGGCAGCCGCAGCGCCCCCGGCGCGGCCTGCGGCACCACCGGGTTCTTCGGCGCGACCGGCGCCAGCCGGACGTAGGCCGCGCCGAGCGCGGGCCGCCGGTCCTGTTCGCCCTTGTTGGGCCACAGCGACATCGCGCGCTCGGCCTGTGCCGTGATGGTCAGCGACGGGTTCACGCCGAGGTTCGCCGAAATCGCCGAGCCGTCCACCACGTGCAGGCCTTCGTGGCCGTAAAGCCGCTGGTACGGGTCGACCACCCCGGTCTCCGGCGAGTCGCCGATCGCGCAACCGCCGATGAAGTGGCCGGTCAGCGGGATGTTCGCCAGATCGCTCCACGCTCCCCCGGCGATCCCGCCGATCTTCGCGGCCACCCGGCGGGTGGCGTCGTGTCCGGCCGGGATCCACACCGGGTTCGGCTCGCCGATGCCCTGCCTCGTCGTCATCCGGCGGCCGAGCAGCCCGCGCCGGGTGTAGGTGGTCAGCGAGTTGTCGAGGCTCTGCATCACCAGCAGCGCGATCGTCTGCTCCGACCAGTGGCGCGGGTTGAGCAGCCGCGGCAGGTCGCGCCGGTGCCGCAGCAGTTCCCGCAGCCCGAGCAGCCACCGCGGCCGCCCCGGTTCCGCGTCGACCAGCACCGTGTTCAGCAGCCCCATGAGGTTGCTGCCGTGGCCGTAGCGCACCGGTTCGATGTGGGTGTGCTCGTCGGGGTGCATCGACGAGGTGATCGCCACCCCCTCGGAGTAGTCCACCGCGTCGCCGCGTGCCCGTGCCGCCAGCACCGCCTCCGAGTTGGTGCGCGAGAGCGTGCCCAGCCTCGGCGAGATTCCCGGCAGGCTGCCGCGGTCGCGCAGGCGGTGCAGCAACCGCTGGGTGCCCAGGGCCGCCGCCGAGAACACCACCTGCTCCGCCGTGTAGGTGCGCCGCCCGCGCCCGCCCGTCTGGCGGGCGTGCACGGCGTAGCCCCCGCCGGGCAGCGGCCGGACGTCGGTCACCGTGGTCAGCGCGTGCACCCGCGCCCCGGCCAGTTCCGCGAGGTGGAGGTAGTTCTTGACCAGGGTGTTCTTGGCGTTATGGCGGCATCCGGTCATGCACTCGCCGCAGTGGGTGCACGCGGTGCGGGCCGGGCCGAGCCCGCCGAAGAACGGGTCCGGCACCGTCTGGCCTTCCCGTGCCCCGAAGAACACGCCCACCTGTGCCGGGTGGTAGGTGCCGCCGACGCCCATGTCCTCGGCGACCGCGCGCATGGCCCGGTCCGACGGGGTCACCCGCGGGTATTCCGTCGCCCCGAGCATCCGTTTGGCCTGGTCGTAGTGGGGTGCGAGTTCGTCCTGCCAGTCGGTGATGTGCCCCCACTGGGAGTCGCGGTAGAACCGCTCGGGCGGTTCGTAGAGCGTGTTGGCGTAGACCAGCGAACCGCCGCCCACGCCCGCGCCGGTCAGCACCAGCACGTCCTTCAGCAGGGTGATGCGCTGGATGCCGTAGCAACCCGCGACCGGCGCGAAGAGGTAGTCCCGCAGATGCCAGGAGTTCTTCGCGAACTCGTCGTCGGCGAAGCGACGGCCCGCCTCCAGCACGCCGACGCGGTAGCCCTTCTCGGTCAGCCGCAGGGCGGAGACGCTGCCCCCGAAACCCGAGCCGATCACCAGGACGTCGTAGTCGAACCGGGTCATTTCAGCCCGCCTTCGCCACACGCTCGCCCGCGGGCACCTCGCGGTAGGCCGAGAAGTCGACCTTGGCGGTGCGGCGGTGGTACTCCCAGACCAGGCCCGGCCAGTTCGTCGAAATCCGGCCGTTCTCCTCGCGGTACCAGCTCGAGCACCCGCTCCACACGCTGTCGGCGAGCCGCCGCTGCACCTCGGTGTCGAACCTTCCGGCCGCCTCCGGTCGGACGTCCACACAGGACAGCTCTCCGCGCGAGATCCGGTGCAGGATCTGGAGGACGTAGCGGGCCTGGTGCTCCATCATGTACACGATGGAGTTGCCGCCGAGGTTGGTGTTCGGACCGTAGAGGATGAACATGTTGGGGAAGTCGGGCACGCTCATGCCGAGGTAGGCGTGTGCCCCGCCCTCCCAGGCCTCGGTGAGTTTCCGCCCGCCAAGGCCCCGGATGCTCATCGGGGCGAGGAACTCGGTGGCCTTGAAGCCGGTGCCGTAGATGATGACGTCCGCCGGGTACTCGGCCGTGTCCGTCCGCACGCCGGTGGGGGTGATCCCGGTGATCCGCTCGGTGATCACGTCCACATTGGACTGTGCCAGCGCCGGGAACCAGTCGTTGGAGAACAGCAGCCGCTTGCAGCCGATCGGGTAGCCGGGACGCAGACGCGCGCGCAGCGCGGCGTCGGGCACCTGGCGGCGCAGGTGGAAGCGGAACAGCAGTTCGAGGAGCTTGCCCAGCGGTTTGGCGCTGGTCAGCGCCATGGTGAGCAGCTCGCCGGTGCTCCAGGTGGCGAACCGGCCCGCCCGCTGGGTCAGCGGCAGCGAGCGGAACAGGCGGTGGTGCAGCGGCAGGTAGGCGCGGTCGGGCTTGGGGATGACGTAGGGCGCGGACCGCTGGAACACGGTGAGCCTGCCCGCCTGCGGCTGGATCCGGGGCACGAACTGGATCGCGCTGGCACCGGTGCCGATCACGGCCACCCGCTTGCCGCTCAGGTCCACGTCGTGGTTCCACTCGGCCGAGTGGAAGATCTCGCCGGTGAAGGTGTCCGCGCCGGGGAGGTCGGGCACCGCGGGCCGCGACAGCTGACCGACCGCGGGGACCAGCACGTCGGCCTCGAAGATCTCGCCCTGCGCGGTCTCGATCCGCCAGCGGCGGCTCTCGGCGTCGAACTCGGCGCCGACCACCTCGGTGTTGAACCGGATGTGGTCGCGGACGCCGAACTTGTCCGCCGTCCGTTCCAGGTAGCCGAGGATGTCGGGCTGCTCGGAGTACCGGCGCGGCCACGTCCGGTTCGGGGCGAAGGAGAACGAGTACAGCGAGGACGGCACGTCGCAGGCCGCACCGGGATAGGTGTTCTCCCGCCACACCCCGCCGAGGTCGCCGGCCTTCTCGAAGAGCGTGAAGTCGGCGAAGCCCGCGCGTTTGAGCAGGATGGCCATGCCGAGGCCGCCGAATCCGGCGCCGATGACGGCGACCGTCGGCTTGCGGTGGGA
>NZ_VJWX01000035.1 GCF_007713715.1 Amycolatopsis rhizosphaerae
CCCCGGAGCCCTCGCCCGCCGAGCGGACCGAACCGGACGGCCCGGCCCCGGCCGCCGCGCCCAAACACGCGGCGCGGCACGGGTTGCCCCGCCTGTTCAACCTGATCCGGTCCCGGCCCGGCGAGCACCCGCAGCACGAGAAAGGAAACCCATGATCCACCATGCGCTGACCGAACTGAGAGCGCTTCGCGAGCGGGTCCCGGGCGTGACCAACAGTCTCCTCGCCGCCGTCGACGGGCTGCTCGTCGTCGCCGACGCCGAGGAAACGGTCGACACCGAAAGCCTCTCCGCGCTCGCGGCGGCCGGGCTCGGCCTGGCCCGCCGCACCAGCGCGGCACTCGGCCAGGGCGTCTTCCGCCAGAACGTGGTGTACAGCAGTGCCGGCTACCTGGCCGTGTACGCCGTGGGCGACGGCGCGCTCATGGCGGTGCTGGGCGACGAGGGCCTGCAGATCGGCAGGCTGCACCAGGAAGCCCAGCCCACCATCGAGCGCATCGCCGCCATCTTCTCCGCCCCGGAGGCGGCCGCGAGCTGAGGCGAGCGGCCATCCCCGGTTCCCCGTCAGGCATTCCGACCAAGAAAGCAGGAACTCCCGGTATGCAGAACATGTCCGACCAGATCGTCCACGTGGTCAAGCGGCTGCGGCAGGAGGTCCCCGACTGCCTCGCCTCCGGCATCGTGGACATGGCCACCGGCATGCTCCTGGCCGTCGAGACCACCGACAACCACCCGTCCGAGGTGCTCGACCTGCTCGCTGGGGCGACCCTCGACCTGTTCCAGGGCCGCACCGTCCTGACCATCGAGGACATCTTCAAGGAGCGCCGCGGCGTCACCAGCAGCGAGCACTACTTCCAGGAGATCCTGGTCAACAGCGCGAACCTGACGCACCTCTTCATCCGCAACAACCAGAACGAGGACATCGTCGCCGTCGTCGTGTGCCCCAAGTCGGTGAACATCGGCATGCTGTTCGCGTCCACCCGCCGGGTGCTGAAGAGCTACACCGCCGCGTGAACAGGTGTCCGGCGGCCCGCTGGCGTCCTCGGGCCGCCGGACACCTCAGGTCAGGAGGCCGATCCCGAGCGCCCCGACGAACTCTCGGGCAGTCCGAAGGTCGCGTCGTCGGCCGCCACGATCACGTCGGCGTCGCCCACCAGACCGATCCCGCCGCCGAGGCGGAATCCGCCCGTTCAGACGACATCGGCCTGCTCCTCCTGCTCGGCCAGGCGGGTGAGCACCTGCTCGGCCTGGGTGACGATGCGCTCGATCAGCTCCGCACAGCTGGGCAGGTCGTCGATCAGGCCGACCACCTGCCCGGTGGCCATCACGCCGACGTCCACCCGCCCGTCCAGCAGTGCCGAACGGTAGAGCACCGGCGCGTTCGCGGCCATCACCACCTGGCTCCAGCTCAGGTCCTGCCGCCTGCGCATGGCCAGTCCCTCGCGGATCATCTCCGTCCACTTCGTACCGGAGAGCTTGCGGAAGGCGTAGGCGTTGCGGGCGGCCCGCAACAACCGGCCGGGCGCCGAGCTCCGTTCGAGCTTCTCCACCGTTCCCGCCCGTAGCACGCGCTGGGGCACCCCGTCCACCTCGCTGGTCAGCACGGTGTCGTTGACCGTCTTGGCGAGGTACACCTCCTTGACCCGTCGCGCCACCGGCGAGTCGGTGGTGAGCAGGAAACGGGTGCCCATCGCGATCCCGGCCGCCCCGTAGGCCAGCGCGGAAACCAGCCCGCGCCCGTCGAAGAAACCGCCTGCCGCGATCACCGGGATGTCCACCGCGTCCACCACCTGGGGCAGCAGCAGGCTGGTCGGCACGCCGCCGGTGTGCCCGCCGCCCTCGCCGCCCTGCACGACCACCGCGTCCACCCCCCAGGCCGCGACCTTTTCCGCGTGCCTGCGGGCCCCGATGGAGGGCACCACGACCAGGCCGGCGTCCTTGCACTTGCCGACCAGGTCCTGGCGTGGTGCCAGCGCGAACGAGGCCACCTTCACCCCGGTGCTGATCAGCAGGTCGATGCGGCGCTCGATGTCCGGCTGGTCGGCACGGAGGTTCACGCCGAAGGGCGCGTCCGTCTTCGCTCGCACCGCCTCGATGGCGGCGGCGAGTTCGTCGTAGGTGAGCAGGGCCGCGGACAGGATGCCGAGTCCGCCCGCCTCGGCGGTCGCCGCCGTCAGCGCCGGATCGGAGACGTACCCCATGCCCGTCTGCACGATCGGGTACTTCACGCCGAACAGTTCGCAGGCCCTGGTGCGCAGGGCTGGCGGGGTCATCCGGAGACCTCCTTGTCCCGCAGCCCGCGCGGATCGAGCACCTCGCGGATCAGGCGTAGCTCCTCGGCGGTGGGCAGGCGGGTTTCGGGAACCTCCCCCTCCGCGGCGAGCGGGAAGCCGGTGGCCTCCCGCACCTGCTTCACGCTGATCCCGGGGTGGACCGAGGCCAGCCGCAGCGCACCGTCCGGCGCGAAGTCCAGTACGGCGAGGTCGGTGACGACGCGCCGCAGGTCGTGGAAGCGGGCCGCGGCGGGACCGGCCGCCGCGGCGCGGTCGTTGCCGACCCCCGCTACCATGTCCACTTTGGACACGAACACCCGTGGCGAATGGCGCGGAACCCAGTAGCTGGTGGGGTGGCTGACCGTGTTGCCCGGCGCACCGCGCACGCCGAGCAACTGCACCTTCGGTTTGGCGTAGTCCCCGATGGCCGAGATGTTGGCGTTGCCGTAGGTGTCCACTTGGGACGGGATCATCATGACGTGGCGCTTGCCGTGCCACACCAGGTCGAAGATGGTGCGAAACGGCGTCCACGCCTCGACCTCGCCGGAGGCGGGCGCCCCCACCGGCCACACGCCCCGCAGCATCTGGGCCTCTCCGTCGGAGATGAGCAGATCGGGCGAGAAGGTGGCGCGGGCCAGCCGCACCCCGATCGCCGGGATGGTGCCGAAGGCGCTGGCGATCATTTCCCCGTTGTCCCGGAAGGCTTCCGCGCAGGCGACGACGCACACTTCGGCGCGCGTCGCGGTGGCGACGGCCTCGCCCGCCTGGTCGATCGTGCCCGTCATGCCGGTACCCCCTCGGCGAGATAACGCTCGGAGAACTCCTGCCAGGCCCGCGGATCGGCCGCCGCCCGGACGTATTCGCGCTGGAACTCCTCGTCGCGCTCGTAGTCCGGCACGCAGGAGGTGAAGTGGGCGCCGCCGGGCGCCTCGACCACGCCGGTCACCACCAGGCGGTTGATCCGCAGGGTGGCCGGATGCGCGGCGGCGGTCAGCTCGGCGGTCGGCACGATCTTCTCGCAGGACATGAAGGCCTGGTCGGCGGCCATGCAGTACAGGTCGTCGAAGTACGGGTCCGGGCCGAGGAACTGCCCGTTGCCATGGCTGTCCGCCCGGTTCATGTGGATCAGCGCCGCGTCCAGCCGCAGCGCGGGCATCGCGAGCAGTTCGTCGCCGCCGTAGGGATCGGGCACCGTGCGCAGATCCGGGTTGTGGGTAAGCACGTCGGAACCGAGCCCGGCCCGGGTGGGCAGAAAGGGCAGGTTCAGACCGGCCGCGTAGAGCCCCCACTGCAGCATGCCTTCGTCGTATTCGGCCACCTCGATGGCGCCCGCCTGCCGGGCGGCGCGGAAATGCGGGTCGAGGGCGATCGAGTCGAGCGAGACGAACCCGAACACCACCTTGCGAACCTTGCCCGCGGCGCAGAGCAGGCCGACGTCGGGGCCGCCGTAGCTGACCACGGTCAGGTCCTTCAACTCGGAGCGGAGGATCTCCCGGACCAGTGCCATCGGTTTGCGGCGCGAACCCCAGCCGCCGATCCCGATGGTCATCCCGGACTCCAGCCGCGACACCACCTCGGCCCCCGTCATCCGTTTGTCGGCCATCTGCGGTTCCCCGGATTCTCTCGCGGACGTAGCAAGCGCTTGGTTGGCACCCTACCAGGCGGCCCAGGACCGTCAAGACCGCACGCGGGCGACGGGGGGCCGTGATATAACAAGCGCTTGGTCGGCGAATGTCTTCGCCACGGGAGGGGAACGGCATGCCAGGGGCACGGGATCGACGCTCGCTCATCCTCGAGCAGGCGGCGAACCTGTTCGCCGCCAAGGGCATCGTGGCGACCACCGTGCGGGAGATCGCCGACGCGGTCGGCATCCTCTCCGGCAGCCTGTACCACCATTTCAAGTCCAAGGACGAAATGGTGAGCGCCATCGTCACCGGCTACCTCGACGACCTGGTCGCCGGGTACGAGAAGATCGTATCGGCCGACTCCGCACCCCGCGAAAAGCTGGCCGACCTCGTGCGCACCTCCCTCGCGGTGATCGAGGCCCACCCGCACGCGACCGAGATCTACCAGAACAGCGGCAGCTACCTGACCTCCCTCGAGGACTACGACCGCATCTCCTCGGCCGCCGCCACGGTGCAGCAGGTGTGGCTGCGCGTGCTGGAGGAGGGCGCGGCCTCCGGCGACTTCCGCGACGACATCCCGCCACGCGTGCTCTACCGGCTGCTGCGCGACGCGCTGTGGCTGTCAGTGCGCTGGTTCAAGCCGACCAGGCAGTACCCGGCCCGGCGCCTCGCCGAAGACTTCGTCTCCACCTTCCTCGACGGCATCACCCCCCGCTGACCCGCCTACGGACAGCACCGCCGCCCCCGTCGAAGACAGCCGTGAAGGGTCCCTTCACAGCCGATTCGGCCGTGAAGGGACCCTTCACGGCAAGACCCGATCCCTTCCGCGTGCCGACTTCGTCGCGGCCTGGTCTGCCAACCAAGCGCTTGCTACGCTCGGCCGGAGACATCCGGTCCCGTCAGCAGGGAGGCTCCGATGGCCGAGGCCTACATCGTCGAGGCGGTCCGCACGCCGGTCACCAAGCGGCGCGGCGCGCTGGCCGGGGTGCACCCGGCCGACCTCGGCGCCCACACGCTGTCCGCGCTCATGACGCGTTCGGGCGTGGACCCGGCGGCGGTCGACGACGTGATCTTCGGCTGTGTGGACACGATCGGGCCGCAGGCCGGCGACATCGCCCGCACCGCCTGGCTGGCCGCGGGCCTGCCGGAAGAAGTGCCCGGCGTCACCGTGGACCGCCAGTGCGGTTCGTCCCAGCAGGCCGTCCACTTCGCCGCGCAGGCCGTCCTCAGCGGCACCGCCGACGTCGTGGTGGCGGGCGGGGTGCAGAACATGAGCGCGATCCCGATCTCCGCCGCGATGACCACCGGTGAGCAGTTCGGCTTCCCCGACCCGTTCTCCGGTTCCGAAGGCTGGCGGCGGCGGTACGGCGACGCCGAGATCTCCCAGTTCCGCTCGGCGGAGATGATCGCGCGGCGCTGGGACCTCGGCCGGGAGGAGATGGAGGCCTTCGCGCTGCGCAGCCACCAGCGTGCGCTGGCCGCGATCGCCGAAGGCCGGTTCGACCGGGAGATCGTCCCGCTCGGCGAGGCCACTGTGGACACCTGCCCGCGTCCCGACACCTCGCTGGAAAAGATGGCCACGCTGGCCCCGCTGACCGAGGGCGGCCTCGTCACCGCGGCGATGGCCAGCCAGATCTGCGACGGTTCCGCGGCGCTGCTGATCATGTCCGAGCGGGCGGTGCGCGAGCACGGCGTCACCCCGCGCGCCCGCATCCACCACTTGTCCGTCCGCGGCGCCGATCCGGTGTGGATGCTCACCGCCCCCATCCCGGCGACCGCCCGCGCGCTGGCCCGGACCGGCCTGAGCATCGACGACATCGACCTGGTGGAGATCAACGAAGCGTTCGCGCCGGTGGTGCTGGCCTGGCTGAAGGAGTCGGGCGCCGACCCCGGCCGGGTCAACGTCAACGGCGGCGGCATCGCCCTCGGCCACCCGCTCGGCGCCACCGGGGCGCGCCTGATGACCACCCTGCTGCACGAACTCGAGCGCAGCGGAGGCCGCTACGGCCTGCAGACCATGTGCGAAGGCGGCGGCCAGGCCAACGTCACCATCATCGAACGCCTCGGCTGACCGCGCGCGGACACAACGCGGGGGTTGTCTCGGGCGACGGGGTTTCCTACTGTCAAGCAAGCGCTTGATTACTAGAGAGGGTAGCCATGAGCCAGCCGACGGCCACCACCCCCGCCCAGCCCGCCGGGACCGAAGCACTCGCCGCCGCGGCGCGCAGCGTGGTCGACGCGGTGGTCCGCGCCGGGGACCACTGCGCGGAGCGAGCCGCGGAGCTGGCCGCCCGGCTGCGGGCCATCGCCGACGAACTCGACCGCTGCGCACCGCCGCTGGAGGAGCGACTCGGCGAAATGCGGCAGTTCAGCCGGTCCGTGAAGTACAACCCCGTCACCGGACCCGGCAACCCGTTCTCCCCGCCGCTCGACTGCACCGACCGGGATGACGCGGGCGACGGCACGGTGCGGGGCGCGGTGGCACTGGGCCTGCCCTACCAGGGACCCCCGGGGCACGTGCACGGCGGCATCTCCGCGCTGCTCATGGACCACATGATGGGCGTCGCGAACGGCCGGGCGGGGGTGCCCGGCATGACCGCCCGGCTCACCCTCGACTACCACCGTCCCGTCCCGCTGTACCAGGAGCTCACCGTGACCGCGCGGCACCGGTCGTCCGACGGGCGCAAGATCCTCACGACGGGCACGATCGGCGCGGGCGGCGAGACCTACGTGTCGGCGGAAGGGCTGTTCATCCAGCCCAGGACCCCCCTGCGGGAATGACCGCTGCGCCGCGCGGCAACGGCCGCGCACGCCCGTGACAGGATGAGCCCATGGCGGCGCACACCGATCCCCCGAGCACGCCGCGCCGCCCCTGGCGCGGGGTCGGCGCCGACGAACGGCAGGCGCGCCGGCGGGCCCAGCTCGTGGAGGCCGCGTTCACGATCATGGGCACCGAGGGTGCGGCGGCGGTCACCATGCGCGGCGTGTGCCGCGAAGCCAAGCTGACCGAACGCTACTTCTACGAAAGTTTCTCCGCCCGGGAAGAACTGCTCGTCACCGTGCTGGACGAGGTCGCGCGTCAGGCGAAGGCGGTGCTGGAAAAGACGCTCCAGGACAGCGCTCCCGCCGCCGGGGACCTGGTCCGTCCCGTGGTGCGCGCGTTCACCGAGTTCGTCACCGCCGATCCGCGGCGGGGCCGCGTGCTGTTCGTGGAGTCGCTGGCCGCACCCGAACTGGCGGCACGCGGCGGCGAACTCGTCGCCGAGTTCACCGCCACCATCGCGCAGGCGTTGCGCAGCCCCGGTCTGGCCGGTGAAGACGCCGACGACCGCGACGTCGCGCTCAACGCGCAGGCGGTGTTCGGCGCACTGGCCTACCTGTTCCAGGACTGGCTGTCCGGGCGCGCCGACATCGGCCGGGAGCGTTTCGTCGAGCACGTCGCGCAGGTGATCGAGCAGCTCGCCCGAGTCACCTCGGTTCCGCTTCCCCGCTGACCGTTTCCGGCGCGGCGGCGGCGAGCAGGGCACCGACCAGCGGCGAGTCCTCCTCCAGGTGCGTGCACAGCAGCACCTCGGCCGGTTCGGCGTCCACGATCGGGACGAACGCGACGTCGGCCCGGTGGTAGAAGCGGGCGGCCGCGGCGGGGACGATGCTGATCGCGATGCCCAGCGCGGCGATCTCCACCTGCTCCTCGAAGGTGTGCACGATCGGCCCGTACGGCGGCGGTGTCCCGTCCGGGCCCGGATCCAGCGACCACCACCTCCGCCAGTACTCCGGCACGCCCTCGGTGTCGACGCGCAGTTCGCCGGCGAGGTCGGCGCGCCGCACCTCGCTGCGCCCGGCCAGCGGATGCCGGTGGGACAGCATCACCAGGCGCGGTTCGGTGGCGAGCAGCACGGTACGCAGGCGCGAATCCCGCAGCGGGCCGCGCACGATCCCGGCGTCCACCTCGCGCGTGGCCACGGCCTGCGCCTGCCTGCCGTAGTCCAGGTGCACCAGTTCCACCGCGCGGCCCGGATGCTCCCGTTCGAACCGGGCGAGGATCCGCGAGGTGAGCTCCCCCGCCGCCATGGTCACGAACCCGAGCCGCAGCACGTCCTGCCCGCGCCGCCGGTGCCGGGCCGTCACCGCGCCGAGGCGGGCCACCGCCTCCAGCACCTCGCGCGCCTCCGCCGCGACCTGCACGCCGGCCTCGGTCAGCTGCGCGCCCCGCGGGTTGCGGTCGAACAACCGCACGCCGAGTTCGGTTTCCAGTTTCCGGATCTGCTCCGACAACGCGGTGGGCGACAGCCACAGCGATTCCGCCGCCCGGCCGAAATGCCGGTGCTCGGCCACCGCCAGGAAGTAGCGCAGGCGGCGGACGTTGATGTCCTGCTGGGGTGCGGTCACGACTTTTCTCTCTCCGGCGACGATGACGGACGAGGACGGGAGCCGTGAAGGGTCCCTTCACGGTCGTTTCGACTGTGAAGGGACCCTTCACGGCCCTCACGGCGTCAGCGCATGACGCCCTGGGGCACGGGGCCGTCGACGGGGTGCGGCCAGGCACCGTAGGCGACGAGCACCTCGTCCGGCGGGCGCAGCCGGGACCACTCGCGCTCGAACTCGGCGAGCGGGCGTCCCCGCGACAGCCGCTGGGCGCGGATCGCCGCCCGTGCCGCCGCGGTCGCGACGTCGTCGGCCTCACCGGTCGCCTCGTCCACGACCACGCCGTAGACGTGCTCGGCGGCCCAGGCGGTGACGATGCCCTCCCGCAGGTCCCGCACCACGGCGGCGGGTTCGCGCTCCAGCACGTCGCCGTAACCGGTGCCACCGCCGGTCGGCACCAGGTACACGTCGCCGTTGGCGGCGGGCTCGACCGGGGTGTTCATCGACCGGTAGTGGTACTCGCCCGCCAGTGCCCCGCCTTCCAGGAGTTCGGTGCTGGTGGCCGGCACCGAGGGATCCCGGTTCGCCAGCCGTTCCAGCAGGTCGCCGCCCTTGACCGCGATCGAGGGCAGCGAAGGGCTGGCGTATCCGCCGAACAGGCCGAGGCTGCACGGGAACCGGCTGCCGAACCCGAGCGAACCGAACATGAGGAACGGCACGTGGTGGACCATGTAGGCCGCGTCGAGCCCGGCGCCGCCCCGGTGCCGCCCGTGACCGCAGCTGTCGGCGAGGAACCGGTTGCGGAAGGCGTAGAGCACCGGAATGCCCAGTTCGTTCTGCTCCACCTCACCGGAGTCGGACAGGCTGGCGAAGAAGGCGCCCGCGACGTTGACCCCGTCCTCGGCCGGGCGCGCCCCGCTGCCGCCCGCGTTCAGCTCGCTGAACAGGTCCGAGACCGGCTCGCCCCATTGGTTCATACCACCGTAGATCGGCATGTTGAACCCGGAGAACCACGGGGCCACCGCCCGGTCCGGCGACTGCACGTAGACCAGTTTCGCCAGTGCGAGGCTGAACGCGAGGTTGAACACGGCCATCGGGTTCGGGCACATCGACACCGCGGCGTCCGCGCTCGGCGAGACGAAGGTGCCCTCGCGGAAGGTCCAGTCGAGCACTTCGGACAGTCCACTGTTGACCGGGAGGTCCGGGAACAGGTAGTTGCACAGGTAGGTCGCCGACATGCCGACCAGGGTGTGCGGGAAGGTGTTGGACGAGTGGTCGACCAGCTCCGGACTGCAGTCGGTGAGGTCGAGGTGCAGCTTCTCCCCGCGCTTGGTCACCGACAGGCCGAGCTTGAGCAGCGCGTCGCCGGTGCCGATCGTGTCCAGGAAGGCGTTCTGGCGCACGGTGGCCTCCGGCAGGGACCGCACCCGGTCCCTGGCCGCGTCGGCCGCCATCTGGATCAGCTGCCGCAGCCCGCCGACGACGAAGTCGCCGCCCCGGCGGCGGGCCTCGTCGAGCAGCCGCTCCTGGCCGCGACGGCAGGCCGCGAGCCGGGCCTTGATGTCCATCACCAGCATGCGCGGATCGCGGACACCGTTGGCCAGCAGGTTGATCACGTCCTCGCGGACCACACCCTCGGCGCAGATCTTCGTCGGCGGGATGAGGATGCCCTCCTCGTACCGGTTGCGCGAGCGGAGGGTGACGCCGCCGGGGTCCTGCGCGCCGCACTCGCCGGTGTGGATCACCGCACCGACCCAGCCGATGAGCTCTTCGCCGTCGAACACGGGCATGAACACGGTCATGTCCGCGGCGTGCACCCCGCCGTAGAGCGGATCGTTGTTGAAGAACGCGTCACCGGGCCGCACGCCCACCGACGGATCGTCGAGCCAGTGCGCCATCGTGTACTTGATCGGGATCTGCTGCAGGAAGGCGTGGAAGTAGATCCCGGTCGAGCACACCGCGATGTCACCCTGCGCGGTGTAGAAGGCGAAGCCCGAGTCGCCCCAGCGGGCGCCGGTGCTCGCCCCGAGCCGCAGCAGCAGCTCCTGGCATTCCACGGCGGTCGTCTCCAGCTTGTGCGCGAAGATCGACAGATCGTGGTCGTTGACGGCGGGCAGCGCGGCCCGCTCACGGTCGGTCCACGGCTCGGGCTTGAGCCGGGCGTTGATGCTCAGGTCGCGTCCGCTCACGGCCGGACCTCCTCTCCGGTGGTGCGTTCGAGGACGCAGGTTCCGTAGGCGTCGAGGGTCAGATCCCAGCCCGGCGGCACGACGATGGTGGTGTCACTGGCTTCCACGATCGCCGGCCCGTCGAACCGGTTGCCCGGCCGCAGCCGCTCGTGCCGGTACACCGGCGTTTCCACGGTGCCGTGGCCGGGTCCCCAGTGCACGGGCCGGTGCCCGGTCAGCGCGGGAGTCGCGCCGGGACCGTCCAAAGCGGACTCCGGAAGCGCCGCCGGTGTGGCGGGCACCCAGGCCTTGAGGTGCAGTTCCTGGATGTCGATGCCCGCCTGCGGGAAGGCCGCCTCCGGCGAGAACTGCCTGCCGAACTCGTCGACGAACGCCGCGCACAGTTCCGCCACGTCCTCCTGCGAGGACAGGTGCGGCTTCGGGGCCTTCACCCGGGTGGAGTTGAGCTGGGTCCCGAACCGCATGTCGACCTCCAGCTCCAGGTGGAGCTGGTCCGGGGTGAAGCCCTCCAGCGCGAAGTCGCGCTCGGCTTCGGCCCGCAGTTCGTCCACCACCTCGTTGAACGCGTCGAGGTCGGCGGCCGCGTCCGGCCGCATGAACCGGGTGAGCGCGAGCCGCCGGGTGCGCTCGTAGATGTGCATGACGTCCATGCCCGAGGAGCCGAACGCGCAGAACACCGAACTGAACGGCAGGGCGAGCACCCGGCGGGCGCCCACGAAGTCGGCGTACCCGCAGGCGTGCACCGGGCCCGCCCCGCCCGCGGCCACGATGGTGAAGTCCTTCGGATCGTGGCCCTTGAGCGCGACCTCGGTGAAGATCTCCTGGCCCATCACGGCGTTGGCGAGGTGGTGGATGCGCCAGGCCGCCTCGTCGGTGTCCACACCGAGCGGTTTGGCGATGCGCTCGGTGATCGCCTCCCGCGCGGAGTCGACGTCGAGCGGGAACCGGCCGCCAAGGTAGTAGTCCGGGTCGAGCATGCCGAGCACCAGGTCGGCGTCGGTGACCGTCGGCTCCTCCCCGCCCTGGTCGTAGGCCACCGGGCCGGGCATCGACCCGGCGCTGCGCGGGCCGACGTGGAGGCGGCCGAGCGCCTCGTCGATCCAGGCGATCGAACCGCCGCCCGCCCCGATGGACTTGGTCTCCACGAACGAGCCCTGCACGCGCCACCGGTCGAAGATGGGCCGGAAGTCGTAGGAGCTGATCGCCCGGCCGCTGACCACCGCGATGTCGAAGCTGGTGCCGCCGACGTCGGTGAACAGCATGTCGTCCAGGCCGTAGAGGCGCGCGACCGTCGCCGTGCCGAACACGCCCGCGGCGGGGCCCGCGGCATGCGTGTCGATCGCCCGGGTGCGGGTCAGCTTCTTGCTGCCACCGCTGTTGTGCACCAGCATCAGCGGACGCTGGTAGCCGCGCTTGCGGCACATCTCGCCGATCCGGAACAGCTGGTCGCTGAGCGCGGCGTGGGTGTAGGCGTCCACGACCGCGGTCATCGTGCGGGCGTATTCGCCGACGCGCGGCGAAACCTGGTGCGAGCAGATCACCGGGAAGTTGCCGAGGTAGGTGTCCGGGTACTCCTCGCGGATCACCTCCTGCACGGCCAGTTCGTGCTCGGGGTTCGCGAACGACCACAGCAGCGCCACGACGAAACCGGTGGCGCCGCGGTCGACGAGGGTCTGCACCTGCTCGCGCACGTCGTCGGGGTCGAGCGGCATGAGCACACGGCCACTGGAATCGACCCGTTCGGAAACCCCGGCCACCAGCTCGCGCGGGATGAGCGGTTCCGGCTTGCGGATGGTGGCCAGGTCGCGGACCTGTTCCAGGGGCAGGCCGTCGCCCCACTGGCGGGACCGTCCGACGTAGATGGTGTCCTCGAAACCGCGGGTGGTGATCAGGCCGAGCTTGGGCCCGGTGCGCTCGATGAGCGCGTTGATGCCGATCGTGGTGGAGTACCGCAGCACGCCCGTGTCGGCGAGCATGTCCTCCACCGGGCGGCCCAGCTGCCCGGCGATGGCCTCCAGCGCGTTGGAAAAGCACACGCTGAGGTCGTGGTGGGTGGTGGGCACCTTGGCGCTGACCCAGGTTCCGTCCGCGGTGGCGAAACAGTCGGTGAAGGTGCCGCCGACGTCGATGTCGATGGAGTGGTTCACGTCACTCTCCTTGAGTAGCTGGTCTTCAGTGCCCCGCCGCACGGCCGACGGCCGCGACAGTGGCGTGCAGGTGTTCGGGGGTGGCTTCCGCGGCCTCGTCCCCGGTCGTGGTCAGCCAGGCGGCGCGCCCGGCACCGGTGAAGTCCGGCCCGGCGATGCGGGCGACCGCGGCCGGAGCCGCGGCGTCCTCGGCCGGGGTGAGCGGACGGCCCGGCGCGAGTGGACAGTCCACATCGGACCGTTCGAGCGGGTCCTCCGGGCTCAGCGAGCGGGCCAGGACGCATTCGTAGTGCGCGGCGACGCGGGTCAGCGTGCGCAGCGCGGCCGGGTCGTGCGACCGCGGGCTCCAGTGGTGGACCAGCAGCGCGTCGACCCCGGCCTCGCCGAGCGCCCTGGCGAGCGCGACGGCGCCGGCCCGGCCCGCGGGCGGTTCCGGTGCGCCGACCACGCCCAGCACGGCGATGTCGCCCCGCACGGCCCGGATCCGCCGGGCCGCCTCGGTGACCACTTCGGCTTCGGCCGCCGGATCGAACCCGACGACGATCGCGTCGTAGCCGAACAGCCGCTGCGCGGAGTCCAGCGTGGTGGCCAGGAGGGCCGGATCGGTGGCGAGGACCTCCGGCGGCACCTGCGCCACCCGCGCCGCCGTCCGCTGTCCCAAGGGGACGAACGCGGGCCGCCGGGCGGGACGGCCCCGCAGCGCCTCCCGGACCTCGTCGCGGGTCAGGGGCCCGGTCATGGCGCGGTCCTGGCCTGCCGGGCCGCGGCGCGTTCCCGCAGCGCGTCCAGGTCGAGTTCCAGGTCGCGGGTGATCGGGTGGCCCGGCGGCAGGTACTCGGTCTCGATCAGCTGGGCGCAGCGCGGGCAGTAGAACTCCACGATGCGGCACCAGTCGGAGTCGGGGGCGAAACTGTATTCCGAACCCTGCGGGGCACGGGCGAAATGGACCTCGGCCGGATCGCGGTCGGCGACGAGCAGGCCCTCCTTGTAGGAAGCGCGAGCGGACCCGAGCGGGGCCGCGCACCGGTTGCAGTGCCAGGTTTCGGTATCCAGATCCAGGTCGAGATGCTCGGTGATGCGCATGAGCATGAAGGCACTCCTTCCAAGACTGTTTCAAGTGGTTTGCGTGGCGGTGCGGGTAGCGGAACCTGACGCGGTCCCTCGCTGTGGGATCGCCTCCTCATGAATGCCAATTCACCACGTCGGCGCTGTCCTCGCGAGGAACCACGTCAGAACCCGCGGCGGTGCCAGTTGCTCGGGTGGTGCAAGCGGCTCCGCCGCTTCGGTCCCCAAAATCCTTCTAGTCGAGGGAAAGGATCTCGGTGCCGTGCTCGTCGACGGTGAGGGTGAAGCCGGGCGGGATGGCGGTGGTGGTGTCGGCTCCGTCGACGAAGGCCGGGCCTGCGATGCGGTGTCCGGGGCGCAGGAGGCGGCGTTCGTAGGCGGGAGTGGCCACCCTGCCGTGGCCGGGGCCCCAGTAGGCGTCGCGCTCGCCGCGCCGGGCCGCGCTCGCGTCGGGGTCCCCGAGTTCGCCGGGTTCGAACGCGACGTGCGGCACCGGGGCGACGGCCCGCACCGCGACCCGCGTGACCCCGTCCAGTCCGGCGAGCTCCTCCGGCGAGGACACGACTTCCTCGCCCCTGGCACGGGTCGCGGTGATCGTCAGGGTCAGCTCGTCGAACCCCTCCCCCGCGATGTCCCGGCGGGCGCGGGCGATCAGGGTTTCGGCCACCCGCACCGGGTCGGGGTTGTTCCGGTCGATGCGGCGCGAGTAGGCGTGGACCACGTCGAGCCCGGACGAGCCGTAGGCGCTGAACACCGCGCTGTAGGGCGTCATCAGCGCGGTCCGCAGGCCCGTGGCCCGCACGATCCCGGCGGCGTGGGCGCTGCCCGCCCCGCCGTAGACCACCAGGACCGTGGCGGCGAGATCGTCGCCGGACAGCCCGTGGCCGGCGGCCACCGTCCGCGCGTAACCGGCCGACATTTCGGCGACCTTCTCCTTGACCTGCCACGCGGCCTCGTCGAGCGGCACCCCGAGCGCTTCGGCCACCGGCCGCAGCGCGCTGCGCGCCCGCTCCGCGTCCAGGCGCATGCGGCCGTCGAGGAAGTACTCGGGATCGAGGTGGCCGAGCACGAGATCGGCGTCGGTCACGGTGGGGCGCTGCCCGCCCAGCCCGAAGCACGCGGGACCGGGCCGTGCGCCCGCGCTGTCCGGGCCGACACGCAGCGTGCCGTCTTCGACGCCGACGAGGGAGCCGCCCGCGCCGCCCACCGCGTACACCCGCATGGCGGGCAGATCGACCGGAAGGCCCGCGATGTGCGAGGTCTCGTCGATCGCGGCCTGCCCGTCGGCGACCACGCCGAGGTCCACGCTCGTGCCGCCCATGTCCAGCGTCATCGCGTGCCGGACGCCATGGCGGCGGGCCAGCGCGCGGGCACCGAGCAGCCCGCTGGCCGGGCCGGAGTTGTAGGTGTTGAGCGCGTGCGTGCGGGCCACCCGGCTCGCCCCGCCGGAGCTGTGCACCACCAGCAGCGGCCGGGTCAGGCCCTGGAGCCGCAGCCGCTCCTCGGCCCGTTGCAGGTAGCCCGCCAGGTGCCGGTGCACGTAGGCGGCGAGGAAGGCCGCGTTGAGCCGCGCGGCCGGGTCCGGCCCGTCGGCGACCTCGGAGGTGGTGAACACCGGGGTGGCGCCGAGGAACTGCCCCGGGTACTCCTGCCGCACCGCCCGTTTGGCCGCCTGCTCCTCGCCGGGCTCGGCCATCGCGACGACCACGGCCTGCGCGCCGCGGTCGACCAGCGTCTGGAAGGCGCCGAGCGCCTGGGCGGCCGGGGCCCGCTCGATCATGTCCGCCTCGGTCCAGCCCTCGTCCACCAGCCAGGACGGCCATGGCTCGTCCGGTCCGACAAGGACGCCGACCTTGGCGCCGCGCCGTTCGATGACGGCGTTCGTGGCGATGGTGTTGGCGTAGCGCAGCACCGTGGTGTCCCGCAGCAGCGCGGGCACGGTGAGGTCGAGGCGGCGCGCCGCCTCGGTGACGCAGTCGAGCAGCGCCAGCGTCGGGTCGTGCGGGGTGCTCGGCACCTTGACCACGTGCACGGTTTCGCGCGCGTGATCGGCGATGAGCCCGTCGGTGAAGGTGCCACCGGTGTCGATGTCGATCGTGAAGCTCACTGGTCCTCCTTGACTGAGAGCACGTGCACCACGGCGGCGATCGCGTCGAGCCCGCGCGGACCGCCGCCGACGGTCTGGGCGAGACCGGTCGTGGGCGCCCCGGCCTGCCGGGCACCCGCCTCGCCCCGCAGTTGCCAGGTGAGTTCGGCGAGCTGCGCGACGCCGGTGGCGCCGACCGCGTGGCCGCGGCCGAGCAGCCCGCCGCCGGGGTTGATCGCGGTGCGCCCGCGGTCAAGGCCCAGCGCCCGGACCGAAACGATCTCGCCGATGGTGAACGGGTCGTAGACCTCGGCCACGTCGATGTCGGCAGGCCCGAGACCGGCTTCGGCGTAGGCGAGAGCGGCCGCGCGACGGGTCGGATCGCCTTCGGTGATGTCGACCTGGCGGCGAAGGGAAGTGCCGGAAACCATGGCCGCGGCACGGACGGTGACCGTCGGCCGGTCACGCGAGAGCAGCCCCGGCGCGGCCACGACGATCGCCGCGGCGCCGTCGGCGTGGGCCCCGCACTGCAGACGGGTCAGGGGTTCGGCGACCATCGGTGAGGCGAGGACCTCCTCGGCGGAGGTGGCCTTGGCCAGTGTGGCGCGCGGATTCCCGGTGCCCGCGGCCCGGTTGCGCACGGCCACCTCGGCGAGTTCGGTGAGCGTGGTGCCGTTCTGCTCGAGCTCCCGCCGCGCGACCATCGCGTACACGGCCGGGAAGGTCAGGCCCAGCACGCTTTCCCGGTCGGCCTCCAGCGGGCTGAGCACCCCGTGGCCGGACACCTGCTCGACCCCCACGACGAGGGCGAGGTCCTCCAGGCCCGAGGCCACGGCCCGGACCGCCTGCCGGAAGGCCACCGAACCGCTCGCGCACGCCGCTTCGACGTTCACGATCGGCAGCCCGGTGATCCCGACCCGCTCCAGCACGCGAGGGCCCACCTGGCCACCACCGAGGACGTTGCCGACGTAGGCCGCGTCGAGCCGCGTCCGGTCGAGCCCGGCGTCGGCGAGCGCCGCCTCCACCGCCTCGCCGCCCAGGTCCTCCAGGGTGCGGTCGGGGAACCGGCCGAAGGCGGTCATGCCCACCCCGGCCACTTCGACGGTCCTCATGCGACGGCCTCCTCTTGTACGACGAAGCGGAAACCGGCCTCGTCCTCGGGGACCACGGTGACGGTGGTGCCGATGCAGACCGCGCCGGAGACGCGGGCGAAAAGCCTTGTGCCACCGTCGAAATCGGCGTAGGCGACGGTGTAGGGCACCGGCACCCCCGGCATCCCGCGGTGCACGGTGCTCCAGGTGTAGACCCGGCCGGCGGCACCGGCCGCGATCCGGTCGGGGGTCGCGCCGCAGGCGCGGCACGGTGGTACGGGGACGTCTGTGGCCGCGGTGCCGGTCACCGTGGCGGTGCCGCACCGGGAACAGACGTCGACGGCGTCCGTCATCGGGTCTTCTCCGTTCGGAGCAGGAGCGGGGTCTTGTGGTCGGAGCGGCCGAGCGAGCCGGGCTCGACGATCTCCACCCGGGCCCGGAACCGCAGCGCGTCGCGCAGCCGCCCTTCGATCCGCGCGGCCAGGTCGCCATCGGCACCGCTTCCGGGGCCGGCCTCGACCTGCACGTCCACCGGCGGGCTCACCCGCGGTTCCCGGCCTTCGACGACGACCCGGATCACGCCCGACACCTCGGGGTGGAACGAGGCGACGACGTCCCGCACCGCCGACGGGTGCACGTTGACCCCGTTGACGATGATCATGTCGTCGGTGCGCCCGAGCAGCTGGTACCGCAGTCCCGGCCGCCCGCACGCGCACGGTTCGGTGAGGAACCGCGCGGTGTCGGCCATGTCGTAGCGCAGCACCGGCCCCGCCTCCCAGCGGAGGCTGGTCAGCGCCAGGTTGCCGATGGTGCCGTGGTCGAGCGGGAGCGGCTCGCCCGTCTCCGGGTCGAGCGCCTCCAGCAGCACGTTCTCCGGCGTGACCAGGTGCATCCCGTCCTGGGCCTCGCAGGACACCGCGAAATGCCCCCAGGCCCCGCCCTGCACGTCACGCACCTCGGCGCCGTAGGCGTTTTCGAGGATCGCGCGGACCGCGGGGTCACCGGCTCCGGCTTCGCCCCCGCAGATCAGCAGCTCGATCCCGAGTTCGCCGACCTCGACGCCGGCGACCTGGGGTGCGCGTTCGATGAGGTGCTCGGCGAAGGACGGGGTGCAGCACAGCACGCGGGGCCGGATGGTGGTGGCGAACTGCAGCAGCCGGGCGGTACCGCCCTCGGCGCCGATCGGCAGCGCCGCGGCGCCCAGCGCCTGGATCCCCCGGACCCAGGGCACCCCGCCGACGAACATGCTCAGCGCGTAGGCGTGCAGCACCGCGTCCCCCGGCCGGACCCCGGCGGCGGCCAGTCCCGCCGCGACGGCCTCGTCGTTGGTGCGCAGGTCCGCTTCGGTGAACGTGTAGTAGGTGGGCATCCCGCTGGTGCCCGAGGTCGCGTGCACCGCGCGCAGGGAACCGGGATCGGCGCACAGGTGCAGGCCGTAGGGGTGGCCGAGTTCGCGCAGCGAGGCTTCCTGGGAGAGCCGGTGCTGGTGTTTGTCGAAACGCGGAAGAGCCGCTACTTCGGCGGGTGAGAGCTCCGCCGTGCCGATACCGGCCTCTCGCAGTCGCTGCCGGTACCAGGGACTGGATTCGCGCAGGTAGGAAAGCTGCGCGGACAGTGCCCTGAGCTGGTTGTGATCCACGTCGATCACCTCCTCGTGGGTTCGGAAACGGTAACCGAACACTGTGTCCGAACACAAGACCGAACACTGTGTTTGGATATAACATCCGGTCATGACGACCAGACGGGACCGGCGCAGG
Organism: Amycolatopsis rhizosphaerae; assembly: GCF_007713715.1. Classification (GTDB taxonomy): domain Bacteria; phylum Actinomycetota; class Actinomycetes; order Mycobacteriales; family Pseudonocardiaceae; genus Amycolatopsis_E; species Amycolatopsis_E rhizosphaerae. The sequence goes on from NZ_VJWX01000035.1 coordinate 18,596, forward strand.
CAGCAGGCGAGCACCGGAACGGAAACGATCGAAGCGGCCGTACTGAGGGCGACCGAGGAGCTACTCGGCAAGCAGGCCCTCGACGAGATCGCGGTGGCGGACATCCTGGCGGGCTCGGGCGCCTCGCGGACCAGCTTCTACTTCTACTTCGAGTCCAAGGACGCCGTCGCCGCCGCCCTGCTGCGCCACATCGCCCACGACTTCCGCGCCGCGATGGCGCTGTGGGTGGGCGAATCGGACCAACCCCGTCTCGACGCACTCCGCGACGCCGTGCGCGAGACGGTGCGGATCTGGCGCCGGCACCGGGGGGTGCTGCGCGCGGCCTACGAAGCCCCACCGCACAGCTCGGAAATCGGCCGGGTGTGGGAGTCCATTTTGGACGGCTACGTCACGGTGGCCGCCGGGCACATCGAAACCGAACGCGCCGCGGGACGCGCTCCCGCGGGACCGGACCCGGCCACCCTCGCCCGCATTCTCATCGGAGCCAACAACCAGGCGTTCTACCACCACGTGATGACCGGTGAGACCGACGATGGCTTCGTCGACGCGCTCGCGCACGTGTGGGCCGCGGGAATCTACGGCCACCCCGGCGGGGTGCCCGGTTCCTGAAGCCGGAACCGGGCACCGGGCCTCACTGCTTGTGCGGCGCCTTGAACGGGTGCGTGCAGCCCGCGTCGACCGGGAGCACCACCCCGGTGACGTAGCGGGCTTCGTCGGAAGCCAGCCACAGCACCGCGTTGGCGATGTCGATGCTTTCCACCCACGGCACCGGCAGCGCGTGCATCATCTGCATCGGCACCGCCGCGTCCGCCTGGGTGGCGCCCGGCTGCCCGCCGGTGAAGAACGACCACATGTACTCGTTCTGGATCATGTCGGTGTCTACATTGGTCGGATGCACCGTGTTGACCCGGATCCGTTCGGGCGCCAGTTCCATCGCCAGCACGCGCATCAGCCCGACCAGGCCGTGCTTGGCCGCGGCGTAGTGCGCGACGTTGGGGAAACCGATCATGCCGGCGATCGAGCTGGTCAGCACGATCGATCCGCCCCGCCCGCCGGCCACCACGGCCGGTGCGGCGGCGCGTACGGTGCGCCACACGCCGGTCAGGTTGATGTCGATCATGTCCTGCCAGGTCTGGGGCGACAGCTCCAGCGCGGGCCCGAAGCCCGCGATCCCGGCGTTGGCGCAGATGATGTCGAGCCTGCCCAGCTCCGCCACCCCGTCGGCGACGGTGGCCTCCAGCGCGTCGCTGTCGCGGACGTCGCCCACCCGGGCCACGATGCGGCGGCCGAGGGCCTCGACCTGTCGCACCGTCTCGTCGAGGTCTTCCTTGGTCGCTCCCCCGTGCGCGGCCGTGGCCACGTCGGCGCAGAGGTCGAGCGCGATGATGTCCGCCCCCTCCTCCGCGAGCCGCACCGCATGGGCACGCCCCTGACCGCGCGCCGCACCCGTCACGAAGGCGACTTTGCCTTCCACCCGTCCCACGACGACTCCTGTTCCGGCCCCTTGGGGGGCACCTCGCTCGTCCGGCTCACCGCCGCTGGCACGCCTCACCCTCCGCCACCGGCACCACCGGTGTCCATGCGGAAAACCCGCGCCACATGAGGTGAATCCCGAACGCCCGAAACGGCGCCGCGAGGTGCTGTGAAGGGTCCCTTCACGGCTCGCCCCGGCCCGGTCGGTAGCGCAAAAAGGGCCGTGAGGGGAGTCCCTCACGGCCCTTCGGCCAGCGGCGTAGCCGCCTGCCTCAATCCTCGTCGTGCAGGATGACGCCGCGGATGTTGCGGCCCGCGTGCATGTCCGCGTAGGCCTGGTTGACCTCGTCCAGCTTGTAGGTGGTGGTGATCAGCTCGTCGAGCTTGAGCCGCCCCGCCTTGTACAGCGCGGCGAGCTTCTGGATTTCGAACGCCGGACTGCCCATGCCGAAGATGACGCCCTGGATGCGCTTCTGCATCATCGACAGCATCCAGAGGTTGATCGGCAGGCCCTCGTCCTTGATGTCGCCGATGCCGGTGACCACGACGGTGCCGAACTTGCCGATCGCGTTGACCGCCTGCGCCACGTGCTGACCGGTGGTGACGCCGACCGTGACGATGGCCGAGTTCGCGCCCTGCCCACCGGTGACCGAGCGGGCGAAGTCGGCGGCCTCGTCGATGTCGGCGAAGGTGTGGGTCGCCCCGAACTCCACGGCCCGTTCACGCTTGTACGCCACCGGGTCCACCGCGATCACGTGTGCCGCGCCGCGGACGGCCGCGGCCTGCACGGCGTTCATGCCCACGCCGCCGACACCCATCACGATCACGGTCTCCCCGGCCTTGACCTCCGCGGCGTACTCGGCCGAGCCCCAGCCGGTCGGTACGCCGCAGGACAGGAGTGCGGCGACGTGGAACGGGATGTCGTCGTCGATCTTGCTCAACGAGTACTCCGGCACCACCGCGCGCTCGGCGAAGGTGCCGACCATCGTCATCTGGCCCACGTCGGAGCCGTTGTGGTGGGCACGGTAGGTCCCGTCGGCCATCGATCCCGACAACGCGTAGATGCCGAGGTCGCAGAGGTTGCCCCGGCCGGAGGCGCAGGCCACGCAGCGGCCGCAGGAGGGCACGAACTGCGCCACCACGTGGTCACCGACGGCCAGTGAGCGCACGCCGGGGCCCACCGCCTCGACCACCCCGGCACCCTCGTGCCCGCCGATCAGCGGCAACTGGGCGACCGGCATGTCCCCGGTGGAGGCGTGGTCGTCGGAGTGGCACAGCCCCGCCGCCCTGAACCGGACCAGCACCTCGTTCGCCTTGGGTTCGTCGAGTTCGACGTCGATGACCTGCCACTTGCCAGGCTGCTCCAGCAGCGCCGCCGCACGGGTTCGGATCATGGTCCACCTCAGCAGATCTAGAACAGGTTCTATCGACAGTCAAGCACACGCGTAACACCGAAGCAACAACGCGTTTCGGACCCAGGGACGCACGGAGAACCCGCTTGCCTCTCGACAGTGGGATGATCTCCGGAATATAGTCTGCGCGTAGATTATCTGTGCGACGACGATCAGGAGGCCTTCATGTGGACCCATGAGCACACCGGCGAGACGGACGCCGCCCCGGAAGCGGTTTGGAAGGTGCTGGCGGACCTGGACGACTGGGCGAGCTGGGACACGTCGATGGAATGGGTCCGGCTGCGCGGCGCCTTCGCCCCCGGCGGCGAGGTCGTGATGAAGCCGAAGGGGCAGGACCCGATCACTTCCGTCATCGCGGAGGTCACCGAGAACCGTGTCTACGCCGACGAAACCGAGTTCGAGGGACTGACGCTGCGGTTCAGCCACACCCTCCGGCCGCGGGAAGACGGTGGCACGAAAGTGATCCACCGCCTCGAGATCACCGGCCCCGGCGAAATCGCCGCCTCCGTCGGCCCGGCGATCACCGAAGACTTCCCCGAAGCCATGGCCGCCCTGCTCGCACGGGCGGCGGCGTGACCCGCTTTCCGGAAGGACCGGCGGCCAGCCCCGGTTTCCTGCTCTGGCACGTCACCCTCGCCTGGCAGCGCGCGGTCACCGCCGCGCTCCAGCCTCTCGGGCTCACGCACGCGCAGTTCGTCCTGCTGGCAAGCGCGTGGTGGCTGAGCGAGCAGGGCGAGGTGCCCAACCAATTGCGCCTGGCCCGCCATGCCGGCACGGACGTCAAGATGACCTCGCAGATCGTCCGCAAACTGGAGGAGAAGAAACTGCTCCGGCGGGAGATCGACCCGGCCGACACCAGGGCCCGGCGGCTGCGTCCCACCCCCGCGGGCAGGAACCTGGCCCGCCGGGCCATCGCGGCGGTGGAATCCGTCGACGCGGACTTCTTCGGCCGCCATGCCCCGGCGCTCACCCCGCTCCTGCGGGAACTGGCGGACGGGCGGTGAAGCCCGCTTCTTCCCGTCCGTACCGCGACGTCCTTTTTGGACCCGCAGTTCTCAGCGCTTGAACAGCGCGATGAGCGAGCCCGGCCAGCAGATCACGGCCGAGGCCAGGAAGCAGTAGAAACCGACGGAAAGCCCGCTGAAACCGAGGCCCGCCTTGACCAGGAGCAGCACCACGGCGACGGTCATCATCACCGTGACGAGCAGCGACAGCGCACCCAGCACCTTGCGGTTGCGCATCGGGACGACCAGCGAGGCCCCGGCGATCAGGAGCAGCCCACCGCAGACGAGCACGGCGATCAGGCAGACCTGGAAGATCGTCGCCTCGACCGCTCCCCCGCCCGCGTCCCCGGCCAGGCTGACCAGATCGAACCCGGTCAGGCTGCCCACCGCGGGCATGGAGACCCAGGGCAGGAAGGCCTGCACCACCCCGAGCAGCCCGCCGAGGATCAGGATGATCGCGGCGGGGACGTTGTTCCGCGCCTCGGGGACCGGCGGGCCGTAGGCGCCGCCCGGGCCGTACGGCCCGGGACCGGACTGGCCGGGGCCGTACTGCGGATACTGCCCCGGGGCACCGGGAGGCCCGTAGGGCCCCGGAACACCGCCGGGTCCGGAAGTCTGGGGAGGGTTGTGGCCCTGCCACTGCGGTGGCTGGTTCGGATAACTCATGCTCAACCCCTCGAAGCGCGGCGAACCCCTGTCCCGGCCCGGATCGGCTGGGCACCCGCAAATGGTAACCGCCCGCGGCGCCGGGCGGGCGGTGTCGGGCAAATCCGGGCGAGGTCGGCGCCGGCGGGCCTTCAGCCGCGGATTCTGCTTGTTGACAACGAAAACCCTGCCCTGGCGGCGGACCACCTGCGATCCTGGCCTGCCCTTCGAAGAACGCACGGACGAAGGAACTTCATGCGGGCCAGGAGTCCGCTCACTTCGGCAGGGCCGATCCGTCGGCGGCGTAGGCGCGCGGCGGGGTGGCCAGTGTGGCGTCCGGTACCTCGTCGCGGGTGAACCAGAAGAAGACCACGTTCGGGTCCTCGCTCCAGCTCGCCAGGCTGGCCTCCACGGTCTTCCCGCGCACGGTGGTGGTGATCCTGGCGGCCGGGCCCACGTAGTACCCGAACGCGGGCACCCAGGTCCGGGTCGCGGTCTCGTCAGTGCCACCGTCGAAGACCCGGAAGCCGGGTGCGCGGTCCGTTCCGGTGATCACGTTGGCCACCCGGTCCGTGGTCAGCCGGCCGGAAGGACCGCGATGCCCCACCGCGAGTCCGAAGTGGACGTCGGGGAGGGCCGCCTCGTCGAGGCCGACCGCGTACAGCACGATCTCCCCCGCCTCGTCGTGGATCCCCGTCGGCACCACGTCCCCCTTGGGGGCAGGCGACTCCCCCGCCGTCGACTCCACACTTTCCGGCGATACCGGCGTCTCACCCGATGTCGCCGTCGCTGCGGGCGGCCGTGCCACGCTGATCGCCGGGCCGCCGTCGCCCGCCGGAGGGACGCCCGGCCTGAGCTGGCTGGTCAGCCCCAGCACGACCACCACGGCGGCCGCCACGGCGACGGCTCCGGAGGCCGCCGCCACCCGCCGCCTGCGGCGGATGCGCTTACCCAGGGCGACGACGGCGTCGAGATCGGGAACCCGATACCCCTGTTCGGGTTCCTGCCGCAGCGCCGCCCGCAACTCGTCGATGTCCGGCATCAGGCCGCACCCCCGCACGTTGTCGGCAGATCGTCTTTCGCCGCCACCCGCAGCTTGGCCAGCGCACGCGAGTTCGTGCTCTTCACGGTGCCCACCGAAACCGACAGTTCGGCCGCCACCTCCGCCTCCGGCAGGTCGAAGTAGTGCCGGAGCACGATCACCGCCCGCTCACGCCCGGTGAGCCCGTCCAGCAGTTCCTGGAGCCACTGCCGCGTCACCACGGCCGACTCGGGCGCACCGGCGACGCGGCGCTCCGGCACCTCGTCGGTCGGCGACTCCTTGATCGGCCGCCGCCAGAGGTCGATCAGGTGGTTGACCAGCACCTTCCGTGCGTAACCATAGGCGTCCTTGTGCCGGATCCGCCGCCAGGCTGCATAGGTCCGCGCCAGCGCCGTCTGCGCGGCGTCCTCCGCCTGGTGCCGGTCGCCGGTCAACAGGAACGCGGCGTGCGTAAGCCTGCCGGAACTCGCCATCACGAACTCGGCGAAGTCCTCTTCAGTGCCCCCCTTCGGATGCCCCATACCCCGTCCAGACGGATGAGCGCCGGAAAGGTTGAGCCGGAAAGCCCACGAGTTTCGAGTTTTTCACGGCCCCTGCCGGAGATCAGTCCAGGACGGAGCGCACGGCCTCGGGAGTGCGCCCGACCACGGCACTGCCGTCGTCCGCGGTGATGATGGGCCGCTGGATCAGGATCGGGTGGGCGGCCAGCGCCTCGATCCAGCGGGCGCGGTCGGCCGGTTCCCGCGACCAGGACTCCAGCCCGAGTTCGGCCGCCACCGCTTCCCCGGTGCGCGTGATGTCCCAGGGGTCGAGGCCGAGGCGGCCGAGCACGGCCTCGAGCTCCCCGGCCGTCGGAGGCTCCTCCAGATAGCGCCGCACGGTGTACCGCGCCCCCTCGGCATCGAGAAGGGACAACGCCGATCGGCACTTCGAGCAGGCCGGGTTGATCCAGATCTCCACGTCATCGCCCTTCTGGTCGCGGCTGCCCGCCGGAGGGTCGCCGAAGTCACGCGATCTTGGACTCCCGGCGCCGCTACCGTAACAACCATGACGGGTACGGCGCGGTCGGTGGTGGTCAGCGGCGGCGGCACGGGCATCGGGCGGGCGATCGCGGCGCGGTTCGCCGCGCAGGGCGACCGGGTGACGATCCTCGGGCGGCGGGCCGGAGTGCTGCGCGAAACCGCGGAGTCGCTCGGCGGCGACATCCACCCCGTGGCCGTCGACCTGTCCGCGCCGGAGGAGGTCGAGCGCACGCTCGATCAGTTCCCGCCGCGGGTCGACGTCCTGGTGAACAACGCGGGGCGGCGCGGCACCCCCGCACCGGAGGGCGGGTTGAAGGCCGTCGCCGAGGCGTGGCGACAGGACTTCGACCACAACGTGCTCCCCGCCGTGTTGCTGACCGAAGCCCTGCTGCCGCGGCTGAGCAGGCCCGGCGGGCGCGTGGTCACCATCGGCTCGCTCGCCGCGCTGCGCGGCAACGGCTCCTACGGGGCGGTGAAGGCCGCCCTTCTGGCCTGGAACCACACGCTCGCCACGCGACTGGGCCCGGACGGGGTGACGGCCAACGTGGTGGTCCCCGGCTACGTGGCGGGCACCGAATTCTTCGGCGGCGCGCCGTCGGAGGCCGAACTCGACCGCCGCCGCCGTCAGACCCTCGTCGGCAGGGAAGGACGGCCCGAGGACATCGCCGCCGCCGTCGCCTTCCTCGCCTCCCCGGAGGCCGGCTACATCACCGGGGAGTTCCTCAACAGCAACGGCGGCGCGCTCCTCGGGCGCTGACCTCACCGGTCGGCGGTCAGCTTCCCGGCCGCGCCCCAGCTGTCGGTGGGCACTTCGTGGATCCACACCTGGACGGTCTCGGCCGGAATCCCGTAGGCGTCGACGAAGGCGTCGGTGATCCGCTGGACCAGTTCGCGCTTGAGCTCGACGGTGCGCGGGCCCTGCTGCACGGTGACGATCGGCATTGGTTTCTCCTTGCTGTGTCGGTGTTTCCCGTTGGCACCAGTCCACCCGGAAACCGCGCCCGCACCAAGAAGCGATCCGGACTCGCTGCGATCACCAATCGTGATCGCAGGCCCGCAGCAGCGCGTCGAGGCACCACGGCGGGGCGGTTTCGGACACCGCGAGCAGCGTGGTCATCGCGATCGGCGTCCCGGGGCGGAGGAAGGCGACCCGGGGCGTGGGCAACCTCCGCGCGTGCGCCTCGTACACCACCGTCCAGCCACCTCCCGCGCCCACCGTGGCCAGGGTGTCCTGGACCGTGGTGAACGGCGGGCCGAGCACGGGTTCGAAACCGGCGGCCCGGCAGGAGGCCAGCATCAGGTCGTGCAGGGGCGGATTGCGGGAGCGTTCCACCAAACGCAACGGAAGTTCCGCCAACTCGGCGAGCTCCACGGACGGGGCCCCGGCCAGCGGGTGGTCGGCGGGCAGCGCGACGGTGACCGCGTCCCGCCACAGCGGGATCAGCCGCAGTTCGGGGCTTTCGGTGATCCCGCGCACGAAGGTGGCATCCAGCCGTTGCGCGCGCACCTGGTCCAGCCTTTCCCGGGTGGGTGAGGCCACCAGTTCGACGCTCACCTCCGGCAGGGTGCGGGCCAGCGCGTCCAGGACTAGGTCGAGGCGCTCACCCAGACCGTTGCTGGTGCCCAGGCGCAGTACCGCGGGCCGCGGGCCGGCGAGCGCCGCGACCTTCGCCTTCGCCCGGCTCGCGGCGGCGAGCACCGTTCGTGCCTCCGGCAGGAACACCTTGCCCGCCGCGGTGAGCCGCACGGTGCGCGGCGACCGGTCGAACAGTTCGGCGCCCAGTTCCCGCTCCAGCTTCCGGATCTGCTGGCTCACCGCCGCCTGCACGATGTGCAGGCGCTCGGCCGCCCGGCCGAAGTGCAACTCCTCCGCGACGGTCACGAAGTACCGCAACTGGCGAAGTTCCATGGTCCCCTCCTCCGGCGCCCCGGCGCCCACGTTTCGGACCGCGGCACGACCGGTTCGACTCTCTCGCAGATGATCGCGCAACGGGCCCGGGCCGAGCGCACCCGGCAGGCACAACCGGCGAGCACCCTTCGGCGTCGCGGCCGCCCGCCACGGCGTCAGGAGGAAGGCAGGGCGAAGCGGTCGCCGGGACGTGTCCCGGCGACCGCGAGGTCGGCGAGGATGCGGCCCAGCACGGGCAGGAACTTGAAGCCGTGCCCGGAGAAGCCCGCGCCGACCACGACCGGGCCCACCCGGTCGAGCAGGAAGTCCTCGGTGGCCGTCGTGGTGTAGGTGCAGCTGATCGGGTCCACCCGGTCCGGGTCGGCGCCCGGCAGCCACTCCCGCACGTACCGCCGCAGCGCCCGCAACCGTCCGGGCTCGGCCCGGAAGTCCCGCTCGTCGGGGTCGCACACCTTGCCCGCGCCGTGGAAACCGGCCTTGATACCGGCCCCGGGAGTCGCGAGGCCGTAGACCGCCCCCGGAAGGCCGGGCTCGAGCCCGGCGGGATCGCGGTAGTGGATGAACGCAGGCCACGGCAGGTCCTCGCGGACGGGCGCGAAGTAGGCGGGCTGTTCCTGGGTGACGCGCAGCGGCGGCAACGGCACGATCCCGGCGAGCAGTTTCGCCGACCAGGCGCCCACGGCCACCACGGCCCTGCGGGCGCGATAGGTCCCGTTCACGGTGTGCACGTCGACCCGGTCGGCCCCCTTCACCTCGATCGCGGTCACCGGCGTCTCGTGACGGACGGTGGCCCCGGCCCGCGCCGCGACGTCCTGCAGCGCCGCCACGGTGTGATCGGCGTGGAGCCGTCCGGTGAGCGGGTGGAAGTAGACACGCCCGTCGTAGCGGAGTCCCGGCCAGCGCTCGACCGCCTCCTCGTGCGACAGCCAGCGGCCGGGCCTGCCCGCGGCTTCCAGCGCCCACGCCTGCAGGTCGAGGTCCTCGCCTCCGCCGTGCGTGACCCCGCCGGTCAGCTCCAGCAGTGAGCGCCCCGACTCCTGTTCCAGCTCCCGCCACAACGGAAGCGCGCGCAACGCCAGCCGGAGGTAGGTCGGCTCGGAGTAGCCGATCCGGAAGATGCGGGACGCGCCGTGCGAGGCGCCCCGCGTGTGGCCCGCCGCGAACCGTTCCAGCAGAACCACGTCGGTGCCCCCGGCGGCGAGCTGCCAGGCCGCGGCGGAGCCCACCCCGCCGCCGCCCACGACCACCA
>NZ_VJWX01000360.1 GCF_007713715.1 Amycolatopsis rhizosphaerae
CCCCATGACCACCCGCTTCTCCCGCACCGGCCGCATCGGCATCGTCGGCGTGGCGCACACCCCGTTCGGCAGGCTGACCACGGAGACGGTGTCCAGCCTCGTCGAGCGGGTCACGACGGAGGCCTTGGCCGACGCGAACGTCGACCCCGGGGCGATCGACGAGGTCTTCGTCGCGCAGTTCAACAGCGGGCTCACCCCGTTCGCCTTCCCGTCCTCGCTTCCGCTCGGCGCGTCCGACGGGCTGTGGGGCCGCCCCATGACCCGGGTCGAAAACGCCTGTGCTTCCGGATCCGCCGCGGTACACCAGGGTGTCCGGGCGCTGCTGTCCGGGCTCGCCGAAACCGTGCTCGTGGTGGGCGTGGAAAAGATGACCCACGCGCCCGGCGCGGAGGTGTCGCGCGCCCTGCTGGGGGCCGACCCGCGGCTGGCGGGGACGGACTCACCCGCCGGCTTCGCCGGGGTCTTCGCCGAGGTCGCCGAGAAGTACATCAAGCGGTACGACGCCGGCGAGTGGCTTCCGGACGTGCTCGGGGCGATCGCCGCGAAGAACCACCGCAACGGCTGCGCGAACCCGTGGGCCCAGATCCGGAAGGACCTCGGCGCCGCCTTCTGCTCGACCGTTTCGGAGGCGAACCCGCTGGTGGCAGGGCCGTTGCGGCGCACGGACTGCTCACCGGTCAGCGACGGCGCCGCGGCCATCGTCCTGCGCCGGGACCCGGCCGACCCGCTCGCGATCGTCGCCGGGATCGGGCACGCCAACGACCACCTCGACCCCTCCCGGCGCGACGTCCTCGAATTCGCGGCGGGCAGGCTGGCCGTCGGGCGGGCGTTCGGCATGGCCAGGGCAGGCCTCGACGATCTCGACCTCGCCGAGGTGCACGACTGCTTCACCATCGCCGAACTCCTCGTCTACGAGATGCTCGGGCTCACTCCCCGGGGAGAAGGCCGGCGTGCGGTGGAGGAGGGCTGGGTGCACCGGGACGGACGGCTGCCGGTCAACGTTTCCGGAGGGCTCAAGGCGAAGGGGCACCCGGTGGGGGCGACCGGGGTTTCGCAGCACGTGATGGTGGCTCTCCAGCTCTCGGGCAGGGCGGGAGACCTGCAACTGGCGGGGCCCCGCACCGGTCTCGTGCACAACATGGGCGGTCTCGCGGTGGCCAACTACGCCACGGTGCTGCGCGGCTAGCGACGCCGGGAAAGGCGGCCCGCCCAACGTCCGGCGGGCCGCCACAGCCCGGAGTAGACTGTGATCCGCGCCACATGAAAACTCCATTCCATTCTCGTTTTCTCCCTTTTTCGAAATCAGGTTGAGGTAGCACTATGGCTATCGACTTCACACTGACCGAAAAACAGCGGCAGATCCAGTTGTCCGCCCGCTCCTTCGCGGAGAGTCATCTGGCCCCCTTGACCGACAAGGTCGACGCCGAACCGGATCCGTTGAAGGGCTTCCAGCTCACCAAGGACGCCTACGCCGAGGCGTGCAAACGCGGTATCGCGTTCTCCATGATGCCCGCCGAATACGGCGGGGGCGGACTGTCCAATGTCGATTTCGTGATCGCCGCCGAGGAGATCCAGGCGGTCGATCCCGGATTCGGCACCACCGTACTGGTGAACGGACTCGGGCTGCTGCCGGTCTGGTATTACGGGACCGAGGAGCAGAAGAAACGGTTCATCGGCACGGCGACCGCCGATCAGAGCGGCGAATTCATCGTGGGATACGCGGCCAGTGAACCGCCGGGCACACCGGGTGGCACCGCGAACTTCGACGCCCCGGCGATCAACGGGGCGGGCATGCGGGTCACCGCGCGGCGCGACGGCGACGAATACGTCGTCAACGGCCGCAAGTACTGGCCCTGCAACGTCGGCGGCTGGGACAACCAGGGCGCCAACCTGAACCTGGTGATCGTGCGCACCGACCCCGGCGTCGGCGGCACCGTCGGCCTGTCCGCGCTCATGATCGAGCGGGGCACCCCGGGCATCACCTACCGGTCGATCAGCACCAGCGCCCAGCGCAGCACCCCCAACTGCGAAATCATCTTCGACAACGCGCGGGTGCCCGCCGAAAACCTGATCGAGGGGACCCGGGGCAACGGCGACCTGGTGATCAACCGCAACTTCGCCTGGTCCGGTCCGGTCGCCGGGATCGGCGCGGTCGCGGTGGCGAGGACCGCCTACGAGGAGGCGCTGCGCTGGGCCAAGACCTACACCGCGGGCGGACCCGCCCCGATCATCAACTACCAGTACCCGGGCTACGTCCTCGGCGACGTCGCGGCCAAGATCGAGGCCGCCCGGTGCTTCTGCTGGAAGGCGGCGCACTACCTGGACCAGCACGGCTACCACGGCGAAATGCTCGGCGCGATGTGCAAGGTGCACTGCACCGAGATGATGTTCGACTGCGTGTACAAGTGCCTGCAGGTCGTCGGGGTCAACGCGGTCGACCGCAAGCACCGGTTCGACCGCTACCTGCGGGAAGCGGCACTGCTACCGCTCTACGACGCCGGGAACTTCGGGATGCAGCGGCGCCGGGTGCACGGCGTCATGGTCGACGAGACCTTCAACCCGCGCGCCTTCATGGACGACGAACCGGTCGACTTCACCAAGGGCATGGAAGGCATCGACACGATCCCCGGCCCGAAGACCGACGAACCGACGATCCCGTCCCCGAAGGTCGCCGAACCCGGCTTCGTGAAGCAGTAACCGCCACGGTCGCGTGAATGTTGGCCGTGAAGGGTCCCTTCACAGTCGATTCGACTGTGAAGGGACCCTTCACGGCTTGTCCCAGCCCCTATTCCTGGCTGAGCGCGTGAGGGGGTCCTTCGCGGTCCTCGGTCGATCGGAGTTCACGGCTCCAGGCCTGCGCCCAGTCCAGCAGGGGTTCGAGGCTGCCGACGAGGCCGTTGCCGGTCGCGGTCAGCACGTAGCCGCCACCGGCCCGTTCGACGATCCGCGCGCCGGTGAGTTCGTGCAGCCGCCGGGTGAGCACGCTCGACGAGAGGTCGCCGCAGGACGCGCGCAGTTCACGGAATGTCAGCGGCCCTCCCGCCCGGTCGAGTTCCCAGATGATCCGGAGCGTCCATCGCCGCCCGACGAGGTCGAACAGCGCCATGATGGGCCGTCCGGTGGTGGACCCGCGGACGGGGTGCCCCGGCTGCGGTGTGCCCGGCATCGCTCAGCCCCGCCCGGAGGGCAGCGGCGTCCGTTCCAGTGCCTCCCGCATCCTGCCGATCGCCGTCCGCAGGACCGGGTAGGGCCGCAGGAACAGGGTTACGTGAGTCAGCTTCCCTGTTCCGGTGCGCTCCTCCCGCAGAAGGCCCTGCACATCCTGGCCGCCGACCCGGGCCGCCAGTGCGTAGACGGCATCCCGCTCGCCGCCCCACTCCCCCGTCCGTTCGACCCCTTCGAGCACGCCCGCGATCAGTCCGAGCATGTGCGCGACGTCGGCGCGCCCGTGGTAGTCGGCGACCGGGCTCGAGAACGTCACGTGCTCGGCCAGTGCCTCCGAGAGCGGGCCGTGATCACCCGAGGCCCAGGCGGCAAGAACCGGAGAAGGACTCATGCCTCTATTTTAGAGGCAAACTTCGCCGCGCGACCACCCCGCCCGGGGCACCGGTCGGCCTCAGGCTTCCGTGACCTTGCCGTCCGCCACTTCCAGGCGACGGGTGAGGTGCACGGCGTCGAGCATGCGGCGGTCGTGGGTCACCAGCAGCAGGGTGCCCGGGTAGTTGTCCAAAGCGGACTCGAGCTGTTCGATCGCGGGCAGGTCGAGGTGGTTGGTCGGTTCGTCGAGCACCAGCAGGTTCACGCCGCGCGCCTGCAGCAGGGCCAGCGCGGCGCGCGTCCGTTCGCCCGGTGACAGGGTCGCCGCCGGGCGCAGCACGTGCGCCGCGGTCAGCCCGAACTTCGCCAGCAGCGTCCGGACCTCCGCGTCGGCGAACTCCGGCACCTCGCGGGCGAACGCCTCGGCCAGCGGCACGTCACCGAGGAACAGCCGCCGCGCCTGGTCCACCTCGCCGACCACCACGCCCGGGCCCAGCGCCGCGGTCCCCTCGTCGAGTTCGACGCGGCCGAGCAGCGCCGCCAGCAGCGTGGTCTTCCCCGCGCCGTTCTCACCGGTGATCGCGACCTTGTCCGCCCAGTCGATCTGCAGGTCGACCGGGCCGAGCGTGAAACCGCCGCGGCGCACGACCGCGCCGCGCGCGGTGGCGGCCACCGCGCCGGCGCGTGGTGCCGCGGCGATCTCCATCCGCAGTTCCCACTCCTTGCGCGGCTCCTCCACGACGTCCAGCCGCTCGATCATCCGATCGGTCTGGCGCGCCTTGGCGGCCTGCTTTTCGGTGGCTTCCGCGCGGAACTTGCGGCCGCTCTTGTCGTTGTCGGGGGCCTTGCGCCGGGCGTTCTTGACGCCCTTCTCCATCCACGCCCGCTGCGTGCGGGCCCGGGCTTCCAGTGCGGCCCTGGTGGTGGCGTACTCCTCGTAGTCCTCCCGCGCGTGCCGCCGGGCGACGGCCCGCTCCTCGAGGTAGGACTCGTACCCACCGCCGTAGGTGTTGACCTGCCGCTGCGCGAGATCGAGTTCGACGACCCGGTCCACGGTGCGGGCGAGGAACTCGCGGTCGTGGCTGACCAGCACGGTCGCCGCCCGCAGCCCGCCGACGAACCGCTCCAGCCGGGCCAGGCCGTCCAGGTCGAGGTCGTTGGTCGGCTCGTCGAGCAGGAACACGTCGTACCGGCTCAGCAGCAGCGACGCGAGCCCCGCCCGCGCCGCCTGCCCGCCGGACAGCGAGGTCATCGGCTGATCGAGGCCGACGGAGAGCCCCAGCTCGGCGGCGACCTCCTCGGCACGGTCCTCCAGATCGGCGCCGCCCAGCGTCAGCCAGCGGTCCAGTGCGGCCGCGTAGGCGTCGTCGGCGCCATCCGCGCCCGTGGCCAGCGCCTCGGTGGCGGTGTCCAGTTCGGCCTGCGCCGCGGCGACCCCGGTGCGGCGGGCCAGGAACGCCCGCACCGACTCACCCTCCCGCCGTTCCGGTTCCTGGGGCAGGTGCCCGACGGTGGCCGTCGGCGGGTTCAGCCGGACCTCGCCGCTGTCCGGTTCGGTCAGACCGGCGAGCACCCGCAGCAGGGTCGACTTCCCCGCGCCGTTGACCCCGATCAGGCCCACGACCTCACCCGGCGACACGACCAGGTCCAGGTCCGAAAACAGGGTGCGCTCGCCGTAGGAGGCGGCGAGGCCCTTCACCACAAGAGTTGCGCTCATCAGGCTGCCGAGCTTAAGGGCTGTATCAAAGTGGCTCGCGTGGCGGTGCGAGTGGCGGTGCGGGTGGCGGAACCTCAGGCGGTCCCTGACTGCGGGATCGCCTCCTCATGCTTGTGTCCCACCCTCCGGCGCTTGTGTCCCACCTTCCGGCGCTTGTGTCCCACCTTCCGGCGCTTGTGTCCCACGTTCGACAGCCCGAGTCCCACGTTCGGCCCGTGCGAGGGCGCCTTTCTCCGCGGCGACCCGCCTGCAAGCAGGCGTGCGCGGTGCTGTGAGGGGACCCCTCACGGCACCCATCCCCGCCCGAGCGGGCAACTCACCTGCACGAGGGTGGGACTCACCTGCCTGACGGTGGGACACATGCGCACGAGGGTGGGACTCACCCGGCAGGCGCGCTCTACACCGCGAGCGGACCAGACTTTGCCGGAACCCTGCCGAACAGCACAGCCAACTTCGATACACGGCTTGGTGGCCGCCGTTTTCCCGCGGCCGCGGGCCCGCGCGCCAGAGGCGCGGGCCGGGCCGGGATCCGGCCGCCGCTCAGCTCGTCATGCTCTCGAACATGCCGGGCTCGTAGGAACCCGCCGGGTGGCGCACGATCACGTTCATCCGGTTGGCCGCGTTGATCAGGCCGACCAGGCAGACCAGCGCGGCGATCTGGTCGTCGTCGTAGTGCTTGCGCACCTCGGCCCAGGTCTCGTCGGACACGCCCTGGTGGGCGTCGGCGAGCCGGGTGCCCTCCTCCGCGAGCGCCAACGCGGCCCGCTCGGCCTCGGTGAACACGGTGGCCTCGCGCCAGGCGGCGACCAGGTTGAGCCGGAGTTGGGTCTCGCCCGCGGCCGCCGCGTCCTTGGTGTGCATGTCGATACAGAGGCCGCAGCCGTTGATCTGGCTGGCACGCAGCGACACCAGTTCCCGGGTGGCCTTCGGCAGCGGTGAGCCGTCGATCACGAGACTGGCGTTGGCGAACCGCTTGCTGAACTTGACGGCGAGCTCGTTGCCGAGCAGATCGAATCGAGCGTTCATGACTTCGTCCTCACTCGTTGGTGTTGCGTAACGAACACCAGACACCGGCTGCCCCCGCCTTGTGACAGCGCGCCTTCGTGACAGGCGCCACGGGGAGGCGGGCACCGCCCACCGGTAAACCGGTTGGCGGCCGTCACACCGCCTGCGACGATGCGCGTGATGAACAAGCGACTGCGCGAAATCGCGCACGAAACGGTCGAAATCGTCGACCGGGGGTCCTATCAGGCGTCCGTCGGGCAGGTCGGGATCGGTGACGCCGTCGGCCGCGCCGTCGCCGGTACGCGCCTGCATCCGCCGGACGAGCCCTTGCCGGAACCCCTTCCCCTCGACGGCCCGCCCGCCGTCGAAGTCACCAACGAATCGAGCCTGACGGCCGCCCGGCGACTCGGTGAAGGCACCGCCTGCCTGGTGTTCGCCTCGGCCCGCAACCCCGGCGGCGGCTTCCTCAACGGCGCACAGGCGCAGGAGGAGACGATCGCCCGGGCTTCCGCGCTGTACGCCTGCCTCCGCGCGGCTCCGGACTTCTACGCACACCACCGGTCGTGGCCCGAACTCACCTACAGCGACCGGATCATCTACTCCCCCGGCGTACCGGTGTTCCGTGACGAGGAGGACGGGCTGCTGCCCGAGCCGTACCCCGTCTCGTTCCTGACCGCGGCGGCGCCCAACCGCGCCGCCGTCGCCCGCAACCAGCCCGAACGGGCGGCCGGGATCCCGGCGATCCTGTTACGGCGCGCATGCCGCGTCCTCGCGGTGGCCGCCACGCACGGCCACCGCAGGCTCGTGCTCGGCGCGTGGGGCTGCGGGGTGTTCGGCAACGACCCGGAACTCGTGGCCACCACGTTCGCCACCGCCCTTGCCGACAGCCCGTGGTTCAGCCACGTGACCTTCGCCGTCCTGGACCGCCGTCCCGGGCACCGCACCTACACCGCCTTCGCCGACGCGCTGGGCGAACTCGGCACCCGGTAGCTCCGGCAAGCAGGGCCGCGCGGTGCCGTGAAGGGTCCCTTCACAGCCGATTCGACCGTGAAGACATCCCTGGGTTTTGGTTGTCAAGCGGCGGTTTGCTGGTGTTGGTGGTGTGTCCAGGCGGTGGTTTCGTTGTAGGGGGTGTGGGTTTTGAGGCATCCGTGGAGGATGCCGACGAGTCGGTTGGCGAGT
>NZ_VJWX01000361.1 GCF_007713715.1 Amycolatopsis rhizosphaerae
TCTTCCACCACCAGTAGGGGCACGGTCTTCACGAAGATCTCAACAAACCCGGGACCCACAAGTGCTCACCCACCAGCAGCCACCACATCCGAGCCTGCCAAACCAGCCCGAACACACCCCATTAGGGACCCTTCACGGCTTGGGGTGGGACATAAGCGGATCAGACGAGGCGGCCGCCGCCGTCGACGTGCAGCACGGTCCCGGTGACGAACGGGCTGGTGAGCGCGAACAGCACGGCGCGCACCAGGTCTTCGGTGCTGCCGACGCGCCGCGCCGGGTTCTTCGCCGCGGTCGCGCGCAGGAACCCCTGCTTGTCCGCCCCCAGTTTGTCCCAGGCGCCGGAGTCGACGATCCCGGGCGAGATCGCGTTGACCCGCACCGGTGCCAGTTCCACGGCCAGCGCCTCCACCAGGAAGGCCAGTGCGCCGTTGGCGGTCGCCATGACCGCGCGGCCGGGCGACGGGCGCCAGGCGGCGACCCCGGAGAAGAACGTGAACGAGCCGTCCTCGGCCACCTGCCCGGCGAGGTGCTTGGCGAGCAGCAGCGGCCCGATCACCTTGGCGGAGAAGGCGCGCTGCACCGCGGCGAGGTCGAGTTCGGCCACGGGCCCGTTGGCGGGCATCGCGGCGGTGGAGACCAGGTGGTCGAACCGGCCCGCCTTGGCGGCGAGCCCGGCGATCGACTCCTCGTCGGCGAGGTCGACCGGGGCGACCGTGACGGGGGAGGAGATCTCGCCCGCGGTCCATTCGAGCTTGCGCGGGTCGGGTCCGGCGAGCACGAGTTCGGCGCCCTCGGCGGCGGCGGTACGGGCGAGCAGGCGGCCGGTGTGGGAGCCGGCGCCGATGATGATCAGGCGACGGCCGGTCAGGGAAAGAGTCATGACCCGAGCCTCCGGCCCGCCGGCCGATAAGTCCAAGTCAAGTTTCTTGACGTGGCCATAAACTGTGCTCATGACAACCTTGCGGCAGCTGGAGTACCTCGTCACGGTCGTGGCCGAGGGGTCGTTCACCCGGGCGGCCGAGCTGTTGCACGTGACGCAGCCCGCGCTGTCGCACCAGATCCGCGCGCTCGAACACGCCGTCGGCGGTCCGCTCCTGGAACGCCTGCCGCGCTCGGTCCGCCTCACGCCCATGGGGCGGGCGATGCTGCCGCACGCCCAGGCCGCACTGGCCGACGCCGAGCGCGCGCGGTGCGCGGCCCGGCAGGCGGGCGGCCTCGAAGCCGGGGAACTGGAGGTGGCCACCGTCTACTCGGTCACGCTCGGGGTGCTGCCCCCGGTGCTGCGGGCCTGGCGACGGCGCCATCCGGAGATCCAGGTGCGGTTGCACGAACACCGGCACACCGCCGAACTGGCCGAAGCGATGCTGGCGGGGGAGGCGGATCTGGCCGTCGGGCCGGTCCCGGACCAGTGGACGGGGCCGATCCGGGAACTCGGGGTGGAGGAGTTCGTCGTGGTCCTGCCCGCCACCTCTCCGCCGCCCGCGTCCCGGCTCGCCCTGAGCGAGCTGGCCGGGGCGGGCTGGGTGCACTACGCCCCGGGCAACGGGCTCGCCGAGGTCCTCGACGCGGCCTGCGCCCAGGCCGGTTTCCAGCCCAGGGTGGCGATCCGCACGGAGCAGACCGCGGCGGCACCCCTGCTGGCCGAGGCGGGGATCGGGCCCGCGCTGGTGCCGGCGAACCTGCTACCGCCGCAGTTCGACGGTCACGTCGTGCGTCCCGATCCGCCCGTGACCCGCAGGCTCGCCGCCTACACCCGGAGCAGGCCGGACGCGCTCACCGCGGCCTTCGCCGACCTGCTGGCCGAAACGATCTGCGTGCTGCCCGACCACGTCCGCGCCCGGCTCGATCAGGCGTCGTAGTCGAGGTCGAGCCGGGCGCTGGCGGGGCGGAGCTGGCAGGTGAGCACGTAACCGTCGGCGAGGTCCTCTTCGGACAGTACGTGGTTCTGCTCGTGCTCACCCCGTCCCTGGAGCAGCTTGGCCCGGCAGGTGCCGCAGGCGCCGCCGAGGCAGCCGTAGGGGACGTCCACATCGGCCCTCAACAGCGATTCCAGCACGGACTCGGTGCCGGTGCCCGACGCCGTCGCCAGGGTGCCCCGCACCGTCGCGGTGATCACGCAGGGGGTGGCCGTGGTGGCGATGGGCGGACGCGTGGTGGCGTGGAACAGTTCGAAGTGGACGTTGGTGTGCTGCTCCTCCTGAAGCACTTCACGGGCGTTCTCGACCAGCTCCTGTGGTCCGCACAGGTACCAGCTGTCCACATCGAACAAACGATCGGACACGAGTGAGGAGAGCCGGGCGGAGTCGATCCGGCCCGGCAGGTACTCCTCGAAGCCGGTACCGGTGCCGGTCCCACCGTCGGGTTCGCTCCGGAAGTGCAGGATCCGCAGGCGCCCCTCGAACCGCCGCGCGAGCATGCTCAGTTCGTCGGAGAACATCGTCGTCTCCGCCGAGCGGTTCCCGTAGAGCAGCGTGAACCGCGCGGTGCCGTGGACGGTGAGCACGGTGCTCAGCATCGAGATGACAGGGGTTATGCCGCTGCCCGCGGCGATGGCGCCGTAGTGGCGTCCCGGCGCTCCTTCGAGCGTGAACCGGCCCGCGGGCGGCAGCACCTCGAGGCGGTCGCCCGCCCGCAGCCCGGTGGTCAGGAAATCCGACATCACGCCGCCGGGTACCCGCTTCACCGCGATCCGGACCACTTCCGAGGTGGCGGCGGTGCACAGCGAGTAGGTCCGGCGGATCTCCCGGCCGTCGAGCACCTTCCGCACGGTCACGTGCTGGCCCGGGGTGAACCGGAAGTGCGCGGCCAGTTCCGCGGGCACGGCGAAGCCGATCGAAACGCTGTCCGCGGTCAGCGGGCGCACCTCGGCGACCTTGAGCTCGTGGAAGGTCGTCCGGTCACCGGCCGCGCCCGGCCGGTAGGAACCGGTGATCCGCCGCCACGCGCGGTATTCGGAGGGGGTCAGCTCCCGTCCCCACGCGGTGGAGATCGGCACCTCACGGTCCAAATAGGATTCTTCGTTGCGGCGCCAGGCCTGCAGGTAGCGGTAGAACGGGATCGCCGGGTGCAGATGGTGCACCAGGTGGTAGTTCTGGTACAGCAGTACCGGAGTCAGCAGCCACTCCAGCCCGACGCGCATCCGGGTGGCGCGGAAACGGTTCTGCGCGGCGGTTTCCGGCAGGCCGTGGTGCGGCAGCCAGTCGAACCACCAGGCGAGCACGCCGAGCCCGAGGCGTTGCGGGATCAGGTAGATCACCGCGAGCTGCCACAGGTGCCCGGTGACGATCGCGAAGGTCACGCCCACCGCGGTCAGGACCAGCGCGGAGAACGCCTCGGCGACCTCCGCCGGGGGGCGCCGGCGAGCCCTGCGCAGATAGAAACGCGCGTACCAGAAGTCGATGGTCAGCCAGCGCAACGGCCACTGCCACCACGGGCCGTGACTGGTCCAGGCATCCGGATCGGCGTCGAGCGCTTCGTTGGTGTTGCGGTGGTGTTCCAGGTGCAGGTACCGGATCATGCCGAATCCCGCGTAGCAGGCGACGAAGGGCATCGCGAGCCTGCCCAGCACGCCGTTGACGTGCCGCGCCCGGCCCGCCGCGTGGTGGCTCGCCTCGTGGAGCACGGTGAACATGGTGAAGGTGACCAGCGTGTGCAGCGGGATCGTCAGCCAGGGCGCGGCCGAGGCGCCGAGCACCAGCCAGGTCGCCACGGCCCACCCGGCGAGGGAGGCGCCGAACAGGGCGGTCGTCGGGAGGCTGACGCGGGGCAGCGCCACTCCGGGGTCCGGGACGCCCCGGCGCACGGCCAGGGATTCCGGCTCGCTCAGCACTGGTACGCCCATCAAACCACCTTGTCCGATCGCGTGCGGCCAACCGGAGTAATGGTTGACAAAACAGGCTTGATTGTCAACCACTTTGCCCGGTCGCCCGGCGCTGTACGCTGGCGCCCATGGGCACGCTCCGTGAACGGATCCTGGACGCCGGTGTGGAGCTGATCTGCAACCACGGCTGGGACCGGGTCACCATGTCGCAGCTCGCCCGCCGCGTCGGGGTCAGCAGGCAGATGGTGTACAAGGAGATCGGGGCCAGGGACGTGCTGGCCAAGGCCATCATCGGCAGGCACGCCGATCGCTTCCTCGCGGGCGTCGTCGAACACCTGCACGCCCACGGGGCCGACGCGGCCGCGGGCATCGGGGCGGCGGTCGATTACGTACTGCGAGCCGCGGCCGACGACCCACTGCTCAAAGCCGTGCTCGGCGCCCCCCACGTGGGGGAGGAGGACCTGCTCCCCCTGCTCACCACCAATCCGGAGCCGGTGCTCGCGCGCGCGGTGGAAACCGTGTTCTTCCACGCCCGTACGCTCTACGCGGACGCGGGCCTGTCACCGGACTGCCTGGCCACCCTCGTCGAAGTGGTCGTCCGGCTCACGCTGAGCCACCTCACCCAGCCCTCGGGGCCGATAGAACACGCCGTCGCGCAGGCCATCTGGGTCGTGCGCGGGGCACTTCAGGCGCCTCCGGTCTCCTCAGCGGCGGGGGATGTTCCGTAGGTTCGACCGCGCCAGCTCGATCATCCTGCCCACCCCGCCGGTGAGCACCACCTTGCCCGCCGCCAGCGCGAAACCCCTCACCTGCGCGGTGGTGACGTGCGGCGGGATCGACAGCGCGTTCGGATCGGTGACGACGTCGACCAGCGAAGGTCCCGGGTGGGCCAGCGCCTCGGCGAGCGCCTCGCGCACCCCGGCCGGATCGGTCACCCGCAGCGCGTGCAGCCCGGCGGCGCGCGCGATCGCCGCGTAGTCCACCGCGCGGTGGTCGGTCTGGTAGTCGGGCAGGCCGTCCACCAGCATTTCGAGTTTGACCATGCCCAGCGAGGAGTTGTCGAAGACGACGATCTTGATCGGCAGGTCGTGCAGGCGGACGGTGAGCAGTTCGCCCAGCAGCATGCCGAGGCCGCCGTCGCCGGACATCGAGATCACCTGGCGGCCGGGGAAGGCGAACTGGGCGCCGATCGCGTGCGGCAGCGCGTTGGCCATGCTGCCGTGCAGGAACGAGCCGATCACCCGGCGCCTGCCGTTGGGAGTGAGGTAGCGGGCCGCCCACACGTTGCACATCCCGGTGTCCACAGTGAACACCGCATCGTCGGCGGCGAGCTGGTCGAGAACGTCGGCGACGTATTCCGGGTGAAGGGGCACGTGCCGCTCGACGTTGCGGGTGTAGGCGTCCACCACGCCCTCCAGTGAACGCAGGTGTTCGGTGAGCATCCCGTCGAGGAAGTCGCGATCCGGCTTCTGTTCCACCCGGGGAAGCACCGCGCGCAGGGTTTCCCGCACGTCCCCGTGCACCCCGAGCACGAGCGGGGTGCGGCGGCCCAGCCGGCTCGCGTCGTGGTCGATCTGGACGGTGCGGGCCTGCGGCAGGAAGGCATCGTAGGGGAAATCGGTACCCAGAAGGACCAGCAGCTCCGCCTCGTGCATCGCCCGGTAGCAGGCACCGTAACCGAGCAGGCCGCTCATGCCCACGTCGTAGGGATTGCCGAACTGGATCCATTCCTTGCCCCGCAAGGAATGCCCGACCGGCGCGTGCAGACGTCCGGCCAGCCGCAGCACCTCCTCGTGGGCACCGGCGACCCCTGCCCCGCAGAACAGCATGACGGTACGGGCGCTGTTGAGCGCCCCGGCGAGCGCGTCGACCTGGCTCTCCGGCGGGACGAGGATGCCCCGTTCGGTCACGAAATCGCCGGTACCCGTGGGATTGCCCGCCTCCCGGTGGGCGATGTCGCCCGGCAGGACGAGCACCGAGACCCCGCCGCCGGAGAGCGCGCGCTGGATGGCGACGCGCAGCACGCGCGGCATCTGACCGGCGTCGATGATCTGTTCGCAGTAGCCGCTGCAGTCCACGAACAGCCGCTCCGGATGGGTTTCCTGGAAGAAGCCGGTGCCGATCTGGCTGGACGGGATGTGCGAGGCCAGCGCCAGCACCGGCGCCCCCGAGCGGTGCGCGTCGTAGAGGCCCTGCACCAGATGCGTGTTGCCGGGGCCGCAACTGCCCGCGCACACCGCGAGCCGCCCGGTCAGCTGGGCCTCCGCGGCGGCCGCGAACGCCCCCGCCTCCTCGTTGCGCACGTGCACCCACTCGATGCCGCGGGTGCGGCGGATCGCGTCGACGACCGGGTTGAGGCTGTCGCCCACCACCCCGTAGATCCGCGAAACCCCGGCCTGCACGAGGACCTGCACGAACTGCTCGGCGACCGTGCGCGCCATCCCTGGCCTCCCCTCCGAACGCGATCACCTCGTTCGATTGTGGTGGCGGCACGGCCTGCCCGCAGCGCGGGGATTTCCCGCCGGTGCGCTCAGTCGGTGTGGGGGAGGTGTTCGGCGGGGATCACGCCGAAGCGTCCTGCCTGGTAGTCCTCGAAGGCCTTGACGACCTCTTCGCGGGTGTTCATCACGAACGGGCCGTACTGCACCACCGGTTCGCGGATCGGCAGGCCGCCGAGGAGCAGCACCTCGAGGTCCGGCTCGGCCACCGGCTGGCGGGTGGCGGCGGCGAAGGTCAGCGCGCCTCCGGCACCGAACACCGCGAGCTGTCCTTTGTGGATCGGGCGGTCGTCGGCGCCGACCGTGCCGGTGCCCGCCAGCACGTAGCCCAGCGCGTTGAAGTCCTCACGCCAGGGCACCCGCAGCCGGGCCCCCGGGCTGACGGTCGCGTGGATCATCGTGATCGGGGTGTAGGTCGAACCGGGACCCTCGTGGCCGCCGAGTTCGCCCGCGATCACCCGCAGCAGCGCGCCCCCGTCGGAGGAGGACAGCAGTTTCGCCTGCTTGGCCCGGATGTCCTGGTAGCGGGGCGCGGTGAACTTGCTCGCCCTGGGAAGGTTGACCCACAGTTGCACACCGTGGAACAGCCCGCCGGAGACCACCAGGTGCTCCGGCGGCTTCTCGATGTGCAGAATCCCGGAACCGGCGGTCATCCACTGCGTGTCGCCGTTGGTGATCAGACCGCCGCCACCGTGGGAGTCGGCGTGTTCGAACACGCCGTCGAGCATGTAGGTCACGGTTTCGAACCCGCGGTGCGGATGCCATGGCGTGCCCTTCGGCTCGCCGGGCGCGTACTCGACTTCGCCCATCTGGTCCATGTGGATGAACGGGTCGAGCGCCGCGCTGGAGACGCCCGCGAAGGCGCGGCGCACCGGGAAGCCCTCGCCCTCGTAGCCGCTGGGGGCGGTGGTGACCGCGCGCACCGGGCGCTCGGCGGCGGTGGGATCGGGTTCGGCGACTCGCGGCAGGGTCAGGACGTCGGCGGTGATGGCTGGCATCGCGATCTCCTCAGGTAGTTCGACGCTCAACATCTTCCACGCAAAACGTTACCCGGGCCGCGAGCATTCCCCAGCATCGGGGAGACGCGCACGAATGTTCCGGAGAAAGCCGTGAAG
>NZ_VJWX01000362.1 GCF_007713715.1 Amycolatopsis rhizosphaerae
CACGTACCCCACGTACTCCTCTGGTGGAGCAGGGCGGCCGTGTTCGGCCTTGCGTAAGGTCATCGTCTTTCCTGCCTTGTCGGAATCGGGCGAACGCCGCTACGCCGCCTGCTGCTCCCCTGCCGCGCCCTTGCCCCGGGCACCCGGCCGCTGCCCAGCGCTCCCGGGTTCGGCGAAGCCGGTAGCCCGGAAGACGTAGGACTGGTACTTGAACTCACCGTTGCCCGCGATCTTCGGTTGGGCCGTCAGATCGGTGAGCCCCACAATCGGCCGCATGTCCACCATCGGCGAGAACCGCTCCGTGGTGGGCACCGGCTGATGCTTGGACAGCAGGTAGAGGTCGAACGAAGCACGCTTGGCGTTGGGCTGGTCCGGGTCGGTCACGGTGACCTTCCAGACCGGCAACCCGGTGGCCTCGTCAATGCGCTGCTTCGCGGGCACGTTGCGGTTCTGCTGGAACTCGGTGTCCGGCGCGACCTCCCCCACCATCACCAGGCCCTGCGGAAACGCCTGGTCGAACGGCACCGGGAACCGGAACCCCTTCTCGATCGCCATCGGTCTTTCCCCTCATCTCGGAGCCCCACGCGGGCTGTTTACCCCCCTAAACACTTCACGCGCAGCTCTCGTCGTCTGTACAGGGGGGCTAAACAACAAGGTACGGAGCAAGACAGGACCTGTCAAGGGGGTCTAAACTCCCGTGTCGTGACCAGTTCGGAGGAGTTCGAGAGCGTCCGCCGCGACCCCGACCCGATACGGCGAGGACAGCGCGCGACCGAGTTGCTCACCATCTACCAGCAACGCGCCACCGAACTGGCCCGTCTCCGCAAGGCCGCCATCGAGGAAGCACACCGCGACCGGGGGATGAGCTACACCGAGATCGCCGCGGCACTCGGCATCACGAAGGGCCGCATCACCCAGATTCGCAGCACCGCGCCAGGCATCGAGCGAGCGTTCTTCGGTGTAGGCCCGGTCAGCATCGGCGTGCCCTACCGGTACCGGACCACCGACCGCGAACGCCCCTTGATCGCCGCCGAGGACGCCCAGACTGGCGACCAACTCGAAACCCTCGTCAGCGCCCTGGCCCTCTCGGTCAGCCGCTACCAGATCGAGCCCGACCGAGGAGACCCGCCGGCGGGGGACAGCATCGTGGTCTGCGGTCCGAAATCCGCCCCGATCGGCGCCGCCCTGCTCGCTCGAGACCCCGCGCTGCACATGGTCGAGGACCACGGCCGCTGGTGGATCGAACGCCACGCCGACGGCGAACGGTTCGGCTCCCCCTCCGACGAGGCACAGCCGCAGTCCGCGGACGTCGCCTACGTTGCGCGGCACAAGGTCGACGGCCGTGTGATCGTCCACATCGCGGGTATCCACGGCATCGGATCACTCGGCGCGACCCACTACCTGACCGGGCACCTGGCTGAGGTGTTCCGCAAAGTCGGAGACAAGCCGATGTCCCTCGTGGTGCGCGCCAGCTACGACGGACTGACCATCACCCAGAGCGAACTCGCCGCAGGACCCTACACCTGGTGAATCCATGAAGGTCGAAACCGCCCAGCTCCCGCCCTTCGAGGACAGCGACGACAAGATCTTCGTCACCCCCAACGCCGTGATCATGCTCGACGGAGCCTCCGCCTTCATGCCCGTCCCCGTCCCGGCCGCCACCTACGCCGAACACCTCGGCAGACACATCGCCCACACCCTCACCACGGCACCCGAGGCCGATCTCGTCGAGGCCCTGGCCGAGGCCATCAAAGCCATCGCAGACCAGCTCGACCTCACACCCGGCCGGTCACCGTCCAGCACCGTCACCATTGCCCGTGAACGAGACGAGCACCTTGACCTGCTGATACTCGGCGACAACGTCGTGGTCCTTCCTGACCAGAGCATTACCGACGACCGGATAGACCGGCTCGACCTGGAGCCCGCCCGCCGCTACCGGGAACGCCTCACAACCGGGTGTGGCTTCGACAACGAGCACCGTCGGCTGGTGCGCGAGCTTCAGCGACAGCAGGCCGAGCACCGCAACCAGCCCGGCGGGTACTGGATCGCCGAGGCCAATCCCAACGCGGCCCGCCAGGCACTCACCTTGACGCGACGAATCTGCAAAACACCCTGGGCAGTCCTGGCTACCGATGGCGCCTACAACACCCTCAACCACCTACGACTCGCCCCCCTGCCAATCGGCGCACGGACGATCAGCCCACCGCTCGACGAACTGCTTACCCAGTGCCAACGATGGGAAAGCGAGCACGACCCAGAGGCACGCAAGCTTCCCCGGGCAAAGCGCCACGACGACAAAAGCCTCACCCGGATACAGATTGAGTAGCGAACTGCTGACACGCAACGCGCTTCGTGAGCCCCGTGTTCAAAGGTCCTTTGCATGTTCAAGGCGGCCTCGGTGGGGCCGCTGATCCGGCGCATAGTCTCGGCGAGGGCATGCTCTTCTTCCCCTTGCGACGGCTGCGGGATCGCCCGGCCTGTGTCGAACCGTCGCGCGGGACCGGCACCAGCCGCACGCCCGCGCCTGGCGTTCGACAGGGAGAAGAACACATGCGCATAGCTAGACTCATAGACCGCGCTCGACCTGGTCAAACTCACCGCCCCCATACGCGCAATGGTCAGCGTTCCACCACCAAGCGATGAACTACCGAGTATCGTCGACTGGCTCCGAGACCGCTTAGCCGACGACCACCCCACCGACCTCCCACCCGGCGCAGCCACAGCACCCCGCGCGGAACGTACCCACGCCCTCCACATACTCGATCAGTTGACGGCGGACTTCCGCCCGGGGCTTTGCCATGGAGACGCCTCACCCTGGAATATCCTGGCGAGCACCAACGGTGAATGGAGACTCATCGACCCCCGCGGGATGTACGGCGAGCCCGAATACGACGCCGCCGTCTTGGCAATGAAGATTGAAGTCGAAAATTCCGCCAGCCATGCCACCATGCGTGTCGCCAAGGCCGGCCAACTCGATAACGCACGTATTCATGCCTGAGAAATAGCTGGAAAGGCGGCGCGAGTCTGATAGGAACGACTGAGATCGCTAACCGAATCTGAAACCAAACAGTCCGCCATCTTCATAAGCATCCGTGAGGCGAGGCGGTATCACAGAATACTGCAAGCGAGCGCCCGCAGTCTCAGCCTTCGCTAAGTCGTCAGAATTGATTGTGGCAATGTACTGCATACCTTCTGTGTCTGCGACTTCACTGGCGAGTTCGAGTGCCCGCGCTACCTGCCGCTCATCGACCCCGTCGAATAAATGACTATCGTGAACCAGAAAATCTGGTCCACGGTCCGCGCGATGTGCCGTAACGGCAACGGTTAGGTCGAAGCAAAACATCACCATGTTGCCGATTCCGCGGCTGTCCTTACTTGCGATATGAGGAAGAAGCTTTAGATAAGACGCAGTGGGTTCAATTGCAAGGTAGGCTGACCTATCCGAGCCGTACAATCGAAGAGCATACTCCCGAAAGCGAACACTTATCTCATCAATAATTCGATCTCGTTCGACTAGATCGGCTCGCATCTGGTTTTCGACCTGGGCCCGTTCGGCCTTAATCTCCGCGCCGCTCGCTTCAAGGGTCTGTGCTGCCTCGAAACGATTGCGCAGTGACTCCAGTAGCGCGCGTTCATGGGCCAATGCTTGTTGAAGAGCTGTAAGCGCATCCAGCGCCCCACCCTCGTTAAGGGTTCGTAGCAGCCTAGATTGCTCCTCTCCGAGTTGAACTCGTTCAGCTTCACGCCCAGCCAAACGTTCCCTAACTGCCGACGCTTCTGTCTCCAAATAATTACGACGATTTCTTACCACGGAGGCGTGAAAATCACGCACTTCATCGTATCTGCGCGTCACCGATTCGGGAAGGCTGACCCCCAAGTCCGCATAAACACGTTCCAAATAGTCGATATCTGGATCGCTAACGTCTTGCATTGCGGCTTCGAGGTCGATTAGATTGCGTCGATCAACTACGTCCTCGTTGCGCATGTGGCGGATTCGTTGATCAATCTCATCGGCGCGCGTTTGAAGACGCTCATATTCCGGAACTACCCGAAACGATGACACCTGATTTTCGAGTTCGTTCACGCGCTGTTGCACATCGCTAATCTGGCCACGAAGCTCGCTTGACCGGCCCACAATTTTGCCCCACACGGGATCTTTCGTCGCAGCCGAAAGCTGGCGCCTGGTCGATTCCCGTGTGGCTAGTTCTCGATACTTACTCGCAAGCTGCCAGTCGAGGCCGAGCAGGTATGCCAGGTTAGCCCCTGCTTCGGCGAGGGTCTGTTGCGGCCAGGTTCGAATAGGCTCGTTGAATGCGTTTGATCCAACCCTCCTCATGAAAAGAGAAAGCATGGATCGTGCGCTTATACCCCGCCGTTCATTTGGAATCGAAAACAGATCCCGTTCGATGAGCTGCTGCCATTCCGTAAGTGCAACTCGACGACGACCTTCTGGGGCCAATCTACTTCCGGTAATGTCCGGGTAAAGATAGATATCATTGGGCTTTTCAAGGGAACGCCGGACCTGCAATGACTGACCGCTCAAAGTTGGCCAATCAAGATCTAGTTGAAAATCAATGTGTCGCAGTTCTTCTTTGCCCAGAAACGACTTTCGTCGCTCAAACTTTGCCCCAAGAAGGAAGTGTAATACCTCAATCAACCCGGACTTTCCGGCGCCGTTTCTTGTATCAGTCTCGGTGGACTCTTTCGTGGTGTCTGCCACCACAAGATTTAAACCCTCATGAAAATCGACACTTTTAAACCTCTCGTCACTAGCTCGCAGGTGTCGAAACATCTGCTCTCCTTATCACGAGAAGTTCGTCTTCGAGGTAGACGAGGTCCATAGAAAATAGTACATCTAAGGCCAATGCAAACCACCAAAACGGTATAGGAGCCCGGTGGTTATGCGTAGCTCTCCATGTCAGCAGGCGGTTCCAAGCTTGGCTAATAGTGACGGGAGTATCTATTGCCTGAACAAGCTGAGCACCTATTGACAGCAATGCACGTTGAGGAGCTATCCCCTTCGTTGGAGTGATCACGCCGGCTCCCTCGCTAGGTCATGTTCGCTTTCCCAGCCGAGTGGAGGATTTTCAAATATGTCGCAAGTCTGGAAAAAATAAGCAAGAACTGCGGTCACGGCACGACGGCGGTGTGGTGGAACGGCAGCGTTACCCAGGACATACAGTTCTAGCTGCCACATGATTTCATCAGGATCATCAAATGTCGTACAAAGTCGCAGGTATTCTTCGTGAAATCCTGCCGCCACTTCATCGCGTTCAGTGATATCGATCCGATTTGCGTAATACTCCTCGATATCACTGCTCCGAACCATCATGCGCCTTAGTTCGTACTTCGTATCCTCGCTGAACTTGTTGAAATCTAGCTTTTTCAACGAAACTTTGCCGAGATCACTCGAAGTATCAGCCGAAACCCGTTGCAATCGCAGGTGGTCTAAGAGTGGCTCAAGCTCCTCAAGCGGGAAACTGTACGTCATTTCCTTCGCTGGTAGCTCGGTCCCCAGAAGATCTTCGACTTCGTCAAGGTCAAGCCTGCACGCTTCGTTCCGAAAGTGTTTTTGGCCGAACTGTTCGAACTTTAAGTCGTTGTTTTTGTTTCTGGCATCTGCAAGACATTTCGTCACTGTCGGATGCATTCCGCGCTGGTCGCTGTGAACGAAGACAAAGGTGTCAAATTGACCTTTTCTCTTCCGTAAGGCCTTTGCGAAATCGTCTTCGAATTTCTTAATCAGCTTTCTCGTGCTAAATACTTCGGGTGCATAGCACGCGTAAAGTTTGTTGCCATGCAACAACAAACCATCGCTACCTTCGTCGCCTAGGCTTCCTGCTGTACGCACATCTAGGAAACTCGGGTAGCGATAGCACATCAGCTCATGGAAGAACTCTTCAAACGCGTTCGTGTGCAAGTCTGCCAGTTTGACCTTCATGAGGAACCGGACAGCGAGTCGCTCCATGAAGTCCAGACTCACTCGATCCCCCATCTCCAGACGCCGAACGACTACATCCCCAACATATCGAACCGTCGGCAGTCGCGGTAGCCCATGGTAGTCAATCGCAGGCAACGAGCGACACCAACGACGGACACGAGTGCCGAATCGCGTCGAGTGGGCCATGTTATGCCGACTACCTCGATCCCACCGGTCCCCTCAGTTCGTTCAGCATATTGCCGAACTTGGCTGTATGGGATCAAGGGCGGCGCGCGAGCGCGCCGCCGCCGTAGGGCCGCTCGACCTGCCGCTCCGCTCCGGCCGGCGGCCCCGGCGCACGCGAGCGGCCAACCCCAGACCGGCCAGCATGTCCGCCGCGGTGACAATCTGCCGATGGAGCGCATCGAGGTCGACCTCTTCACCGACCAAGGCAACTGTGCCATCGTCCGCCTGCCTGCACGGCAGTTCCCAGGGGTCTTGGTCCAGGGCGACAGCTTGTCGATCCTCGAGGCCGACGCTCGGCAGCTCGCAAACCGCCTCGCTGCCCTCGACGACACGCTCCTCGACCACGAGCTCATTGACCAAGCCCAGGACCTGGCCGACGAGCTGAGCGGACTGCTCAAGCACTACGAAACGACGCTGCAACGGCACGGCATCCCCCTGCCCTACAACCCGCGAGGCTAACCCGGGGCTCTGCCCCGGACCCCGGCACCGCTTCGGAGATCAGGGAGGGGCACGTCCGGTGACCTCCTCACGGCGCGCCCAAGGGCAGCCAGACCGGGCGGCACCGGTCAAGGGCGCTTCGCGGCCTCCGGCAAACCCTTGACCGGCACCACCCGGCCCGGCAGGGATGAACCCGCGCCGCGAGGAGATCACCTCAGCCCCAGCTCACTGGGGCAAGCCCCAGCAACATCCCAACAACATGCCCCGGTCAACCACGGTCAACAGAGGTACCCAGCGCACACCCTCAACCGCAGGTCAGCGGTGGTTTCCTGGCACATCACCCTGGTTCCCAAGCTGAGAACGGCGGACTGATTCCGATGATGCGCTAAAGTTGACCTTGTTGGTGGGTTGAGCCCGGCGCATTGCTGGAGTTCGGCGCTGCTCGCTATCGCGTTGATCCTGAACACCGCTTCCAACCTCAATCTCCACAGGCTTGTGAGGAAGGTGGCCAAGCGGATGAAGAAGATCATCAAGAAGTGCGCGGCCTTGGTACCTGCTGCGATGAACTGGGGTGTTCTACACCTGCTCATGGCAGCGTCGAGCTGAGCCCACCAACCCGATCAAAGTCAAGATCATCTCCCCGGTTTTCCCCCGCAAAACGATGACAAGCACCCAGATCCAGTCACGTGCGTCCGGCGTTTGCAATCGCTATTCCGCGAGGTAGTGCGCGCTGTCGGCGGCCAACGGCAGGCGACCACCGAGACGGCCAACTACTCCATAGGTTCCGGGTTCGAGCCCCGGGCGGCCCACCAACTTGGTCATTGGGC
>NZ_VJWX01000363.1 GCF_007713715.1 Amycolatopsis rhizosphaerae
GGCGGCGCAGCACCGCGGTGACGTGCGAGACGTGCACGCGCCGCCCGGTGCTGGTGACGAACAGGGGTTCGGCGGGGGCGGGTCCGACCTGCCCGCGCAGTGCCGGCACGGCCGGGGGGAGTCGCTGCTCCAGGTAGGCGTCGAGGGCGTCGGCGACGGGAGCGGCGAGTGCCACTTCGCGGTCCTTCGCGCCCTTGCCGTGGACCCGCAGGATCCCGATGGCGCCCGGCACCGGCCTGCGGTAGTCCGTCAGGTGGGTGCCGACCAGTTCCTCGGCGCGGACGCCGGTGCCGATGAGGATCTCCACCATCGCCCGGTCCCGCCGTCCGTCCCGCCGGTGCCCGGCCAGCAGGTGGGCCGCCAGCAACAGCGCCCGGCAGGCCTCGAACGACCAGCGCGCCGTGGCCGACGGGGTGCCGGAGGCGCGGTTGAGATGCTGGGTCCGGCGGTCCACCAGCGCGGCCGGGTTCTGCTCCGCGAGCCCCTCCCGGATCAGGTACTTCCGGTAGAAGGCGGAGACCGCGGACAACATCCGGCCCCGCGTGGCGTCGCTGTACCCGGCGCGCGCCAGTTCGTCCAGCCATCGTTCGACGTGCTCCACGCGGATTTCGGCGAACGAGCCGAACCCGTTGGCCAGGCACCAGGGGAACCACTCCAGTCCGGTGGGCTGGGCCCGGCGGCGGCCCCGGCGGCGGGTGGGATCCGGCGGGACGTAACCGGGCACCCACTCCAGCGGGATCCCCAGGTCGGTGGCGTAGGCGACGCGGGTGTTCAGCGAGGTGTAGATCCGCAGGAACTCGGCAAGCCGTTCCTGTCCGCTCTTTCCCGTGCCGTCCGCCGAGGGCACCAGGGCCAGGGTCACGCGGGCTCCTTTCCACCGTGTCGCCGCTCTTTCTTAGCGGGTCGGGTGCCTTCCGGCGAGGCGGGCCCCGGTTACTCCCGGGCCCGCGCGGCCTCCAAGCGGGCGGCGTGCCCGGGAAGGTGTTCGGCGGCGCGCAGCCGGACCAGTTCCCGCCAGGGCAGCTTCGTGCCGGGCGCGCGCCGGCCCTCGCGGTCGACGAGGCGGAGTTCCACGGGCTCGCCGACGGCGTGCCCGGGGATCGTCCTGACCGCGGCGACGAAGTCGTTCCCGTTGCGGCGCAGGAGTTCCCTGCGCTCGGCGGGCGTGGTCGAGGCGATCAGCGCGTCGAGGTTCCGCGCGTCCATGGCCTCGCGGTTGTCGACGACGGCGGGCAGGCCGAGCAGCAGGTCGCGAGCCGCCGCGGCGAGGATCCGGTCGCTGAGGGCGATATGGCCGACGGTCCAGTCGACCGCCGCCCGCGTGTCCGCCGGGAGCGCGCTGGTGTCGTCGAGCGCCTCGGCAGCGGCGAACAGCCTGCGGTAGGCGGATTCGAGCTCGGTGGTGTCCATGGTTTCTCCCAGGGGAATCAGCGGTGGGCGGTGGCCGCGGTGCGCCGGTGGGTCCGGGTCAGCAGCAGGAGCATCAGCAGGCAGAGCGCGGCGACGGCGACCGCGAAGTACTGCACCGCGGTGAGGAGTCCGGCGGTGGTGGCGAGGAAACCGACCCCGATGACGGGCACACCGACCCCGAGGTAGAGCACCACGTAGAAGCCGGACACCACCTCGGCGTGCCGGTTCGCCGGGGCGGCCTGGTTGGTCGCGGTGAGCCCGCCGAGGAAGGCCAGTCCCTGGCCGGTACCCGCGATCACGATCGCCACGATGAGGAGCGTGAGCGACGAGATGCCGCCCGCGATGGCCAGGAGCGCGAGCCCGGCGGCGAGCAGGGGGAGCCCGGCGAGTTCCAGTTGACGGGCCGGCCGGCCGTAGCCCGCGAGTTGCGCGAGCGCGGAGCACGCGAGCATCAGGGCGACCAACGCCCCGGCGAGGAACAGGTTCCGGCTTCCGGACAGGGTGGCGACGTAGGTCGGGATGAGGGTCAGGAACAGCCCGACCACCGCGAACGCGAGGAATCCGGTCGTTCCGCTGGTGGCGAAGACCGGGCCCATCCCCTCGGGGATTTCCGGGCGCCGGGGACGCCAGCGGGTCCTGGCTCGTGTCTCCGGCAGCGTGCTGATCACCGCCGCGGCCGGGACCAGCAGCGCGATCTCCACCGCGAAGGGCAGGACGTAGGGCTCGGGCGCGTACTGCGCGAGCAACCCGCCGAGCGCCGGGCCGAGGCCGAGTCCGCCGGCGGAGGCCACAGTGGACACCAGTGCGGCGCGGCGGCGGTTGCCCGCCGGTTCGAGTTCGGTCAACGCGGCCGTCAGCGGTCCCGAAGCCGCGCCGAGTGCGAGGCCCTGGAGGATGCGCGCGGCGAAAAGCCACCCGGTGCTCGTGGCCAGGGCGAACAGCAGCGATCCCAGCGCGGCCAGCGCCATCGACGGCAGCACGACCCGGCGGCGGCCGATCGCGTCCGACAGGGGACCTGCCACCAGGAGCGAAGGGATCAGCACCGCCACGTAGACGGCGAAGACCAGGGTGACGACCACCGGCGGGAACCCGAATTTCGTGGCGTAGCCCCGGTACAGCGGCGTCGGCAGATTGGTGCCGGTCAGCAGGATCAACAGTGCGTAGGCGGTGCCCCAGAACCGCAGGCGGGCGCGGCGTGCGGTGGTTCTTCGATCGGGCATCGAGCCCCCTCTCGTTCATGTTCGACTTTGCCGAACATAGCAGATGTTCGGGGAAGTTGAACATGTTTGGGTATCCTGGGGGCATGGCAAGCCGTACCGCAACCGACCTGGTACACCCGGACCGCGACGACATCCGCTTCACCGCCGTGATGGCCGCGTTCGGCGACCCGGTCCGGCTGGCGATCGTCGCGCGCCTCGCGGACGCCGAAGGCGACGGTCGGCTGGCCTGCGCGACCTTCGCGCTCCCGGTCAGCAAGTCCACCCAGAGCGGGCATTTCCGGGTGCTGCGGGAAGCGGGCGTGATCCGTCAGCGCGACGAGGGAACCCGCCGCCTGAACTCGCTGCGGCGGGACGATCTCGACGCCCGGTTCCCCGGACTGCTCGACCTCGCCATCCCGGAAGGACGGGCGATCATGGCCGAGTGGGCGTCCGCGCGACCTTCAGCGTCGCGCTGAGCAGGTCCACCGCCGTCGAGCGCGGCGCGGCACGGAGCAGAACCAGCGCCGTGGGCAGGAGGATCGGGCGCCGCGGCGGCACGAAGGCCACGGCGTCCGAGCCGGTGCGGGCGATGTGAGCGGGCAGCAGCGTCCAGCAGTGCCCGGCGGCAACCGGCCCGAGCAGCACGTCCTGGGCGTTGACCACGGTGGGGCCCGGGCGCGGCATGAACCCGGCCGCCTTGCAGGCGGCGGTGACCAGGTCGAAGGCTTCCGGGTTTTCGTCACGGGCGGGCCGCGCCAGCGGGAGGCTCGCGAGCGAAACGAGATCGTCCGCGGTGCTCGCCCGCTCGGCGGGCACCGCCAGCAGCAGCGGATCGTCCCAGAGGTGGTGGACGGCCAGGCGGGGATGCTCCGGTGGGGCCGACACGAACGACGCGTCGAGATCGCCGGCGAGGACGGCGGCCAGTTTGTCCGGCGCCGACCGGGTCGTCGTCAGCCGCACGAGCGCTCCGGGACGGCGGGCCCGGAACTCGGTGAGGATGTCCTCGAGGCGCTTGCCGAGGCCGGGACTGCTGCCGAGGCGGAGCACCCCCGCGGTGCCCGCGGCGAGATCGGCCGCTGCCTCCGCGGCCCGGTCCATCTCGCGCAGCGCGCGGCGCGCGTGCGGAAGGAACGCTTCGCCCTCGGGGGTGAGCCTGGCCTGCCGGTGCGACCGGTCGAACAGGGTGAGCCCCAGTTCCCGTTCCAGGCTCGCGATCTGTTTGCTCACGGCCGACTGGACGATGTGCAGGCGCTCGGCCGCCCGGCCGAAATGCCCGAGTTCGGCGACCGTGACGAAGTAGCTCAGCTGGCGGATCTCCACGCCACCACCTCCTCCGATTCCGTCCGGAGATTGTTCCAGCGCCGGATCGGTTCTTGATCACCCCTTCGCCCAACGGTCCACTGGGGAACGTGAAGAGAGAAGAAAACCCTGGTGACGAAGCGAATCCGGGTCGGTGGAGAGCGTTTTCCGTCTGCCTGCTGGCCGGGTTCATGACCCTGCTCGACGTCAGCATCGTCAATGTGGCGCTGCCGTCCCTGCGGTCCGGTCTCGGCGTGTCCCCGTCCGGACTGTCCTGGGTGGTCGCGGGCTACACGCTCGCCTTCGGGCTGGCGCTGATCCCCGCGGGCAGGCTCGGGGACGGTTTCGGGCGTCGCCGCCTGTTCCTGATCGGCCTGGCGGGGTTCACCGCGGCGAGTGCCGCATGCGGGTTCGCGGGCTCCTCCGCCTCGCTGCTCGCCGCCCGGCTGGTGCAGGGCCTGGCGGGCGGGGTGCTGACCCCGCAGGTGGTCGGGCTGATGCAGCAGTTGTTCCGCGGCCGCGAACGCGGCACCGCCTCCGGCGTGTACGCCGCGATGATCGCGGCGGCCACGGCGATCGGCCCCGTGCTGGGCGGTCTGCTGATCCAGGCGGCGGGGAATCCCGGGGGCTGGCGCTGGGTGTTCTTCGTCAACCTGCCCCTCGGCGCCGTGGCGCTCGTCCTCGGCTCGCGGTTGCTTCCCCGGGACCGGCCGCGCGGCCCGGCACCCCGCGTCGACCTGGCCGGGGTGGTCCTGCTCGGTGGGGGCATCGCCGCGATCATCCTGCCGCTGGGCGATGCGGGACGGCAAGGCGGCTCGGGACGGTGGTATCTGCTCGCGGCCGGGGCGGCGCTGCTCGCCGCGTTCGTGGCCTGGGAACGGCGCCACCCCCGGCCCCTGGTCGATCTCGGGTTGTTCCGGCGGCGCTCCTACACGTTCGGCGCACTCGTCGCGTTACCGTACTTCGCCGGGTACTCGGGCATCCCGTTCGTGGTCTCGCTGTACTTCCAGCAGGGCCTCGGCTGGTCCGCGGCGGCCGCCGGGGCCGCGGGAATACCCTTCGCCGCCGGATCGGCGATCACTGCGGCGCTGTCCGGGCGCGCCGTCCACCGGTTCGGCCGCCTGCTGGTCCTGGCGGGCACGGCCGCCGCCGGGGCCGGGATCGCCGGCGCGGCCGCGGCGGTCCAGGAGGGCGGCTCGCACCGGTGGCTGTTCGTGCTCGGGCCGCTGCTGCTCGCCGGGGCGGGCAGCGGGGCGGTGATCGGCCCGAACCTGACCCTCGCGCTCCGGTCGGTCCCGCTGTCCGAGGGCAGCACCGCGGGGGCCGTCCTGCAGACCGGGCAACGTCTCGGGTCGGCGATCGGCCTCGCCGTCACCGGGGCGTTGTTCTTCGGCACGGTGGCTTCCGGCGGCGATTTCGCGCGCGCCACCCGCGAAAGCCTCGACGGCTCAGCCGTTTTCGTCGCCCTCGCGCTGCTGGTGTCGGCCGCCGACCTGGCCGGTGCCCGCCGTCGATCCGTGGCGGGCAAGGGAAACCGGCCACAGGAGGCCGGGTAGGCGTGGTCAGCTTGTGGTGTCGAAGCTGAGGATCGTGCGCGCACGCTCGGGTCGCAGTGCGAGACTGGCCGGATGAGGTCCAAGGAACTGACGTACACCGATGAAACCAGCGCATACCTGATCGCCGGACGCCGTCTCTCGGGGCCGTTCAGCGACGCCGGCTTCGACGAGTTCTGCGGTCGGATCGACCTGCTGGCCGGAGAACTCGACGCACCGCTGGTCGTCGTCCCGGATGGCAACTTCGGGGGCAGCGGGGTGGCGGTGTCCGAGGCCGGTTGGCTGTCCTGCGCGCTCGGCCTGCTGATCCACCGCGCCGACACCGAACACCCGGCCTCGGTGCCGTATCAGGACCTCACGACGGCGGTTGCGCGCGCGGAAGCGCTTCCCTGGGACCGGATCAGTGCACTGATCGTGGCCTGCGGGCAGGACGGGCCGCGTCAGCTCTCTGACGACGTCGTGGTGCACGCGACCGCGTCCGGACCGCTGGCCGGGGTCAAGGTCGGCTATGGCGTGCGGGTCGACTTGCGGCCGATCGAGCCCGACGACGAGGACTGGGACGACGAGGACGACGACGAGGACTGGGACGAGGACGGCCCCGTCTTCGACGAAACCACCGGCGTCGCCGCCCTCGTCCCCGGCCTGAGCCTGATCCGGGGAACCCTCATCGACCAGACCCCGCAGTCCGACGCGGTCTACGGGGTGCAGGTCGGGCGCGCGTTCTACGACGAGCCGAAACCGATCGTGCTCGACTTCTCGGAGGCCGCGCATGCCGAGCGGCTCGGCCGGCTGGGTGTGCTGGCGGATCAGGCGGCCTATCACCTGATCGCGCACTACGACTGAGCATGCCGGACTACGCGGCGGGCAAGGGAAACCGGCCACAGGACGCCGGGTAGGCGTGGTCAGCTTGTGGTGTCGAGGCTGAGGATCGTGCGCAGTTCGATGTGGGCACGCTCGTGAGCGAAGGCGGGGAAACCGACGGCGGTCGCGGTGCGTTCGGCGAGGGTGCGATACAGCCGGGTTGTCGCGAGGAGCGCTTGTGTCGCTTCCTCTGCGGCGAGACCGGCCCAGCACTGTTCGAGTGCGTGCTGGATGTCGGCGTCCATCCACCGCCGCATGCCCGTTCCGAGATGGCGGGTGTCGAAGTCCGGCCCGTACCGGGTGCGGTGGTCCCACTCGATCATCCGCAGCAGTTCGGTCTTGAGGTCCTGATCGCGCACCTTGGCCGACCACGGTTCGTCGCGCACGATCGCCTTGGCCTGCATCAGCGCTGCCGCCCACGCCCAGTTGACCGACTCGTCGAACTCCCCGGCGGAGGGGGGCTTCACAGAGGGCTCGGTGAACGATGCCGTGGTGGCTGCTCCGTCCTTGTCCAGCAGCAACTCGAACGGCCGCGAGTACGCGCGGCCGTGAAGCCGCTGTGCGGGGAGCAGAGTGAAGTCGATCTTGCCGCCCGCGTAGTGGATCAGGCGGGTCGGATTGCCGTCGCCGTCCTCCAGGCGCTCGACGACCAGCACCTCCCCGAGTCCGGACCACCAGGATTCGTCGGCCAGCAGCGCCGGGACGTCGGTGGTGAACACCTCGATGTCCCGGTCGGAGAGTGGGTGCGCGGTGCCCGCGGCGGCCGATCCCGTCAGCACGAGCGCCCGCACCTCAGGGCGGCTCGATCCCCACTTCGTCAGAGCATCGAGAGCACGCGGGTAATCCACCTTCCGATCCTTTCACCGCCGTGACCGTCGCATCGGCTGCCGATCTCCGCACACCGGATCTCGTTGGGGCTAGGACCTGTATCGAAGTCGAGCGTTGGTCGACGCAAGTCGAATTTCGCGTCTTGAAGCGGCGTCAGCCGCTTGCGCCACGCTGTCGGCTTGCACCGCCGCGGGTTCTCAGGCGGTTCCTGGCAAGAACAGCACTGCCAGCGCTCCTGAATTGGCATTCATGAGGAGGAGATCC
>NZ_VJWX01000364.1 GCF_007713715.1 Amycolatopsis rhizosphaerae
GCGTATGTTGTCCAAAACGGAGGTGGTCATGCGGAGTCGCAGGCTGGGGATGACGGTCCGGCGCCGGATCGGCGGGCTGGACCCGGTACGGGAGGCCCAGGAGGTGGCCAGGCTGAGTCTGCAGACCCTGCACGGGCAGCCGATGCTGGTGCACGCCCTGTTCTCGGTGGCGTTCGCGCGGCAGGTGGCGATCCCGTCGATCGCCCGGGTGCTGTGGCGGCGGGGCAGGGGCGACATCATCGTCGACACCGCCCGGCGCAATGACGACACGATCGTGTTCTTCGGCCAGTTCCTGGACCGGGACCTCGCCTCGGCCGAGGCCCGCCGGTGGATCGAGCGGATGAACGCGATCCACGCGCACTTCCCGATCGCCAACGACGAATCCCTCTACACGCTGGCCACCCTGGCCCTGGAACCGCAGCGGCTGGTGGCCCTGGTCGGCGCCTCACCGTTCTCCGAAGCCGAACGGGAAGGCCACTGGCGGTTCTGGTCGGCGGTGGCGCGGGCCCAGGGCATCACCGGCATCCCGGAGAGCCGCGCCGCCCTGCGAGCCTGGATGACCGGGTACGAGGCGAGCCGCTACGCGCCGAGCGAGGGCGGGCGCGCGGTCACCGGGGCACTGGTGGAGGACTTCGCCCGGCGCTGGTTCCCGCCCGCGTTGCGGCCACTGGCGCCCCAGGTCTTCTCGTCGCTGTGCACGCCGGATCTGCGGCGCGTGCACGGGCTCGCGGAACCGTCCCCGGTGGTGGCCGCGGCGACCCACGCCGCCGCCAGGACCTACTTCCGGCTGACCCCGGTGCGGCTCGTGCCGCCGGACCGTTCGTTCGTGACCGAGTTCGGCACCCGCCGCCACGGCCACCGGGACCCCGCGCGGGTGGGCTACCGGCGGACGGTGGAACCGGGGGGACCGGCGGGATCGCCGACCGAGGCGGTGAGCGCCGTGGCGAACACCGACCAGCCCAGGTAGGGCGCGAGCAGGGCGGCGGCCGCGCGATCACGGCGCGCCACGACGGCGATCTCCGCCGCGAGGGCGCCGTCGAGGGCGGTCACCACCGCGAGCGCCGCGGTGCGGTTGCGCGCGGCGAAGAAGGCGGGTGTCCAGGCCGCGTTGAGGGCGAGCTGCGCGAGATGCAGGCCCAGCGCCTTCCGGCCCGCGCGCCGGGTCCACAACCGCCAGCCCGCCACCCCGATCGCCGTGTAGAGCACCGTCCACACCGGACCGAACACCCCCGGGGGCGGCGCCCAGGCCGGTTTGGCCAGCCGCCGGTAGACCTCCGGGGCCCGGCGTGAGGCCAGCGAGCCGATCGCGGCGGCGGCGAGCGTCGGACCGGCGGCGAACGCCAGGCCCCTCGCGGAATGTGCGTCCATGGCCCGACGCTACCGCCGTGCCGGGGCCGCGACGGGCCATCGTGTCCACCGATCGTGGAGAACCCGTCCGCCGACGAGTTTTCGTCGTACCCGGGGTCTACCTTCCGTCAGTACCGATCAGGAGAGGTGGACGATGGGCAGGCTGTACGACCTTCTGCGGGGTTACGTCGACGACGGCACCGTGCCGGGCGCGGTGGCTCTGGTGGCGCACGGGGACCGGGTCGAGGTGTCCGCGGCCGGTGCGGCGGGCACCGGGGACGCGCCGCCGATGCGACGGGACTCGATCTTCCGCATCGCCTCGATCACCAAGCCCATCACGGCCGCGGCCGTGATGATGCTGATCGACGAGGGCCGGGTGGCGGTGGACGAGGAGATCGCACGATGGCTGCCGGAACTGGCCTCCCCGGTCGTCGTGCGCACGCCCTCGAGCCCGGTCGACGACGTGGTACCGGCGGTCCGGCCGATCACGGTGGGCGATCTGCTCACCTTCCGCGCGGGGTACGGCTTTCCCGCGGACTTCTCGCTGCCCGCGGTCCAGCCGCTGCTGGCGCTGGTCCAGGAACAGAACCTCCGGCCGCAGCGGATACCGGCCACGGACGACTGGCTCGCGCGGCTGGCGGCCATTCCCCTGCTGCGCCAGCCGGGCGAGGCGTGGCTGTACAACACCTGTTCGGACCTGGTGGGCGTGCTGATCGAACGGGTGTCGGGGCAGCCCTTGCCGGAGTTTCTGGCCGAGCGCCTGTTCGAGCCGCTCGGCATGGCCGACACCGGTTTCTGGGTGCCGGAGGACCGCCGCGATCGCCTCACCAGTTCCTACGCTCCCGGCCCCGAGGGCGGGCTGGATCTGCTCGACACCCCGGACGGGCAGTGGAGCTCGCCGCCGGCCTTCGCCTCGGGGGCCGGTGGGCTGGTGTCCACCGCCGAAGACTGGTTCGCCTTCGGCCGGATGCTGCTGGGCGGCGGCACCTTCCGGGGCCGCAGGCTGCTGTCGGCCGAGTCGGTGCGCCTGATGACCACCGACCACCTCACCGCGGCCCAGCGCGTGGCGAGCACCCTGTTCCTGGAGGGCCAGGGCTGGGGTTTCGGCGGCTCGGTGGACATCGCAGCCAGCGACCCGTGGACCGTGCCCGGCCGGTACGGCTGGGTCGGCGGATCGGGGACGGCCGCGCACATCGTCCCCGCCACCGGCACGGTCACCGTCCTGCTGACCCAGCGGCAGATGAGCGGGCCCACCCCGCCGGAGATCATGCGGGACTTCTGGCGCTACGCGGCCGGGTCCTGACGTCCGCATTTCTTCGTGTTATCCAGGTCGGGCGCCGGATGGGTGATGACGAGGGAACTCGGCCGCGCTCATTGAACCCTGGCCAAAATACCCAGGGTTATCGTAATGCGGTCCGTGTGAGTGAACGGCCGGGGGATTGACTTGATGTTCACCCGGTCGGATGCTTGACGTGTGATACCGGCCTGCTTTCGGCGCGTCGAGCCGGTTTCGCGAAGGAAATGGTGAAGTCGCCGAATTCTCTCTGAACTCGAATCGCCTTCTTGGGAAAGGGTGTTGAAATGCGTGCGAAACGATCCATGGCGCTGTTCGCCGGTTCGCTGGCCGTGGCCGGAACCCTGTCGCTCGCACCGGCGGCGATACCCCAGGCCAGGGCGGCGGAGCAGGGCTCCACTTCGGTGGCGGCCACCTATCAGTGGTACCGGGACGATTACACGCGAGGCTACCGAGACGGCTCGCGCGACGGCGGGCACGAGGCGGTGAGGATCGCCCGGGAAGCCCATTGCCTGAACTGGGGTTCGGGACGCCATGGTCGCGGTCGCATCCTAGGCGACGAGTACCGCAGGGGCTACGAGGACGGTTACGACAGAACCTACGATTCGACACTCCGAATTCTCTGTCACCGCTGAGCCAGGGGAAGTGGGCCCTGCGGGGAAAGGCACCGTGTTTTCCCGCTCTCGCGCGAAAACACGGTGCCCCGCCCGGGGTTCCGGCTCAGTCGGCCGCGCCGAAGTCGCGGCCCTTCGTCTCCCGGCTGGTCACCACGGCCAGCACGGTGACCGCCATGGTGATCATCAGGTAGGCGACGACGGTGCCCACCCCGAACCGGTCGATGAGCCACACCGCGATCAGCGGGGCCGGCGCCCCGGCGATGATCGACGAGCCCTGGAACACCAGCGACGAACCGGCGTAGCGGTGCTTGGTCGGGAACAGTTCGGTGATCCACGCGGCCTCGGTGCCCGCCAGCATCCCGTGGAAGAAGGCGCCCACGCCGACGCCGATCCAGAGCAGTGGCAGGGTGCCGGTGTGCACCAGGGCGAAGAACACCGGTGCCCACGCGATCAGCACCACGGCGGGCACCAGCATCGCCGGCTTGCGGCCGACGCGATCCGACCAGGCCCCGCCGAGGATCATGCCGGCGAACTGGAACACCGAAGCGAAGGTCACCGCCAGCACGACGTCTCCGCGGGTGTAGCCGAAGCCGTGGCTGGCGTAGGCGATGACGAACACGGTGTAGACGTAGAACGCCACGTTCTCGCCGAGCCGCATCCCCAGGCCGTGCAGCACGGCGCGCGGCTTGGCGAGGGCGGCGAGGATGGAGGAGCGCTCGCTGCCCCGGGCCCGCTGTTCGGCGTGTTCCTGCGCCGCGCGGAACACCGGGGACTCCTCGACGCTGCGGCGCAGCCAGAAGCCGACCAGCAGCAGGGGAACGGCGAACAGGAAGGCGACCCGCCAGCCCCAGGTGTCGAAGGCCTTACCGGGAAACGCCGAGGTCAGCACCGTCACCAGGACGGTGGCGAGCACGGTGCCGAGCGGGGCGCCCGCCTGCGGCCACGACGCCCAGAATCCGCGGCGCCGGGGTTCGCCGTATTCACTGACCATCAGCACGGCGGCGCCGAACTCCCCGCCGAGGGCGAAGCCCTGGACCATCCGCAGCACCACCAGCGCCACGGTGGCCCCGATGCCGATCTGGTGGTAGGTCGGCAGCAGGCCGATCGCCGCGGTCGCCGTGCCGAGCAGCGTGAAGGTCACCACGAGCATCGGCTTGCGGCCGAAGCGGTCGCCGAGATGCCCGAACACGATGCCGCCGAGCGGCCGGGCGACGAAGCCGAGACCCTGTGTCGCCAGCGCGAGGAGCAGTTTCGCGACGCTGTTGCTGCCGGGGAAGAACAGCGGGCCGAGCACGGTCGCGGCGAGGATGCCGTAGATCGCGAAGTCGTACCATTCGAGCACGGCTCCGGCCATGCTGCCGGCCAGCACGCGTTTGAAGCCGGCCGGGGCCGTGGCCCGGGTGCCGGAGGGCACCACTCGGTCCACCGTTGACGCCATTGTCAGGTCCTTTCTGTGTTTTTCGCGGGTTTCGCGGGTTCGCGGTCGTCGCGGGGTTGTGTTCGCGCCGGTTCGGCGGGAGGCGGAAACGAGGCCCGTCAGAGGCCGAGGGTCAGCCGGTCACCGGCGGCCCGGGAACAGCAGGTCATCATGCGGTTGTGGACGGCCCGTTCCGCCTTGGTGAGCACGCGGTCGCGATGGTCGACCTCTCCGGCGAGCACCGTCACCTGGCACGAACCGCACAGTCCTTCTTCGCAGTCGCTGGCGATCTCGACGCCCGCCTCCCGCAGCGCGCCGAGCACCGTGTTTCCCGCCGGCACCCGGATCGTCCGGCCGGAATCGGCGAGTTCCACGTCGAACTCGTGCTCCCCGTCGGGGTCCAGCGGGCCCGTCGCCGCCGTGAAGTGCTCGACGCGCAGGCTGTCCTCCGGCCAGTGCCGGGTGGCGGTGTCCAAAGCGGACAGCAGGCGTTCGGGACCGCACGCGTAGACCAGAGTGCCGGGCACCGGGGTGGCGAGCAGGTGTTCGGCGTCCAGCCGGGTCCCTTCCGAACCGACGTGCGGGACGAGCCGGTCTCCGTGCGTGCGTTCCAGCCGCGCCAGCAGGGCCATGGTGCTGCGATCCCGGCCGCAGTAGTGGATTTCGTAGTCCCCGCCCGCGGCGCGGACGTGGTCGGCCATGGCCGCGATGGGCGTGATCCCGATGCCTCCGGCGACG
Source organism: Amycolatopsis rhizosphaerae (assembly GCF_007713715.1). GTDB lineage: Bacteria > Actinomycetota > Actinomycetes > Mycobacteriales > Pseudonocardiaceae > Amycolatopsis_E > Amycolatopsis_E rhizosphaerae. The sequence continues at coordinate 5,414 of NZ_VJWX01000364.1, forward strand.
AACACGTACCGCCGCGCGCCGGGATCGAGCCGGAAGTGGTTGCGCGGGCCGCGCAGGTTCAGCGTGTCGCCCGGGGCGAGTTCGTCGTGGATGTAGCGCGAGCCGCCGCGGCCCGCGCCTTCCCGGAGCACGGCGACCTCGTAGGCGCTGTCGCCGGGATCGCCGCACAGCGAGTACTGGCGGGACAGGCCGCCCACTTCGAGGTCGACGTGCGCTCCCGGAGACCACTTGGGCAGCGGCCGGCCCACCGGATCGGCCAGCCGGAGGCGGAGGACCCCTTCGGCTTCGCGGGTGATCTCTTCGACGACGACCCGGCGGGGGAGGGCCCGCTTCGGCGGCTCGCCGATCCGCACCGGGTGCTGCCGGAGCAGCACCGCCGGGTCCGTGCGTTCCGGGTTGGCGGCCGGATCCCACTGGACCCACAGGTGGTCCGGACCGCGGAAGGAGGTGTTGGGCAGGTAGGTGATCTGCTGGTCGCCGGCCAGTTCCAGGTGCGGGAGGCGCCGGGTCAGTTCCTCGAGGAAGATCTGGAGTTCCATGCGGGCCAGGTTCTTGCCCATGCACTGGTGGCTGCCGTAGCCGAAGGTCAGGTGGTCGGCGGCGTTGTCCCGGCGCAGGTCGAACTCGTCGGCGTGCTCGAAGTGCCGTTCGTCGTGGTTGGCCGAGGCGTTGACGATCAGCAGCTTCGCACCCCGGGGGATCGGCACGCCGCCGACCTCGGTGTCGGCGGTGGCCAGGCGCCGCCAGGCCGCGACGGAACCGTTGTGCCGCAGGCATTCCTCGACCGCGTACGGGATCAGGGACGGGTCGGCGCAGATCTCCTCCCACACCGTCCGGTTCTCCAGGAGGACCTTCACCGCGTTGGCGGCGGCGTTGGCGGTGGTCTCGTGCGCGGCGACGATGCCGGCCATCATCATCGAGTGCAGGTAGGAGTCGGTGATCACCTCGGGCATCTCCCGCTGCAGGCGGATGCTGTAGGGCATCCAGCCCGGTCCGGAGGGGTCGCGGCGGATCTTGTCCAGCACGGTGCCCGCGAACTGCCAGAACTTTCCGACCGCCTCGGCCACCGCGACCTGCTCGTCGCGTGAGGGCCTGCCCCAGGTGTTGACCGTGTGCGCGATCGAATACTTCCGCAGGGTGGCCATGTCCTCCTCCGGCACGCCGAGGAAGTGCAGCGCGACGGTGAGGGTGACCTCCCAGAACATGTCGTCGACCAGATCGGCCTTGCCCGCGTCGGCGAACGAGTCCACGTATTCGCGCGCCAGCCGCCGGACCATCGGCTCGTGGTGGGCGAGCCGGGCCGGGGTGAACGGGTCGATCAGCGCCCGGCGGCGGGCCATGTGGGCGGGCTCGTCCTCGTTCACGAGGGTGCGGTCCATCGCGTAGCCGTACCGCGCGAGGGTTTCGGTGGCCTCTTCGCAGACCGGGGTGATCTTCTCCAGGGCGATCGAGGGGGAGAACAGCACGTTGTCCCGGAAGACGGCCTTGACGTCTTCGTACCGCGTGACCACCCAGTAGCCGAGTTCCGGGCTGTAGAACACCGGTTCGCCGTCCCGGGACCAGCGCAGTGAACCGGCCGGGTCGGCCTGGTAGGCCTCGCCGAACGGATCGAACCCGGCCGCCCCCGAGACCGGCGCCGTCACCGGGCATGCGGCCGCCGCTCCCGAATGATCGATCGGGCACGACCCTGTGCTCATCTCTCCACCGCCTTAACCTGTGGTTTTACCAATAGCGCACATACTGTCTCTGTAAGCGAACAGCGGTGAGGTTAGGTGGAGGCCACGAGGGCGTCAAGAGGTCGATGCCAGGACGTTAGAGAGCGCAGGCCTGCGCGGCGGATTGCCGTGAGGGGTCCCCTCACGGTCGTATCGGCCAGGGTCCCGGCAAAGTCGCGTGAGTGTTGGCCGTGAAGGGTCCCTTCACAGTCGATTCGACCGTGAAGGGACCCTTCACGGCTTTGCCCGAGTCCCTCCGGCCGGGGTGGGGGGTCTGCTCTGC
>NZ_VJWX01000365.1 GCF_007713715.1 Amycolatopsis rhizosphaerae
CCGGTGGGGTGGGCGGCTTCCCTGGCCCGGCGCCGACCGGACGAACCGGGTACGACACGTCGACGCACACTTCCGCGGCGGACCCTGCGCTGACCAGACCGGTCGGCGGCTACCCGGGCGGAGCCAACGTCGGCTACCTGCCGGGCAACGCGCCCACCAGTGGTACCACCAACGGCTTCCTGCCGACCGGCGGGCTCGGCATGTTCGACACCGGCGGCGGCTCCGGTCCGTTCTCCGGTAGCGGTTCCGGCGGTGTCTCCGGTACCGGTTCCGGCGGTAGCGCGGCAGGCCGACTGTACGGCGGCGGCTCCGGCGGCGGCGACGCCGCGGGCGAGCGGGCGCTCGGCGGTGGGAAGTCCACCGGCGCGGGCGGAGGCACAGGCTCTGGTCCCGGTACGGCAGGCGAGAGCGCCGGTCGTGGTGGTGCGGCCGGATCGTCGGGCCGGGCCGGCAGTGCCGCGAGTCCCGGCATGGCAGGCGGACACGGTGGCAGGAAGGGCGAAGGCGACGAGGAGCACGACCGCAAGTACGTCCTCGACGACGACGAGGCGTTCCAGCTCACCGGCGAAGATGAGCAGCTGATCGACCCCGCCACCGGAATGCCGGTCGCCCCGCCCGTGATCGGCCGGTAATCCGCCGATGTGGTTCGAAAAGCCGGAGCGGTTCCAGCTCGACCAGCTCGCCGCGATGGTGACCAGAGCGACCGGGAACGGATTGCACATCGCGCTCGCGCCGCAGGCGATGTGGTACAGCGACGAGGCACGCGCCAGGTTCGACGCGGAGGTCGACGAACAGTCGGCCCGCTACGACAGGAAAACCCGGGGCGAGCCGGAGTTCACCGATATCGCGGAACTGCTCAGCACGCCGGGCGAGGCGCGGTACGGCTGGTACAGCGACCTGACGAACGACGTGCGGCTCGCCGCGCTGGTCGCGTCCGGTCCGCGGTTCGGGCTGATCGCGGTGCGCGAGAGTTCGGAGGTCTACCTCCGCACCTTCTGGCGTGACCACCTCAGCTCGGTCCTCGCCGCGATATTGCCCGCGGAGGTCTGGAAAGGTCAGTACGAGCCTTTCAGCGTGTCGCGTAAGGAGATTCTGGACGCCCGTGAGGAACGTTTCGGCGCGCCCCGCCCGAAACGGACCGTACTGCAGGCGGAAAGACTCATCGGCCTGAAACCGTATGCGATCGCGGAACTCTCCGCCGAGATGCGCGATCACCAGGGGCACCGGCGCCGCAGCGACCCGCCGCTTCGGGTTTACGACACCGATGAGGGCCGATGGACGGTGTCCGTCAGCCATCAATTCGGCGATGAACTGCTCCGGTTCGCCCCCGCCGATCTCGACGACGTCGCGCAGTCCCTGGACGGCTTGCGCCGCGAACTCGGCTGAGCACGAGAACAGCGGACGGGCGAGACGCAGCCGCCCCGCCCGTCCGGTGTTTCTCTTCTCCGGTGCCCCGCTCAGCCGCCGAAGGGATCGCAACTGGCGGTTCCGAGCACGATGTCCCCCGATGCCGGGCCGCCCTCCGGGAACAACCGGATGTGCAGCGCGTGTGCGGTCAGGCTGCCGTCCGGCGGGGTGGGCGCGATGAGCTCGTTCGCCACGATCTCGGCCACCGGCGGCGCGCCGGGGGTCCGGCCGGGAATGCTCATCGCGTAGTTCGCCGGAATCTCCTGCGGCAGGGTGATCCCGGTCACCCCGCTCAGTTCGATGCGGCCGCTGCTGCCGTTGGCCGTGGTCGAACAGGCGGCCGAGAATGCCCGCACGCGGATCACGGGACCACCGTAACGCTGCAGCACCGACGTTTCGAAGCGCTGCCCGGTGGCCTTGACGTTCGCGGTGCCGTCGGGGTTGAGGCCGCAGGTGCTGGTCGCGGTGCCGAACCTGGTGGCCGTGCCGACCCGCACCGGATCGCTCTGCCCCGACGGCGCGGTCCCGGTTGCACAGGGCGCCGTGGGATCCACGAACGCCCGCTGCCCGTCCACCGTGATGTCGGCGGCCCCCGCCGACGCGGACCCGGCGGCCGGATCCGCGGCCGCCCAGGCCGGTGCGGGGACCACCACCAGGCACAACGCCGCACCGGCCACCGCCAGCCGACTGGCCTTCCTCATGAACCGCTCCCTTCCACGAGCGACGAAGATCTTCCTCGTCATCGGCGCCCCGCGCGCCGGTCCTGACCCGGAATCCGCCATATCACCCGGAGGAGTGAGATGCGCTGGTCGTGCGGAAGACAGAGGGTGCGGGCGGGGGTGACGCCCGGCGATTTCCGACGGTGGGTGCCGGTACCGTTTGTCGGGTGCCCGCCCCTTCCGAACTTCCCGGTGTCAACGAACTCCTCAGCCACGCGGTGGAGGCGCTCGGCGGCGCCGAGCGTCCCGGCCAGGTGCAGATGGCCGAGGCGGTCGGCCGGGCGTTGCGGACCGGGGAGCACCTCGCCGTGCAGGCGGGCACCGGCACCGGGAAATCCCTCGCCTATCTGGTGCCCGCCATCCGGCACGCCATCGTCAAGGACACCACGGTGGTGGTCTCGACGGCCACCATCGCGCTGCAACGGCAGTTGGTCGACCGTGATCTGCCGCGGCTGGCAAAGGCGCTGAAGAAACCGCTCGGCCGCGAACCGACCTTCGCCATCCTCAAGGGCAGGCGCAACTACCTGTGCCTGCACCGGCTCGACTCCGGGGCCCCCGAGGAGCCGGAGGACCCGGGCCTGTTCGACCCGTTCGCGGTGTCGCGCCTGGGCAAGGAGGTCACGCGGCTGCGGGAGTGGTCTTCGGACACCGAAACCGGCGATCGCGACGAACTGGTTCCCGGGGTTTCCGAACAGGCGTGGCGGCAGGTCTCCGTCACCGCGAAGGAATGCCTCGGTGCCTCGCGCTGCCCGGTCGGCGCCGACTGCTTCGCGGAGCGGGCCCGTGCCGAGGCCGGACGCGCGGACGTGGTGGTCACCAACCATGCGCTGCTGGCGATCGACGCGATGCAGGGCTACCAGGTACTCCCCGAGCATGATCTGGTGATCGTCGACGAGGCGCACGAACTGGTCGACCGGGTCACCTCGGTGGCCACCGGCGAACTGACCGCGTCCATGGTGGCGATCGCCGTCCGCCGGTGCGGCAAGCTGATCGATGCCGATACCGCCGACCGGTTGCAGGAGGCGAGCGAAGGCCTGGCGCTCATCGTCGAAGACCTCCAGCCCGGCAGGCTCGATGCGCTGCCCAAGGCGCTGGGCGGGGCGGTCACGGCGGTCCGCGACGCGGCCCACGCCTGCCTGACCGCGCTCGGCTCGGACCGCAAGGAGGACCTCGACGAGGCCACCGCGCGCCGGCTCGCCCGTTCGCAGGTGGAGGAGGTGCACGACACGGCGACACGGCTGCTCGAGGCGTTCGACGAAGACACCGCGCACCAGCGCGACGTGGTGTGGTTGTCGGCCGACCGCTACGGCATGAGCAACCGGCCGCCCGCTCTGCACGTGGCGCCCCTGTCGGTGGCGGGTCTGCTGCGTGAACGCCTGTTCGGCACGACCACCACGGTGCTCACTTCGGCCACGCTGACCCTCGGCGGCGCGTTCGACACGCTGGCCCGCCAGTGGGGGTTGCCGCCGTCGGCCGAGGCCACCCAGAAGGCGACCGAAAAGACCGCCGGGAAGGCGCAGGCCGCACCGGCCGGGGACGCGGGCACCGCCACGGAGAAACCGGCACCGGCCGACGACGAAGACATCCGGTGGACCGGCCTGGACGTCGGGTCGCCCTTCGACCACCGGCGCAACGGCATCCTCTACATCGCCAAACACCTGCCCGCTCCGGGGCGGGACGGCCTGCAACCGTCTACTTTGGACGAGATCGCGGAGCTGATCGACGCGGCGGGCGGGCGCACGCTCGGCCTGTTCTCCTCGATGCGGGCGGCCAAGCAGGCCACGGAGGAACTGCGCGACAAGATCGGCTATCAGATCCTGTGCCAGGGCGACGACAGCACCTCGCTGCTGGTGCAGAAGTTCGCCGACGACCCGCGAACCTGCCTGTTCGGCACGCTGTCGCTGTGGCAGGGGGTGGATGTGCCGGGCCCTTCCCTGCAACTGGTGATCGTGGACCGCATCCCGTTCCCCCGCCCCGACGACCCCGTGCTGTCCGCGCGCCAGCGCGCCGTCGAAGCCCGGGGCGGCAACGGGTTCCTCACCGTGGCCGCCACCCACGCCGCGCTGCTGCTCGCGCAGGGCACGGGGCGCCTGCACAGGTCGGTGGGCGACCGCGGCGTGGTCGCGGTGCTCGACTCGCGCCTGGCCACCGCCCGGTACGGGGGCTTCCTGCGGGCCTCGCTGCCGCCCTTGTGGCCCACCACGGATCCGGAGACGGCGCGCGGGGCGCTGCGGCGGCTCGACGCGGCAGCCCCGGTCTGACGCGACGGGGCGCGGACGCTACCGTGAACGGAACGTAAGGACGAAGGAGCACTGTGTCCCAGGACCCGCGTCACGCGCAATCGCGTTCGGTCAGCGTCGACGACATCGGGGTGCGCCGCCAGCTCGCCGACGGCAGCGAGGAGTCGGTCACCTGGGAGGAGTTGTCCGCCGTCGTGATCAGAGTGATCCCCGAAGGCCCGTGGAAAGAGGACGTGTTCCTCATGCTCGCCGGCGCGAACGGCAACGGCACCGCCGTGCCCAGCGGTGACCCGGCCGCCGACGCGTTGATCGAACGGTTGCAGAGCCTGCCGGGGTTCGACAACGAGAAGTTCGTCGAGGCTATGACCACCGACGCCGACGAGGCGTACGTGGTGTGGAAGGCCGAGGACGCCTCCTCGAACTAGAAGACTGTCCCGATGGAGCAAGGGATGTTTACTACGGTTCGGGCCGTAGTAAACATCCCTTGCTCCCATTTCGAGAGGCGTCAGCGCTGCCCGTGCGGAGCCCGGCTCATTCGGCTGGGAACTCGTCGTACACGGGAATGCCCTTCTTCAGGGTCCGGCTGACCGTGCACAGGCGATCGATCGCCCGGTTGACGGCGGTGGCGAGCGCGGCTCGTTCCTCACCGTCCAGTGCGGACAAATCGACATCGAACCGGATGTGCAGGGCATCGAGTTCCGCGGCATCCTCCTGGCGGTCTGCCGACACCGCCACCGAAAACCGGGAATTGTCGCCGGGGCGGCGCATGATCAGCTGTTCCGCCGTCACGGCCGAACAGCCGGCCGTCGCGATCTCGAGCAGTTCGGCCGGAGAGAACGCGCCCTCGGCCCCCCGCTCGTTGCGCCCGAGAAATTCGTGCTCACCCACGCGCTGAACCTCAAGCCCCACAACCACTCCCTCCGCCGGAATCCACCCGGCTCAACCCTGCCCGGGCTCTTCCTGTTCCCCGCGGGGGGAATCCAAGGAGCCGGGACGGCGGATTCACCAAATCAACGCCATTGGGCCAGGACGGTGACGGTGCCGGGCGCGACCTCCGTGAAACCGGCGTCGCGGACCGCGATGACCTGGCGAGAGCGCCAGGCGCCCGCCGGGTCGTCACCGGGGTGCAGTTGCTTCCACTGCGCCACGGTCGGCGTCCGCACCGCGCACGCGTACTCGCGCGCCTTCCAGGCGTCGAGTTGGGCCGCGGTCAGCAGGGAGGCCAGGATCATCGTGGCGTGGCCGACCTGAGCGGCCGCCTTGCCCACCGTCATCGCGACCTCGGGGTTGAGCAGCACCAGCGGCACGTCCTCCGGTGCCTCGCCGGGCTCATCCTGGGGCAGGTCGCTGCCGGAGATCTGGAGCCTGCCGATCTCCTTGGGCACGTCCACCACACGGCCCGGCACGAGTGCCCGCACTTCGGCGCCGCCGACGGTCACTGTGACGCCCGGAAACGCTTGTGCCGCCTGCCAGTGCGCCCCGCGAGCCCGGCGGGCGACCTTGCGGATGTGACCGGAGATCCAGGCGTGCAGCGCGTCGTGCCATTCCCCGCCGGGCTGTGCGCGGTCGTCGAGGCATACGGCCACCGCGGCGGCCGCGGCGGCCTCCAGCAGCGGCGTCCGGCCGGGCGGGTCCGCCTTCTCCATGCGCAGGATGACCGGCATGGCCCGGACCTCGTCGGGGGCCGCCTCCGGCAGCGCGGTTTCCTCGGCGGGCAGCCCCAGCCAGTACGCGTAGCGGGCCGCCAGCGGTTCCAGTGTGCTCATGGCCGGTTGAGTTCGAGGCCGTCGGCCGCGTCGGCCGCCTCGACCTCCGCGCGCGTGACGCCGAGGACGAACAGCACGGCGTCCAGGTACGGGTGGGACAGGGCGGTGTCGGCGACTTCGCGCAGCGCGGGCTTCGCGTTGAACGCGATGCCCATGCCTGCCGCGCGGAGCATGTCGATGTCGTTGGCGCCGTCACCGACGGCGACGCACTGGGCGAGCGGGATGGCGTAGCGCTCCGCGAACCGCCGCAGTGCGATCGCCTTGCCCTCACGGTCGATGATGTCGCCGGCGACGCGCCCGGTGAGCTTGCCGTCGACCACTTCCAACTCGTTCGCGGCGGCGAAGTCGAGGCCGAGGTCGTCGACGATGCGCTGGATGATCCGCCTGAAGCCGCCGGACACCACACCGCACCGGAACCCGAGCCGCTTCAACGTGCGCACGGTGGTCCGGGCGCCGGGGGTGAGGACGATGGATTCGGCCACCTCGTCCAGCACGGACTCCGGCAAACCGGCCAGCAGGCCGACCCGGCGTTCGAGGGACTCGGTGAAGTTGAGTTCCCCGCGCATCGCGGCGTCGGTGATCTCGCGGACCTTCGGCTCGACCCCGGCGTGTGCGGCGAGCATCTCGATGACCTCGCCCTGCACCAGGGTGGAATCGACGTCGAAGACGATGAGCCGCTTGGCGCGCCGGGCGAGGCCCTCCTGCTCCACGGCGATGTCCAGACCGCCACTGGAGGCCTCGTCGGCGAGGGCAGAGCGCAGTTCGGCGTCGGCCTGCTCGGTGTCTTCCGGGACGGTCAGGTGGATTTCCAGTCCGGTGACCGGATAGTCGGCGATCCGGCGGATCGTGTCGATGTTGGCGCCGAGAGCGGCGATGCGCCGTGCGACGTCGGTGAACGCGCGCGCGGTCAGCGGGCGGCCCAGGACCACCGCGACGTGGGTGGAACCCGGCCGGGCCGGGGCGAACGGGTCCTCGCCGATAGCGTCGCCGATCTTGACCTCGACACGCATCGCGACCGTGGCCATGGCCTGTTCGACGGCTTCCTGCAGTCCTTCGGGATCGTGCTCGACCCCGACCAGGACGCCCAGCACGAGCTGTCCTCGGATCACCACCTGCTCGACGTCGAGCAACTCGACACCGTGCCGGGTCAGCGCGGCGAACAGGACCGAGGAGACGCCAGGCTTGTCCGGGCCGGTGGTCGTGATCAGGACAGGCGTCAGCTCACTCACTGTTCTTTTCCTCTGTTGAACGATCGAGGCC
>NZ_VJWX01000366.1 GCF_007713715.1 Amycolatopsis rhizosphaerae
GTCAAGGACACCTTCGCCATGTTCGCCGTTCCGGACAACACCGTCGCTCTTGCCGAAAAGACCGCCCTGCGCCACCCGGTCCGGGTCGCCCTGGAATACGCCGCCGAGCGGGAACGCTGGCGCGACCGGCTCCGCTACGACCCCGACCGCCGGTTTTCCACCCTCATCGACCGCACCGAGGCCGAAGAGGTCTGGCTGCTGGGCTGGCTTCCCGGCCAGCACACGGATCTGCACGACCACGGCCCGTCCACCGGTGCCTTCACCGTGGTCAGTGGCCGGCTGTCGGAAACGGTCGCGCGCGTCGCGCCCGACGGCCGGGCGATCAGCGAGTACCACGACCTCGGCACCGGTCAGTCCCGCGTGTTCGGGCCCGGTTACGTGCACCAGGTGCGCAACACCGGGAACGATCCTGCGATCAGCATCCACGTGTACCGCGCGGGTGGCCGGGTGATGCGGCCCTATCACCTGGATCCGTCGAGCGGACCCGTGCGGGACTGAGTCCGGCCCGCCCGGCCGGCGACGTGGTCCGGGATCGGGGCACCCGCGGGGTGGTAGGCGGCCGGGACCGGTTCGCCGAAGGTGGTCCGGACCGGTAGCACACCCGCCCAGACGGCGTGGTTCCCGAGGTCCTCCTGGTCGTCTCCCGGTTCGCCGCGCCGCGTCTTCACGGAGGCTTCGGCCAGGCTGAGCGCGAGGACCGTCACTCCGGCCAGTTCCCGGGCGTTGACCTCCCGTGCGTGGTCCCAGGAACCGGGTGTGAGGTGGTCGGTGATGGCGCGCAGAGCGCGCAGTTTCGCCTCCCGCCCGGTGACGGCCTCGGCCCGGCCGTGCACCACCGCGCTGCGGTAGTTCATCGAGTGGTTGTTGAGGGAACGCGCGTACACGAGGCCGTCGAGCAGGGTGACCGTGACGCACACGTCCACGCCGGACGCGGCCGCGCGCATGTTCCGAGATCCGGTGGAACCATGGAAGTAGAGCGTGTCGCCGTCGCGGCCGAAACCGGTGGGCAGCACCACCGGCGATCCGTCGAGCACGAGGCCGACGTGACAGATCATGGCTTCGTCGAGCAGGTCGTAGAGGGCCTGCCGGTCGGTGGCCGCACGTTCGCGGTAACGGGTCAGTGTGCTGCGGGGCGTGGGGGAAAGCTGGGTCATGACCTCGATGGTGATCCCTCAAGTGGCATCGTAAAATAGCCACTGAAGAGTAGGTTGAGAAGTCCCCTTTGGAGGTCGCCGTGGCTCGTTCCGGGACCGTGCTGCCCGTGACGCTGGACCGCGAGTCCCCGGTCCCGCTGGCCGTCCAGCTCGCCGACGCGCTGCGCACCTCGGCCGCCAATGGGCATCTGCGCGGCGGCGACCGGCTGCCGTCCACCCGGGCGCTCGCCGAACGGCTGGGCGTGAGCCGCACCGTCACCTCCGCCGCCTACGAACAGCTGCACGCCGAGGGCTGGATCGCCGGGCGCCACGGTTCGGGCACCTACGTCACCACCTCCCCGCCCAGCGACCGGCCGGTCCCGCGCAGCATCGCCGAGGAGTGGGCCGAACCCGACGGGCACCTCGACCTCATGCCCGGCGCACCGTGGGCCGCCGGACTCGACCGCGCCGCATGGCGGCGGGCGTGGCGGGCCGCCGCGGACACCTCCCCGCTGTCCCAGCCGCACCGGGCGGGCCTGCCCGAATACCGGGCGGCGATCGCCGAACACCTGCTGCGCCACCGAGGTCTCGCGGTCGGCACCGAATCCGTGCTCGCCACCGGCGGCACCACGGCCGCGGTCGTGGAGCTGGCGACCGCGGTGTTCGCCGCCGGCGACGCGGTCGCGATGGAGGAACCGGGATACCAGCGTGCCGTGCAGTCGTTCCGGAGTGCCGGACGGCGAGTGCTGGAGGTGCCGGTCGACGCGGAGGGGCTGCGGCCGGACCGCATCCCGCCCGGAGTCCGCGCCGTGTACTGCTCGCCCGCCCACCAGTACCCGCTGGGCGGCCGCATGAGCGCCGCGCGCCGCGTCGAGCTGATCGAGCGGGCCCGCGCCGAGGACTTCCTGATCATCGAGGACGACTACGACGGGGAGCTGCGCTTCGACGTCGCGCCGCTGCCGCTGCTGGCCGCGCTGGCTCCGGACGTCGTGGTGCACCTGGGCACCACGAGCAAGATCCTCACCACCACGCTGGGCGCGGGCTGGATGGTCGCGCCGCCCGCGGTGGCTTCGGCCGTGCTCGGCTACCGGGAGCGGACCGGCACCCGCCCGTCCCCGGCCGGGCAGCGCGTGCTCGTCGAACTGGCCCGGCACGGCGATCTCGGCCGCCACCTCCGCAAACTGCGGCGGGAACTGTCGGAACGGCGGACGCTGCTGGTCAGTGCCCTGCGCGAGGGCGACGTCCGGGTGCTCGGCGACGAGGCGGGCGCCCATCTGGTGGTGCCGTTCCCGTCCGCGGAGGTCGAGCGGGAGCGCCTCGAGGCGGCGGCCGCGCACGGCATCCTCTTCGACGGGCTCGGCAGGCACTTCTCCGGAGTGCCGACCCAGTTCGGTGCCGCGCTCGGTTACGCGGGCTGTTCCCGCGAGGCGCTGCGCGACGCGCTGCCTGTCCTGGTCGACTTACTGCGCTGATCCGATAGCCGCAAGAGCCCGGTAGGGTGACGGCCCATGAGCGCACGCAAGACGCGGGTGGCCGTGGTGTTCGGCGGCCGCAGCACCGAGCACACCATCTCCTGTGTGTCGGCGGGCAGTGTGCTGGCGAATCTCGACCCCGACCGGTTCGAGATCGTGCCCATCGGCATCACCCGCGAAGGCGGCTGGGTGCTGGGCACCTCGGACCCGGCGTCGCTGGAGATCCGCGGCCGCGAACTGCCCTCGGTCGAGGACGGCAAGGCGCTGGTGCTGGCGGGCGACCCGACCCGCCGGGAACTGGTGGGCATCGACGAGGGCACCGAGGCGCTCGGCGGGGTCGACGTGGTCTTTCCCGTGCTGCACGGTGCCTTCGGCGAGGACGGCACGATCCAGGGTCTGCTCGAAATGGCCGGGATCCCGTACGTGGGCGCCGGCGTGCTCGCCAGCGCGGCCGCGATGGACAAGGAGTACGCGAAGAAACTCCTGGCCGCCGAGGGCCTTCCGGTCGGCCGTTATGCCGCGCTGCGCCGCGGGCAGGCCACTCTGTCCGAAACGGACCGGGAGCACCTGGGCCTCCCGGTGTTCGTCAAGCCCGCCCGTGCGGGTTCGTCCATCGGCATCAGCAAGGTGACCGGCTGGGACCAGCTGGACGAGGCGATCGCGCTCGCCCGCCGGACCGACCCGAAGGTGCTCGTCGAGGCGGGCGTCTCCGGGCGTGAGGTCGAGTGCGGGGTGCTGGAGTTCCCGGACGGCCGCGTCGAGGCTTCGCTGCCCGCCGAGATCCGCGTGCTGTCCGAGGCACCCGGCGCGTGGTACGACTTCGAGACGAAGTACCTCGGCGAGGACGCCGAACTCGACATCCCGGCCAAACTCGACGACGCCGTCACCGAGCGGCTGCGCGGGCTCGCGGTCCGGGCCTTCCAGGCGCTGGACTGCCAGGGCCTGGCGCGCGTGGACTTCTTCGTCGGCGACGACGGCGAGCTGACCATCAACGAGGTGAACACCATGCCCGGGTTCACCAGCACCTCGGCCTACCCGAAGATGTGGGCCGTCACGGGCGTGGACTACCGCACCCTGCTCACGACCCTGATCGAAACGGCCCTCGCGCGCGGCACCGGCCTGCGCTGAGCCTTGCACCGGGCCGGTACCGGCCCGGTGCAAAGGCTCAGAAGCGCAGCGGGACGGCCGGGAGCGTGTTGGCGACCGTCTCCAGAACCTGCTGGAGCGGTCCGGTGCCCGCCGAGGAGGGCACCGTCACCCCCAGGTAGACGGCCCGGTCGACCACGTACCAGGTCGACGAGCCGTCACCCTCGGCCAGCAGCGTCTGCACGCCCGAGACCACCCGCAGGGAGCTGCTCGGGGTGAGGTCCCCCGGCCGCTCCAGCCCGCAGCGCACCACCACCGCCTCCGGTGAGCCCCAGGCCACGGTCGCGGGCGGGGCAGGCTGGGCCAGCTCCCGCCGCGACAGCTTCGTACCGTCCGAGGTCAGCTCGGCGGGCAGCGCGGCGAGAATCCGGTCGCACTCCGGGCTGTTCGCCTGCGGGGCGGGCACCGGCACCAGCGCGAGCGGGCCGTCGCCGGACGGGCCGGACCGGGAGCCGAGCACACCGGCGATCGCGACACCGGCGGCGAGGGCGAGGGCGAGGACCGAGGCCAGCACGATCAGTCGTCGTGACGGGGCCCCGGTGGTCTCCGTATCGGGCACGCCTCTAACGATGCACCAGCCTAGAGATGCACGACGGGGCAGGTCAGTGTCCTCGTGATGCCTTCCACACCCTGGACCTTGGCGACCACGAGCTGGCCGAGCCGGTCGACCGTCTCCGCCTCGGCCCGCACGATCACGTCGTAGGGGCCGGTCACGTCCTCGGAGCTGGTGACCCCGGGGATGCCGGAAATCTCCGCGGCGACCGCGGCGGCCTTGCCGACTTCGGTCTGGATGAGGATGTATGCGTGGACCACGGCGTGCCCCTTCGTCTTCTTCGTCGAGCGCAAGGTAGGAACGTCAGAAGAACCTACCCTCCCCAGGGACGATAGGTAATCCGACTTTCTGAGCTACTACGGAAGAGAGTGCGCGAGTGACGTCACACCACGACACCGGCGCGAAGACCGTCGCCGAGGTGGGTGAGTTCGGGCTGATCAGGGCGGTGAACGAAAACCGCAGGCAGCCGTCGAGCACACTGCTCGGCCCCGGAGACGACGCCGCACTGATCGCCACCCCCGACGGCCGCGTCGTCGCCAGCACCGACGTGCTGGTGCAGGGTGTGCACTTCCGGCTCGACTGGTCCACACCCGAGCAGGTGGGCCGGAAGGCCGTCGCGGTCAACCTGGCCGACGTGGCGGCGATGGGCGCGGTGCCGACCTCCGTGCTGGTCGGGCTCGCCTGCCCCGGCGACACCCCAGCCGCGATGATCACGGAACTGGCCGACGGCATGTGGGCGGAAGCCGCCGCGGCCGGGGCGGGCCTGGTCGGCGGCGACACGGTGCAGGCCGACCAGCTGATGATCAGCGTTACGGCGCTGGGCGACCTGCGCGGCCGGGACCCGGTGACCCGCGCCGGTGCCCGCCCCGGGGACATCGTGGCGGTGTGCGGGCGGCTCGGCTGGGCGGCGGCGGGGCTGGCGGTGCTGCACCGCGGGTTCCGCTCCCCGGTCAGCGTGGTCAACGCGCAGCGCTTCCCCGAGCCGCCCTATGCCGCCGGTCCCGCCGCGGCCGAGGCGGGCGCGACCGCGATGATCGACGTCTCGGACGGGCTCATCGCCGATCTCGGGCACATCGCCGAGGCGTCGGAGGTGGGCATCGACATCCGCACCGACGCGCTGGACATCAGCCACCGCCTGATCGAGGTGGGCACCGCGCTCGGCGCCGACCCGCTGCGGTGGGTGCTGACCGGAGGTGAGGACCACGCCCTCGCGGCCGCCTTCCCGCCGTTCGCCGAGCTGCCCGAGGGCTGGCGCCGGATCGGCTCGGTCACCATGCCCGGCTCCGGGCTCACCGTGGATGGTGAGCCGTACCACGACGAAGGTGGCTGGGAGCACTGGAGATGACTCGTTAGCATGCTGGGGTGGATCTCCGTGTGCAGCCCTTCGACCATCCGGACGCGGTGAAGCTGATCGAGGAGGTCCAGCAGGAGTACGTCCAGCGCTACGGCGACTTCGACCGCACCCCCACCGATCCCGGCCAGTTCGCGCTGCCGCGGGGCCTGTTCGTGGTCGGCTACCTCGACGGCGCGCCGGTGGCCTGCGGCGGCTGGCGGGCGCACGAGGACCCGCCGAACGGGCTGCGCGCCGGCGACGCCGAGATCAAGCGGATGTACGTGCAGGAATCGGTGCGGGGAAAGGGATTCGCCCGCGCCGTGCTGGCGGAGCTGGAACGCACCGCGCGGGCGGCCGGGCACACCAGGACGGTGCTGGAGACCGGTCTCAAACAGCCGGAGGCGATCGCGTTGTACACCTCGTCCGGCTACACCGGGATCGGAAAGTTCGGGTACTACCGGGACGACGCGCTGAGCCTGTGCTTCGGCAAGGACCTTGTCGAGAAGGGCAACTGATGGCGATCTACGCGCTCGGGGACCGGGAACCCCGGATCCACCCGCAGGCCTACGTGCATCCGGACGCCACCGTGATCGGGGACGTGCGGATCGGCGCGTTCGCCTCGGTGTGGCCGCAGACCGTGCTGCGCGGCGACCACGGGTACATCGAGATCGGGGAGCGGTCCAACATCCAGGACGGGTGCGTGGTGCACTGCACCCGGCAGGACCCGACGATCCTCGGACCCTCCTCGGCGGTCGGGCATTCCGTGCACGTCGAAGGGGCCAGGATCGGGACGGGATGCCTCATCGCCTCGGGTTCGGTGGTGCTGAACGGAAGCGTGGTCGAAGACGGCGGCATGGTGGGCGCGGGCGCGGTCCTGTCCTACGGCTCGCACGTGCCCTCCGGCCACATCGCGCTGGGTGTTCCGGCGAAGACCAGGCCCAACACCTCGTTCGGCCCCGAGTCGATCCGGCACGTGGTGGACAGTTACGTGGAACGGGCGGCGCTTTTCCGCGAGCAGCTCCGCCGCCTCGACGGCTGACGCTCGTTTTCCCGTGGGGAACCCGCTGCGGTGGCGGAGCGGGAAAGCGCTAAGGTCCCTGCCCGTGACCGGAAAACCGCTGCGGGAAATCATGGAAGAAGGCTGGGCGCAGGCACTGGACCCGGTGGCCGACCGGATCTCGGCGATGGGGGACTTCCTGCGCGCCGAGATCGCGGCAGGCCGGCGCTACCTTCCGTCCGGGGACAACGTGCTGCGCGCTTTCCAGCAGCCCTTCGCCGACGTGCGGGTGCTCATCGTCGGGCAGGACCCGTACCCGACTCCCGGCCACCCGATCGGCCTGTGCTTCGCGGTCGCGCCCGACGTGCGGCCCCTGCCGAAGAGCCTGATCAACATTTTCAAGGAATACTCGGACGATCTGGGGCATCCGGCACCGTCCAATGGGGACCTGGCCCCGTGGACCGAGCAGGGCGTGCTGCTGCTGAACAGGGCGCTGACCGTCCGCCCCGGCGCGCCGAACTCGCACAAGGGCAAGGGCTGGGAGGAGATCACCGAGCAGGCGATCCGCGCGCTGGCCGCCCGCGGTGGCCCGCTCGTGGCGATCCTGTGGGGCAGCAACGCCCGCAGCCTCAAGCCGTTGCTGGGCGAGGTGCCGTGCATCGAGTCCGTCCACCCCAGCCCGCTGTCGGCGCGCAACGGCTTCTTCGGCTCCCGCCCCTTCAGCCGCGCCAACCACCTCCTCGAATCCCAAG
>NZ_VJWX01000367.1 GCF_007713715.1 Amycolatopsis rhizosphaerae
CCGCGCATGAGGCGATGGCCCTCTACGCACGTTCGGTGCGGCCGGACGCGCCCTGGTGCCCGGACAACGTCGAATTCATCCGGCGCATCAACGACCTGGCCGACCGGGACGAGGTGTTCCGCATCGTGGCCGACGCCACCTATCTGGTCATCGGACTCGGCGACGTCTACCTGGGCGCTCCGGTCGCGCTGCCGATCGACCCGCGGCACCGCCTGGTCACCACCAAGTACGATCCGGCGCGCACCTGGACGCCGCAGAACGCGGTGGGCATCGGCGGGGTCTACCTGTGTGTCTACGGCATGGAGGGCCCCGGGGGCTACCAGCTCGTGGGGCGTACGGTGCCGGTCTGGCGGCACGTCCCGGGTTCGGCCGAACGGCCCTGGCTGCTGCGCCAGTTCGACCGCCTGCGCTTCTCCCCCGTCACCGCGGAGGAACTGGCCGATCTGCGCGCCGGCATCAGGAGCGGGCGGTCCACACTGCACACCAGGCCCGCCACCTTCTCGCTGTCCGAAGTGGACGAACTGGAGACACGGCACGGCGAGGAAATCGGCCGGTTCCGCAGCAGCAGGCAAGCCGCCTTCGACGCGGAGCGGGAAAGGTGGCACCGATGATGACGAACGACCCCTTGGCCGCGCTGAAGGCGGCACGGGACCTCGACCAGCCCGCCTTCATCTCGCTTCTGGCCCAGGACCAGGTCCGCGAGCTCTCGAAGTCCACTCCGGACGGTCCGCTGGCCGGGGTGCCGTTCGCGGTGAAGGACAACATCGACGTGGCCGGGGTGCCGACGACGGCGGCGTGCCCCGCCCTCACCACCGCGGCGGCCGAACCGGCGTTCGCGGTGCGGCGCCTGCAGGAGCACGGCGCGGTGCCCATCGGCAAGACCAATCTGGACCAGTTCGCGACCGGACTGGTGGGCACGCGATCCCCGTACGGTGCCTGCCACAGCGTGGCCTCACCCGGCCACGTCAGCGGCGGGAGCAGTTCGGGCAGTGCGGTCGCGGTCGCGCTCGGGGTGGTGCCGTTCGCGCTGGGCACGGACACCGCGGGCAGCGGCCGCGTACCGGCGGCGTTCAACGGTCTGGTGGGCGTGAAACCCTCCCGCGGCCTGGTGTCCACGCGGGGTGTGCTGCCCGCGTGCCCGTCACTGGACTGCGTGACCACGCTGACCAGGACCGTCGCCGACGCGCGGGTCGTTCTGGACGCGCTGATCGGCTACGACCCCGCGGATCCGTATGCCCGTCCGATGCCGGTGGCCGCGCCGGCGGGAGTCGCGCGGTGGATGCGGGTCATCGCGGTGCCGGACGGACCGATGGACCTCGACCCGGAGCACGAAGCGGCCTGGCGGGCCGCCCTCGCCCACGCCGAGTCGGTCGCCCACGTGGTCCGGGTGGACGTCGGGCCGTTCCTGGCCGCGGCCCGGCTGCTCTATGAGGCGGCCTTCGTCGCCGAGCGGCTCGCCGCCTTCGGCCACCTGCTCGGTGAGGACGAGTCCGTGGATCCCACGGTACGGCGGATCGTGCTGGGCGCGAGCCGGTTCAGCGGCGCGGACGCGTTCGCCGGGATGCACGAGCTCGCCCGCCTGCGCCGCCGCGCCGAGCAGGCGTTCCTCGGGGCCGACGCCCTGCTGCTGCCGGTCACCCCGGGCCACCCGACGCTCGCCGCCGTCGCGACCGACCCCGTCGGGGTCAACTCCCGCCTGGGCACCTTCACCAACATGGCCAACCTGCTCGACCTGAGCGCGGTCGCGGTGCCCGCCGGAAAACGGCCCGACGGGCTGCCCTTCGGCGTGCAGTTGCTCGCCCCCGCCTTCGCCGACGGACCGCTGCTCGACCTCGCCGCCCGCTGGACCGGGGAGGCGGCCGCGGAACCGGCGGCGCGCACGCTGCTGGCGGTGGCCGGGGCGCACCTCACCGGGCAGCCGCGCAACGCCGACCTCGTCCGGCTCGGCGGAAGGCTACACAGCCGGGCCCGCACCGGCCCCGGCTACCGCATGTACACAGTGGACGGTGCGCTGCCCAGGCCCGGGCTGGTGCGCACCGGGGACGGGCCCTCCGGCGGAATCGAACTGGAGGTGTGGGATCTGCCGGAACCGGCACTCGGCGCGCTGCTGCCGACGATCACCGAGCCGCTGCACCTCGGCCCGCTCACCCTCGACGACGGGAGCACCGCGCTCGGCTTCGTCGCCGACCGCACCTGCGCCGACCCCACCCGGGACATCACCGCGCACGGCGGCTGGCGCGCCTACCTCGCCACCCGCTGAGCCGACCGGCCCCTCACCGGGGAGACCCGAAGGCGCCGGCGGCCGCGGCGAGGGCGGCGGTTCTGGCCGCATGGCGTGGCAGCAGCGGGTCGGGTGGCGTGCGCAGGAGCACCAGCTGGTGGTACAGCGGCGCGGTGGCGGCGATGAGCAACCGCCGGGCGTCGGTGCCGGGCGGGAGTTCGCCGCGCCGCACGGCCCGGCTGACGACGATCTCGCAGCGGGCGTAGCGGTCCTCCCAGAGCCGCTGCTGGGCGTCGGCGGCCTTTTCGGAGCGGAACGAGGCGGCGATCAGGGCCGCCATGACCGACGGTTGCGCGGTCATGGCGTCCTGGATCTCCTGGTTCAGTGCCGCCAGGTCGTCTTCCAGTGAGCCGGTGTCCGGGGGATGCCAGTCATCGCCGCTTGCCGCGTCGAGGACGTCCGCGAGGAGGCCGCCGACGTCGTTCCAGCGCCGGTAGACCGTTGCGCGGTGCACCCCGGCACGGGCGGCGACGGCCTCCATGGTGAGCCCGTCGAAACCGTGTTCGCCGAGTTCCACGAGGACCGCATCGAGCACCTGTGCGCGGATACGGGCGGTGCGGCCGCCGGGGCGGCGCTGAGGCGGTGGCACGGGTCGGGTTCCTTCCGGTCGCGGTGCCGGGAAGCGATAACGGGTTGCCCCGCGGCATCATGGCACGATACTAATGTAACGTCTGTCGCATTAACTCGGGCGGCGTGACCGCCCGCGAACCCCTTTTCGCAAAGGAAGCCCTTCGTGCCCGTTGTCCCCGCGGACCCGACCGTGCTGCATCCGATACCCGGGCAGCCCCGGGTGGTGCTGCTGAAGCCGCTGGTCACCTCGCCGCTGATCGAGGTCGGCGAGTTCTCCTACTACGACGACCCGGACGATCCGACCGCCTTCGAGACCCGCAACGTGCTGTACCACTACGGGCCGGAAAAGCTGGTCATCGGGAAGTTCTGCGCGCTGGCCGAGGGCGTGCGGTTCATCATGAACGGCGCCAACCACCGCATGGACGGCCCGTCGACCTTCCCCTTCCCCATCATGGGCGGTTCCTGGGCCGAGCACGCCGACCTCGTCACCGGCCTGCCCCGGCGAGGCGACACCGTGGTGGGTAACGACGTCTGGCTCGGATACCGGTCCTTGGTGATGCCCGGCGTCCACATCGGACAGGGTGCGATCATCGCCTCCGGGTCCGTGGTCGTCGACGACGTCCCCGACTACGGCATGGTCGGCGGCAACCCCGCCAGGCTCCTCCGCCGCCGCTACCGCGATGCGGACGTCGACCGCCTCCTGGCCCTGGCCTGGTGGGACTGGCCGCTGGAGCACATCACCGAACACCTCCGCACGATCATGTCCGGCAGCGTCGACGACCTGGAGCGGGCCGCGCCCCGGTGACCCGCGCTCCGTTTCTTCACCTTCCCACAGCAGAATCGAGCTTCGGCATGCCTGCTCCGACCCACCACACCTCGTTCACCGGCTGGCTTGGCGCCCACGCCGTGCCGCTCACCCACCTCGACCCCGAGGCGCCGCTGGACGACCTGGAACCGCTGCGCGAGCTCATCGGCTCGGCCCGTGTCGTCGCGATCGGCGAGAACTCCCACTTCATCACCGAGTTCTCCCTCCTGCGCCAACGCATCCTCCGGTTCCTGGCCGAACGCTGCGGTTTCACCGTCCTGGCCTTCGAATACGGCTTCAGCGAAGGCTTCTCCCTGGACGCCTGGGCCCGAGGGGAAGGCCATGACGACGAACTGGCGGCCCATCTCGCCGCGGCGATTCCGATTGGGATGGACGAGCCAC
The DNA here is from genome assembly GCF_007713715.1 of Amycolatopsis rhizosphaerae. GTDB lineage: Bacteria > Actinomycetota > Actinomycetes > Mycobacteriales > Pseudonocardiaceae > Amycolatopsis_E > Amycolatopsis_E rhizosphaerae. The sequence goes on from NZ_VJWX01000367.1 coordinate 4,059, forward strand.
TGCGCTGGATACGCCGGCACAACGCCACAACCGGAGTGCCGGTGCGCTTCGCCGGGATCGACATCCCGGCGGCCGGCGGGTCTTTGCTTCCCGCCCTGGCCCCGGTCGCCGACTACCTGCGCCGGATCGACCCCGAGACCCTCCCCATGATCCAGAAGGCCCTGCGGATCGCCGGGTCGTTCGCCGGTGCCTCCGCGGCCGCGGCCGCACCGGCCTGGACCCGCCTGGCGGCCGCCGAGCAGGATGCTCTCAGCGCGACCCTGATGCGCCTGCTCCTCCGGTTCCGTGCCGTCGCGCCGCTGTATGTCTCCCGCGGTGACCAGCGAAGTTATGACGTCGCTCTGCGTCGCCTCGAGGCCGCCTGCCACGCGGACTACGGCTTCCGCGCCATGGCCGGGCTGTACGACGGAAGCGGCCTGACCGCGGACACCTCGGCCCGGGATGTTTACATGGCCGGGTCGGTCCTGTGGCACCTGAAGCACTTCGAGCCCGGGACCCGCATCGTGCTGGCGGCGCACAACGCCCACATCCAGAAAACGCCGGTCTTCTTCGACGGCCGCCTCACGGGGCTTCCCATGGGCCAGTACCTGCACAACGCCCTGGGCGATGCCTACACCGCCCTGGCCCTGACCAGCATCACCGGGCACACCGCCGACATGCGCCCCGACGAGAACGCGCGCTTCGGTTTCGCCATCGACACCACCGCGCTGCAACCCCCGGAGCCGGGAAGCGTCGAGGCAGCCTTCGCCGATGCCGGGCTCGGGCTGTGCGTCGCCGATCTCCGCCGGGCACGCACGGAGGCTTCCGGCGGCACGGGCCCCGACCGCATCCGGATCCAGAGCGCCTACGTCCACACCCCCGTGCTCGACGCGTTCGACGCCATCCTCACTACCCCGGCGTCCACCGTCGCCGGCGACCTCGAGAACACATGAGACAGAAGGACCCCCCAGCGCTCACCGAGTCCGGGGCAAGCCGTGAAGGGTCCCTTCACAGTCATAAACGGGTCACCTTAATGGGCACTTAGCCTCTGACCTGCGAGAATGAGCCTTTCAAGATCGACAATGGTCGGCCGAACGGAGACCGACATCGGCCCGGAGACCGGCTCAGGGACCCGCAGCGCCGCTCAACGTGTTCCGGCCCGGCGACGCGCTGGCGGCCCGCCAGAGCCCCCAAGGTCAGCTCTCTGACTGCGGGGGCTCTCTGCGTTGCTGCGCGAGTGCGAGCACCTGACGGCGTAGGTCGTCGAGATTCCAGCGCGCGTGCCCACCGGCGGTGACCGATGTGGGCGTCACAAGTCCTTCGCGCATCCAGTGAGCGAGCGTGGACCGATCAACGGACAGGGCCTTCGCAGCCTCGCCGGTCGTCAGAAGTCGATCACTACCCACGGGATCACCAAACACGAGTCAAGCGCGCGATTCCACACGCCTAACCCGTTCACCTGTTTTCACCCGCATAACCCGTTCACCCGCTTCCACTCGAATACCTCGTTTGCTACGTTTGCCACGTGAGTACCCGTGCAGTCCGGCGGCGAACCGCACTACCGCGTGTGCAGCGCTGGCGGTTCGTTGGCGAGAAGTCGCATGCCGTTGTCGAGGAACGGCGCGGCGGGGCACTCGTGCTGACGCTGTGCGGACAGCTCATCTATCCATCGGTCTCGGATGCGCGGCGACGTGAAGCGCCCGAATGCATCCCCTGCCGAATCCTCGCTCCCGTGGAGGGCACATGAGCGGCGTGACGCTGGTTTCGTACTACGACCCGCCCGAGTGGCGCACGGCCGCCGGGGAACTGCACCTGATCGTTGAACGGCAAATCGGGGAGGGTCGCGGGGAGATCGCCGTTGCGACGGTGTGCGACCTTGTGCTTGCCGTGACGGCCCGCGACATCCGTACACCCGATGCGGCGCCGTGCCGCGCGTGCTCGAATCGGGCCGTGCATAACAGTGTCGCGGAATCCGGCGGCGCCGCTCGCTGACTCGACGCCCCCGGTGCGCAGCCGCATGCCTGGCATCGGGGGCATCGCATCGCGTGCTGCCGTCAGAAGACCGCAGAGCCGTTGTTCCGAAGCCTGCCCTGCGGCGACAACTCCTCAGCCGTCAGCGCGGCCACCTGCTCCGGCTTCCAGATTCCCGGCTCGCAACCCTCGACGACACATCGCCACAGCCGGAACTCCGGTTTCGTGCTCACAAGGTTGCTCTCGTTCAAGTCACGGTACCGCTGCCAGCGCCGGTAGGTCAGTGCATCACGCGGTGCGCCATCCTGGAGCCGTTCGGCGCCGTATCCGGCCGTATCCCGGACGTAGAGTGCGGCGTTCCAGCACTGTTCGAACCGATCGCCTTCGCGGACGAGGACGCTGAGCGTTGCCTCATGCCCGACCGTCCGTGCGAGGAGTTGCGTCGGCTCAGGGTGCAAAAAGATGCCAGCAGGCGGCTCGGGCAAACTCGCAATCCGAGCGATGCTTTCGCGTGCCGCCTTCGCCACCGTGTCGAAGATCGGTCCGGCATTGGCCGCAAGCGCGAAGTCGCACCGCCCCATCGCAGCACGGGCCGCATAGTCGAGTACGGCCAACGCGAGCGGCGCGCCCTTGTCCACGGCGTGGGTTCCCTCGACGGACGCAGCAGTCACAGCGAAAGTGTCGATCACATCGCGGAGCTTTGCTCGGCCGTCGATGAGCTGATTGATCGCATCGGCGCGGGCGTGGCGGGCCTCCTGCGCGAGCCCGACATATTCGGCCGTGTGCAGGTCGCGGACCCGATCGAGTCGAGCCAGAGCTTCCCCCACCGCCGAGGGCAACGATAACCCGAGCCGCGTCACGATCACGTGGACATTCCGAAGTCGCTGCTCGCCGGTCATGTTTTCGAGGTTCATTTCACTCAATTCCCTTATCTATTCCGAGTTATTCATGGACTATTCGCAAGGCGACCGGAAATAGTCACCCTTGAGCCTACGACGTCAATTCGCGAACCCTTTATCCCCGCCGAATATTCGCCACGAAAGGCCAGATTTGCGCAAAACCGTGCGTCATGGGTAGCAAAATCTAGCGGTGCTAGCAGCCTTCCAGCTGCCGTTTCCGCAGGTCAGAGGCTTGTCTAAATCTCATCGCGGGGGGATATAAGCGGGAGATGCCGGGGTCCCCCTACCCTCAATTTCTAAAAAAACACCCGTTTCCCTCCTTGTCGATTCGAATATGCGCACGAGTCATTCCGTGTAGAGGTTTATAAATTCGGCGACGCGCACACGTGGTGCTATTTCCGTCCCTCGCGCCCCGTTTTCAAATCGCTCTATTTCGATGCTCGAACAATGGGCGATGGACACCCGTTG
>NZ_VJWX01000368.1 GCF_007713715.1 Amycolatopsis rhizosphaerae
GTGCTGGGGCTTTCGGCCTACGGCTACGGCAGCCTCACCGCGTTGCTCGTGCTGTACCTGAGCGAGGAACGGGTGGGCGGGGAGAACCTCGGGCTGGCCGTGTTCGCGGCCGCGTTCCTGCTGACGCGCAGTGTGGGCAGCCCGCTGGTCGACCGCCACGGCGGGCTCGCGGTGGCCCGGGTGGTCCTGGTCGTCGAGGCGGCCGGGCTGGTGCTGCTCGCCGCGGCGCCCGGCGAGGTCGTCGCGCTGCTCGCCACCGCCGTCACCGGTGTCGGCATCGGCCTGATCTATCCCGCGGCCACCTCGGTCACCCTGCACCGCACCGGCGCGCTGGGGCCGGGTGTCGCGGTCGGGGCGATGACCTCGTTCTGGGACCTCGGGATCCTGGTGGCGGGCCCACTCGGCGGACTGGTCGCCGCCGAACTCGGCTACCGGCCCGCCTTCGGACTGGCCGCGGCGCTGGCGGTGCTCGCCTTCGGCGTCACCTACGCGGTGGCGCCCCAGGTCTTGCCGGTGATGCGCTCGTAGGCCTCCTGGTACCGCTGCCGGGTGGCGGCCACGATGTCGGCCGGGACCTCCGGGCCGGGCGGCGTCCGGTCCCAGCCGGTGCCCGCCGCCCAGTCACGGACGAACTGCTTGTCGAAGGCGTACTGCGGGCGGCCCGGCTCCCATTCGTCCGCGGGCCAGAACCGGGAGGAGTCGGAGGTCAGCACCTCGTCGCCCAGGGTGAGCACGCCGTCGGCGTCCCAGCCGAACTCCAGTTTGGTGTCGGCGACGATGATCCCGCGCGAGGCCGCGTGTTCGGCGCCCTTGCGATAGATCTCCAGCGTCAGGTCGCGCAGCCGTTCGGCGGTCTCCCGGCCTTCCTGGCGGATGACGTCGTCGAAGGTGATGAACTCGTCGTGCCCCTCGGTGGCCTTGGTGGTGGGGGTGAAGATCGGCTCGGGCAGGCGGCTGCCCTCGACAAGGCCGGGGGGCAGCGGGACGCCCGACACGGTGCCGTTCCGCTGGTACTCCTTCAGGCCGAGGCCGGCCAGGTAGCCCCGGGCGATGCACTCCACCTGCACCATTTTCAGCGGCTTGCACCGGATGGCGCGGCCGGCGAACTCGGCGGGCACGTCGGTGGTGGAGAGCACGTGATTGGGCACCAGGTCGCCGAAATGCTCGAACCACCAGCTGGACAACTGGGTGAGCAGCGCACCCTTGTCCGGAATCGGTGTGGGCAGGACCACGTCGTAGACCGAGATCCGGTCGGAGACCACCAGCAGGATGTCGTCCCCGTCCTGGTAGAGGTCCCTGACCTTGCCCGCGTGTATGTGCTTCATCGCCCCGTCCTCGGTCGTTTCCGGCCCGTCCATCCTAAACGCCGAGGCACCCGGGGGTTGACCTCCAGTTAGGTAGATGTTCGACGCTGATCGCACCAGGAACCCGAGGAGGGTGTGCGTGCGAGCGATGAGGGTGGACCGGTTCGGCGGGCCGGAAGTGCTGATCGAAACCGAGGTGCCGGAGCCGGTGGCCGGTCCGGGGCAGGTGGTGGTCGAGGTCGCGGTGGCGGCGATCGACTTCGTCCAGACGCAACTGCGGCGGGGCATCAGCCCGGGACCGCCGTTGCCGGAACCACCGTACGTGCCGGGCGCGACCGTTGCGGGAACCGTGGCCGCCACCGGTGCCGGAGTGGACGGCGCCTGGCTCGGCCGCCGGGTCGTCACCCACACGGCAACGGGGTACGGCGGCAACGCCGAACGCGCGCTGTCCACAGTGGATTCCCTGGTCGTGGTGCCGGACACGCTCGGGTTGCCCGAGGCGGCCGCCCTGTTCGACGACGGCGGCACGGCGCTGGCGCTCGCCGGCAACGCCGCGATCGGCGTGGGCGAATGGGTGCTGGTCGAGGCGGCGGCGGGCGGACTCGGCAGCCTGCTGGTGCAGCTCGCGGTCCATGCCGGGGCGCGCGTCGTCGGTGCCGCCCGCGGAGCGCGGAAGCTGGCGCTGGTCCGCGATCTGGGCGCCGAAGCCGCGGTCGACTACAGCGAACCGGACTGGACGGACCAGGTGCGAGTAGTCACTTCCGGTGGCCCCGACGTCGTGTTCGACGGAGTCGGCGGGGACATCGGGCGCGCCGCCTTCGCCATCACCCGGCCCAGAGGGCGGTTCTCGATCCACGGTGCGTCGAGCGGTTCGGTCACCGTGACCGACCCGGAGTCCGAAGTGGACGTCATACCGCTGAGCCAGCTGTTCCCGCTCGCCGCGACGGCGAAGCCCCGGGCGGAGCGTGCGCTCGCGGAAGCGGCCGCCGGACGGCTGAGGCCGGTGATCGGGCAGACCTTCCCGCTCGCCAAGGCCGCGGAGGCGCATTCGGCGATGGAAAACCGCGTCGTGACCGGCAAAACCCTGCTCAAGACACAGGAGGCCGCAGCGTGAGCGGCAATGGCGGAGCCCCGGTTCGCGTGGGCCGACCGGGTGTGGGTGTCCCGCAGGACACGGAGGACCGCATGATCGACCGGATTCCGTGGCCCGTCTGGCGGGTGGCCCTGGTGGTGGTCTTCGGCGGGTTCGTCAGCATGCTCGACACCTCGCTGGTCAACGTCGGCCTGGACTCGATCGCGGCCGATCTCGGTGCTTCGCTGGCGTCGGCACAGTGGATCGCCAGCGGTTACCTGATCGCGCTGGCCGTTTCGCTGCCGCTGTGCGGCTGGCTGGGCCGGAAGGTCGGCGTGGGGCGGCTGTGGCTGTGGTCCTTCGGCGCGTTCACCGTCGCGTCCGGACTGTGTGCGCTCGCCGGAGACCTCGGATGGCTCGTCGCCCTGCGCGTGCTGCAAGGCGTCTCCGCCGGGTTGCTGGTGCCCGCCGGGCAGACCGTGCTCGGCCAGGCCGTGGGGCCCCAGCGGCTCGGGCGTGTGATGAGCATCCTTGGCATCGCGGTCAGCACCGGGCCCGCGATCGGCCCCACCCTGGGCGGCCTGCTGCTGAACTCGCTGTCCTGGCCGTGGCTGTTCCTGATCAACCTGCCGATCGGGGTGGCCGGAATCGGCCTCGGCCTGAAGTACGTGCCGCGCGGCGAGCGGGGCGCCGCGCCGCGCCTGGACTGGAGCGGCCTGATCCTGATCAGCGTCGGCCTGCCGATGTTCGTCTACGCGGTGAGCCGGTGGAGCGAGCGGGCCACGCTCGCCGACACCTCGGTGCTGGTTCCGCTCGTGCTCGGGTTCGCGGGGCTGCTCGCGTTCGCGGCGCGTTCGTGGCGCCGTGCGAACGCGCTGGTCGACCTGCGCCTGTTCCGCGATCCGGTGTTCGCCGCGGCCACCGTGGTCACCGCGTTCGCCGGGGCCACGCTGTTCGGTGCGATGCTGCTGTTCCCGCTGTACTTCCAGGTGCTGCGGGGCGCGGACGTGATCACCACCGGGCTTTCGCTGTTCTCGCTCGGTCTCGGGACGGCGATCGTGGCGCCACTGGGCGGGCGGCTGACCGACCGGTACGGCGGCGGGATCGTCGCGCTGTGGGGGAACGTGCTGACGCTGGTGACGACCGCGCCGTTCGCCTTCCTCGGCGCGCACACGGACGCGGTCACCGTGCAGGCGCTGCTGTTCCTGCGGGGTATGGCGATCGCGCTGGCCACCATGCCCGCCGGTGCGGCGGCCTACGCGGCGGTGCGCCGCGACCAGTTGCCCGACGCCACCACGACGGTGAACATCATGCAGCGGATCGGCGGCGCCCTGGGCGGGGCGCTGTTCGCGGTGGTGCTCGCGGCCGCGCTGCCGCGCGGGGCGGAAAGCGCGTTCCAGCAGGCCTTCTGGTGGGTGAGTGTCGCCTCGGTGGGTTCCGTGGTGTGCGCCGCCTGGCTGTGGCTCGCCCAGCGCTCGGCCCGCGCCGCCCAGCGGACGCCCGCCGCGATGCCGTGAAGGTCCCTTCACGGCTTGGCGTATTCCGGCAGGCGACGGGCGACCTCTTCGGGGGAGGGCATGCGGGCGATCTCCTCGGCGATCGCGCAGGCCGCCTCGCGGTAACCACTGTTTCCCTGGTGTGGCAACAGCTTTCGGGCGTGCTCGGTGATGGCGTCCGCGCTCAGTTCACCGGGGAGGAGGCTCAGCGCGGCCCCCGCCTCGGTGAGCGCTTCGGCGTTGGCGAACTGGTCGGCTCCCTGGGGCAGGATCAGCTGCGGGGCGCCGACGGTGAGCGCGCCGAGAGTCGTGCCGCTGCCACCGTGGTGCACGACCACGTCGACGTGCGGCAGCAGGTCCGCCTGCGGCACCCACGCTTGTACCGTGACGTTGTCCGGCACAGTGCCGAGCCGCTCCGGGGGGACCTGGCCGGCGGCGACGATCACGTCCGCGTCGAGCGCCGACAAGCCCTGGATGGCCGTGGTGAGCACCTCGGGGGTGCCGAATGCGGTGCCGAGCGTGAGGTAGATCAGTGGCCGCGAAGAACGCTCGAGGCGCCACGCGGACGCCGGCGGCTCGGAATAGGGGACGGGACGCAGTGGGATCCGCTCGGCCGTCGCGAGAAAACCCTTGTCCTGCAAGGACGGCGGGCAGATGTCGAGATGGGGCCGGTCGGGGGCACCGGTGGCGGGCCCGGGTGACCGGAGTCCGATTCCTTCGGGAAACAGCCGACCGAACCCGTGCCAGAGACCGGGGACTCCGGCACGGTGCGCGGCGACGGCTGCCCCCGGCACTCCCCATCCGTGCAAGACGAGGTCGGGCCGTAACCGTGCGAGTGCCGGTTCGAGGTCCTCGGCGTAGATCTCGTAGAACGAGTCCGCGGGACGAAAGGGCCGGAGTCCGTTCCTGATCAGTGGTGCGTGGACGTGCTCGCCGACGGCGAAGTGTACCTCGTGCCCGGCGTCCCGGGCCGCGATCGCGAGCGGGATCAGCGGGTAGACATGGCCAACCGAGGCGAGGCTGGCGAAGAGCAGGCGCATGCGGACCATCCAGCCGAGGTCAGAGGGTCACGGCCAGCGCGGTGAGGCGCCAGGTTCCGGGGTCCGGGACACGCTGGGCGCCACCGTCGGCCAGCGCGAGTGCGGGGAAGCGGCGCAGCAGTGCGGTGAGTGCGACCTCGGTCTGGACGCGTGCCAGAGCGGCCCCGAGACAGAAGTGCGGCCCGTGGGCGTATCCCAGGTGGGCCGGCCCGCCTGCCGGGCGGAGCAGGTCGAGGTGCTCGGGATCGGTGAACACGCGGGGGTCGCGGTTGGCGGCGGCAAGCGCGGCGGTGACCGGTTGTCCCTTGCCGATGGGCATTCCGGCAATGTCGGCGTCCTCGCGGGCGTAGCGGGGCAGGGTCAGTAGCTGAGGCCCGCACCAGCGGGTCAGTTCCTCGACGGCGCCGGGCATGAGGCTTTCGTCGGCGCGCAGCGCGGCGAGCGGGCCGGGGTGACCGAGCAGGGTCTCGACCGCGTTGGCGACGAGGTTGGTCGGGGTCTGCCCGGCGAGGACGAGGTGCCAGACGAGGGTGACCAGTTCGGTCTCGCTGAGACGGTCCCGGTCGCCGGCGTGGATGCCGATCAGTTCGGACAGCAGGTCCGCGCCGGGCTCGCGGGTGCGACGGGTGACCGCGGCCATCGCGTCGCGCATGATGGCCGGGATGGCCTGCGCGAACGCGGGGCCGTGTCCGGCGGCGACGGCGGTGCCGTAGGTGCGCCAGGTGGCTCGGTCCTCGGGCGGGATGCCGACCAGTTCGCAGATCACCTCGATGGGCAGCGGCCGGGCGAAGTGGTCCAGCAGGTCCACGGTGTCCCCGTCGGCCTGCTGGACCAGTTCGTCGAGCAGGGTGTCGACGATGCGGGTGATGCGCGGGCGGAACTCCGCGGCGCGTCGCGCGGTGAACGACGGTGAGACGAGCCGCCGTAGCCGGGCATGCTCGGGCCCGTCCATTTCCTGCATGGTCCGCATGTACTTGAGGCAGTGCTCGGGCACGTCCGGACGCAGGTGGTAGCTGCCGGCGGTCAGTTCGAACCGAGGGTCGGTCAACATCGCCTTCGCTTCCTCATACCGGGTCACCGCCCACATCGCGCCGAAGCCCGGTGTCACCAGCCGCGCCAGCGGGCCAAGCTCGCGTGCCCGTCCGTACGCGGTGAAGGGGTCCGACAGGACGGCGGGATCGGACAGGTCGATTTCCGGGATGCTGTTCACCTTGACTCCAAATGATGCGATCAGATGTTCATAGTATTTGAATGCGGACGGTATCCTACTTCCGGCAGGCACGGCAACGAAGGGGCGCGATGGTCCGGCTCAGCAGGGCGCAGATGCAGGAACACAACCGGGCCAAGGTGCTGGCCGCCGCCCGGGACGAGCTCACCGAACGCGGCTTCCGCGACGCCAAGATCGACCAGATCGCCGAACGGGCCGAGCTGACCCGCGGCGCGGTCTACTCCAACTTCCCCAGCAAACGAGCCCTCTACTTCGCGGTACTGGCCCAGGAAGCCGAGCAGGCGGCCGATCCGGAACACCCCCCGACCGCCAGGACCGCCGGTGCGGCGCTGGGCGACTTCGCTCGCGCCTGGATGGCCCAGCTCCCGCTGGCGGTGGAAGACCGGCACAGCGCGAGCAGGCTGGGCCGGGACCTCCTCCCCGAGATCGTGTCCGACGAACAGGTCAGCCAACCGTTCTCGCAACTGACGAGCCTCAGCGCGATCCTGCTCGGGCTGTGCCTGGAGCAGTTGCCATCCCCGGTACGGGTCGCCTCACGGATGGTCCGGGTGGCCGAGATCGCCCTGACGACACTGCACGGCGCCGGCCAACTCGCCGCGGCCGCGCCGGGGTTCGGGGAGCCCTTCGCCGTCGTCCGCGCGTGCGAACAACTCGCCGAGCTCGACCTCGACGACACGTGGCAGCCCGCCCACCTGCCGCACATCGCGCCGGCGCGTCCCACCGACCGGCGATGGACGCCACCGGCCATGACCGACGCACTGCGCGACAAGCCGGCCCGTCTGGACCACGATGGCGTCCTCGCTGTGCTCGGTCTGCATCGGCTGGCCGCCATCGAAGAAGCGCTGCGCGCCGCGCCGCCCGACTCCGCGGTCACCGCGGTCCTGGTCACCGGCAACCCCGGCGAACTCGGCCCTCTCGCCCGCCTGACCATCACCGGCCTGCGCAACTGCCTCAGTGCCGCCGTCGCGCCATCGGCCTGGCCCCGTCTCCGGATCATCCACGACGAATCCGGCGAGCTGGCCGCCGCCGCGGGAGTGTCCGCCGTCAGCGACGCCACCGAGACCGCCGTCCGCATCCAGGACGGCCGGATCGTCGCCCGCGCCGACGGCTACGGCGCATGCCACGCCGCCGCTTCCGACCTACTGCCGTGAAGGGTCCCTTCACAGTCGATATGACTGTGAAGGGACCCTTCACGGC
>NZ_VJWX01000369.1 GCF_007713715.1 Amycolatopsis rhizosphaerae
CCCGTACCTGGTTCGTAGGCGGCGCCGCCTCCTCCGGGTCCGGTTCCGGCTCCGGGAACTTCGCCCGGTAGTTGCCGACGATGGTGTCCCTGGTCCTGGTGTCGTCACCGATCGTCTCGGCCATCACCTCGCCCAGCCGCTCCGGCAGCCGCGCCTGCGCGCGCCGCACCGTCGTCAGCACCAGCGAGGCCACCTGGGCACCCGGAAGCTCCCGCACCCGGTCCGTGATCCGCAGATCCGACAGGTTCCCCGCCGAATCCACCGTCACCGTGACCACGCCGTCCTTCGACGACTCCGTCACCGACACCCCGGCCACCGCCGCCTGCATCGCCTGGTACCGCTGCGCCTTGGCCTTCGCCTCCGCCACCCAGCGATCCACACCCGCCGCCGCGTCACCGCCGGACCCCACCGGGCCGCCCATGTCCACCGCCTTCGCCGTCTGCCTTCGCGCTGTGTCTTCGCGCTGTGTCTTCGCGCTGTGTCTTCGCGCTCGGACACCGACAGCCAACCAGCGCTTTCCCCTTTTCCGGGCCGACTCGACCGGAATTACCCTGAACAGCCCAACCGTCCTGTGCCGTGAGGGGCCGGGGCGAGCCGTGAAGGGTCCCTTCACGGTCAAATCGGCTGTGAAGGGACCCTTCACGGCCGACGCCTGCGCGAGGGGATCAGGCCGGGGCGATCTCGACCGGGGTGGTCATGACCCGGTCGTGCCCCACGGCGCGGACGGGGCCGGTCAGCCGGAACTCGGCGGTGCACGGCAGGTCGGCGGCCGAATGCCCGGCGAACACCTCGATCCGGCCGGGTTCCACGATGCGGCGCAGGTCCAGGCCGGTGAAGCTGGTGCGGTCGGCGTGCAGGGTGAACCTGACACGGGCGGCGGCTCCCGCCGCCAGCGGCACCCGCGCGAACCCGGCCAGCTCCAGCACCGGCCGGGTCACCTGCGCCTGGACGTCGTGCAGGTACAGCTGCACGGTCTCCTCGGCGGCGCGCTCGCCCGTGTTGCGCACGGTGACCGAAACGGACAGCTGCCCGTCGGTGGGGATTTCGTCCGCGCTCAGTTCGAGCCCGGAGTACTCGAAGGTCGTGTAGGACAGACCGTGCCCGAACGGGAACAACGGTGTCGGGTCGAGGTTGCTGATGCCCTCGCTGTTGCGGCCCAGCGGCGGGGTGAGGTAGGTGCTCGGCGCGACCCCGGCCACGCGCGGGATCTGCACCGGCAGGCGGCCCGAAGGCGCGATCCGTCCGGACAGCACGCCCGCCAGCGCGCCCCCGCCCTCCTCGCCCGGCATGAAGGCCTGCACGAGAGCGGCGGCCCGGTGGGCGTGGCGGCCCAAGGCGTAGGGCCTGCCCGAGACGACGACGATCACGACCGGGGTGGCGGAGGCGAGCAGCGCTTCGAGCAGTTCGTCCTGGACACCGGGCAGGCCCAGGTCCTCGGCGTCGCAGCCTTCGCCGGAGGTACCCAGGCCGAACAGGCCCGCGCGGTCGCCCACCACGGCGACGCAGACGTCGGCCGCTTCGGCCGCGGCGACCGCCTCGGCGAATCCCGAGCGGTCCTCGTCCCGGATGGAGCATCCCTTGTGGACGGCGAGCAGGGCCGACGGGAACTCCTCGCGAAGAGCGTCCACAAGCGACGGTGCCGCCACGCCGATGCCGAACCCGGGGTGACGGGGCAGGACGTGGTTCGGGTAGGAGTAGCACCCCATGAAGGCGAGCGGGTCGTCGGCGCAGGGCCCGATCACCGCGATCCTGGTGGTGGACAGGGGAAGCGTGCCGTCGTTGGCCAGCAGGACGACGGACTTCTCCGCGATCTCCCCGGCGAGGGCGCGATTGCGGGGTGAGTCGAGATCGATCGGCTCGGCGGAGGGCGCCCAGCCGGCGTCCAGCAGTCCCAGCTCGGCCTTCTGCCGCAGCAGGCGCAGGGCCGCCCGGTCGACCAGCTCTTCGGGCAGGTCGCCGCCGCGCACGAGTTCGGTGAGTTCCTTGCCGTAGCAGAGGGTGTCCGGCAGTTCGACGTCGATGCCCGCGGCCAGCGCCAGCGCCCCGGCTTCGCCCACCCCGTCGGCAATCCGGTGCATGCTTTTGAGGAACGGGATCGCCCAGTAGTCGGAGACCACGACCCCGTCGAAGCCCCATTCCTCCCTCAGGATCCCGGTCAGCAACGCGGTGTTCGCGGCGGCGGGAACCCCGTCGAGGTCGACGTAGGCGTTCATCACCGACCGCGCGCCACCGTCGCGCACGGCCAGTTCGAACGGCGGCAGGACGACGTCGCGCAGCTCGCGCGGGCCGATCGAAACCGGCGCGTGGTTGCGCGCGGCCCGCGAGGCGGAGTACCCGGCGAAATGCTTGAGCGTCGCGATGACACCGGTCTTCTCCAACCCGCGCACGTAGGCGGTGCCCAGCATCGAGACCAGGTAGGGATCTTCACCCAGCGTTTCCTCGACCCGGCCCCACCGGTAGTCGCGAACCACGTCCAGTACCGGCGAAAGCCCCTGGTGCACACCGACCGCGCGCATGTCCTCGGCGATCGCGGTCGCCATCCGCTCCACCAGATCGGGATCGAAGGTCGCCGCCCAGGCCAGTGCGGCCGGGTAGACGGTGGCGCCGAGGGTGGTGAACCCGGTGAGGCATTCCTCGTGCACGATCGCGGGCACGCCGAGCCTGGTCTCCTCGACGATTTCCCGCTGGAGCCCGCGCACCCGGGCCACCCCTTCGGCCGCGGTGACGGGAGCGGTGCCGAAAATCCTGGTCAGATGGCCGATCCCGTGCGCACGGGCCTGCTCGAAGGGCACCGCGCCCCGGGCGAACACGTCCTGCATCGGGGCCACGTTCCCGCTGACGTCGTCGTTGCCCGGCCACGCGCTGCCCAGTTGCGCGATCTTCTCCTCGAGGGTCATCTCGGCCAGCAGCGCCCGCGCGCGCTCGCCCGCGGACAGGGACGGGTCATGCCAGCGGCTCATCATGCTCCTTGTCGGGAGTGGTCGGGTACGGGACCGGTCGAGTCGCGCACGACCAGGTGGGTGGCGAGCTCGACGTGGTGGGAGTCCAGGGTTTCCCCGGCGATCAGCTTGAGCAGCGTGCGCAGGGCGACGCGGCCCATGTCGTGCAGCGGCTGGCGGATCACGGTCAGCGCGGGCGTGGCGAGCCGGGCGAGCATCGTGTCGTCGAAGCCGACCACGCTCAGGTCCTCGGGCACGCGCAGCCCGCGCCGCCGCGCCGCCTCCAGCACGCCCAGCGCGGTGGCATCGCTCGCCGCGAAGATCGCGGTCGGCCGGTTTTCCCGTGCCAGCAAGCGGTTTCCCATTTCGAGGCCGTCCTGGTAGCCGAAGCCGCCGTGGAGGACGAGAGCGGGATCGGCGGTGGCACCGGCGTTCTCCAGCGCCGCCCGGTAACCGTGCAGGCGGGCCTGGCTGCACGAGGCCCCCACCGGGCCTCCCGCGAAGGCGACGCGGCGATGGCCCAGTCCCAGCAGGTGTTCGGTCGCGGTGATGCCGCCCGAGAAGTTCGTCGCCCCGACGCTGGTGACCTCGACGCGGGGCAGGTTGAGCGGGTCGATGACCACCAGCGGAAGCCCGGCGCGCGCGAAGCTTTCGACCTGGGCCAGGGTCAGTTCCGAGGTGACGACGATGAGCCCTTCCCGGTCACCGCTCTTGATCCGCTGGGCCCAGGCGTCCTCGGGGGACAGCGGGCCGGACGGTTCGGCGCCCGCCTCGGGCATCCGGCCGATCACCACGTCCACGCCGAGTTCGGTGCCCGCGTCCGTCACGCCGCGCAGCACCTCCAGCGCGTACGGGCTGACCAGGTCGTCGAAGACGATGTCGGCCAGGCGCCGGGAGGCGACGGTACGACGGCCGTTCTGCGGTACGTAGCCGAATTCGCGCAGGACGTTCTCCACCCGCACACGGGTGTCCGCGGCGACGTCGGACCGGCCGTTGAGCACCTTCGACACGGTCGCGAGGGACACCCCGGCGGCGTCGGCCACCATCGCCAGTGTCGCCCGCTTTCCGGAAGCTGTCGGCACGACTTCTCCTATCGCAAAATTTCGAGACACTTTAACTCGGGTGCAGCGCAAAAAGAATCCCTTGACGCTGGGTGGACACTACCTTAGATTCCGTGCCACACCGCAGTGTTTTCGAAACTTTTCGAACCTTCGACGGGGAAGGCGCATCATGGCACTGGGAACTCGCCGGACGGCGTTGCTCGCGGCCGGGCTGGCCGCGCTGCTCACTTTCACCACGGCCTGCGGCTCCAGCGGGCCCGCCGGCCCCGGCGGCAAGGCCACCGCCTGGGCCCTCACCGGCGGCGACGAGCAGGTGTTCCGCACCTCGTTCGGCACCGCGGGCATCGACGGCCAGTTCTTCGGCAACGACGCCTACAAGCAGAAGATCCGCTCCGCCGTCGGCGCGGGCCAGGCCCCCACCCTCATCTTCAGCTGGGGCAACGGCGGGATGCTCAGGTCATGGGTGGACGCCGGGAAGGTCATGGACCTGACCCCGGAGGTGCAGAAGGATCCGGCGCTGACCAGCCGGTACCTGCCCTCGGTGGCCGCGACCGGCGTGATCGGCGGCAAGACCTACGCGGTACCGAACAACAGCATGCAACCGGTCTTCCTGTTCTACAACAAGGATCTGTTCGCGCGGATCGGCGCGCAGCCGCCGTCCACATGGGACGAGCTGATGGCGCTGGTACCGCGGTTCAACCAGGCCGGGATCGCCCCGTTCTCCCTCGGCGGGCAGAGCAAGTGGCCGCAGCTGATGTGGGAGGAGTACCTCGTCGACCGCATCGGCGGGCCGGAGGTGTTCACCGCGATCGCGGCGAACAAACCGGGCGCGTGGTCCGATCCGGCGGTCGTGCGGGCCAACACGATGATCCAGCAGCTGGTGGACGCGGGCGGCTTCGTCAAGGGCTTCGACTCGATCAGCACCGACAGCAACGCCGACACCGCGCTGCTCTACACCGGCAAGGCCGCGATGTACCTGATGGGTTCGTGGGCCTTCCCCACGATCAAGCAGGCGGATCCCGAGTTCGCGAGCGGCAAACTGGGCTGGACGAGCTTCCCCTCCGTTTCCGGCGGCAAGGGCGCCGCGGCCGACATCGTGGGCAACCCGGCGAACTTCTGGTCGGTCTCGGCGCAGGCCAGTGACGCGCAGAAGCAGGCAGCGGTCAAGTACCTGCGTGAGGGCGTCATGAACGACACCTACGTCGACAGCCTGCTGGCCGGTGGTTCCGTCCCGCCCGTGAACGGGATCGAAGCGAAACTGGCCAAGGCGGAGGACCCGCAGTATCTGTCCTATGTGTACGGACTGGCCCGCAATGCCCCGAACTTCCAGCTCTCCTGGGACCAGGCGCTCTCGCCCGGCCAGGCGGACGCGCTGCTGACCAATCTCGACCAGCTGTTCGGCAAGCAGATCACGCCCGAGCAGTTCTCCACGGCCATGAACGCGACGATCGGCAAGTGAGCATGCAGGCCCAGGCAGTCGCCACCGAGCGGGCCGTGGGGCGGGTGTCCCCCGGCGCGGTCACCCACCGCGCCGGGCCCCATCCGCTGATGGCCGTGCCCGCACTGGTGTTCTTTTCCGTCTTCGCGCTGCTGCCCCTTGGCGGGGTGGTGGTGCTGAGCCTGATGCGCTGGGACGGTGTCGCCGATCCGTCCTGGATCGGGTTCGGCAACTGGGGGGCCGCGCTGACCGACCCCGCGACCTACCACGCGATCTGGCTGAGCGTGCAGGTGATGGTGTTCAGCTGGCTGTTCCAGACCCCGGTCTCGCTGCTGCTCGGTGTACTGGTGGCGGGCCGGAGCCGCTACCGCGCCGTGCTGGGCGTGCTGTACTTCCTGCCGCTCCTGCTGTCTTCCGCCGCGATCGCGATCGCGTTCAAGGCGTTGCTGGACCCCAACTTCGGGATGAGCCGGGCGTTCGGCATCGCCGCGCTGTCCCGGGACTGGCTCGGCGATCCGGCGCTGGCGCTGTTCGTGGTGATCTTCGTGATCGGCTGGCAGTTCGTCCCCTTCCACACGCTGCTCTACCAGGCCGGGGTGCGCCAGATCCCGGCGCAGCTGTACGAGGCCGCGCAGCTCGACGGTGCCGGCGCGGTGCGGCAGTTCTTCCACATCACGCTGCCGCAGTTGCGCTACACGATCCTCACCTCCTCGACGCTGATGCTGGTGGGCTCGCTGACCTACTTCGATCTGGTCTTCGTGCTCACCGGGGGAGGGCCGGGCAACGCGACCCGGTTCCTGCCGCTGGACATGTACCTCAACGGCTTCTCCAACAACGACATGGGCCGTGCGAGCACGCTCGCGGTGCTGCTGGTGGTCGCCGGGCTGGCCCTGTCGCTGGTACTGGCGCGGCTCGCCCGCTTCTCCCGGGGCAGTCAACTGGAGGGTTCGTGATGGCCACGAAGGTGCGGACCCGGCCGAACCTCCTCGGCGGCTTCGCCGGTTTCCTCTGGCTGCTCGTCGTGATCGTGCCCGTGTACTACGTGGTGATCACGAGCCTGCGCCGCCAACGCGGGTTCTTCGACGCCAACCCGTTGTCGCTTCCCGCGGACCCGACCCTCGGCAACTACGCGCTGGTGCTGCGCAACGATTTCCTGCGCTACTTCACCAACACCGTCATAGTCACGGCAAGCACGGTGGTGATCACGGTCGCGGTGTCGCTGATGGCCGCCTACTACGTGGTGCGCGGCCGGACCCGGTTCGCCGGGGCCACCTACAACGCGTTCCTGCTGGGGCTGGCGATTCCCCTGCAGGCCACCATCATCCCCGTCTTCTACCTGATCACGCGGGCACATCTGTACGACACCCTCCTGGCCGTCGTGCTGCCGTCGGTGGCGTTCGCGATCCCGCTGTCGGTGGTCATCCTGGCCAACTTCCTGCGCGACGTGCCGAACGAACTGTTCGAGTCGATGCGGGTGGACGGGGCGGGGCACTGGCGGATGCTGTGGAGCCTGGTGCTGCCGCTGGTCCGGCCCGCCGTGGTGACCGTGGCCGTGTACGACGGGCTGAACGTGTGGAACGGCTTCCTGTTCCCGCTGATCCTCACGCAGAGCTCGGACCAGCGTGTGCTGCCGATGGCGTTGTGGGCGTTCCAGGGGCAGTTCCGGGTGAACATCCCGGCGGTGCTGGCCGCCGTGGTGCTGTCCACGATCCCCGTGCTCGCGCTGTACATCCTGGGGCGCCGGTACCTCGTCGCCGGGCTCACCGCCGGTTTCGGGAAATAGCCCGAGCCCCGGCCCCGGCCCTGGGCCAGGGCCGTGAGGGACCCCCTCACGGCCCAATTTGCCAGGGCCCCGGCAAAGTCCGGTCCTTGCAAGGTTGTGTCC
>NZ_VJWX01000036.1 GCF_007713715.1 Amycolatopsis rhizosphaerae
CCTCACGGTCGGATCGACCGTGAGGGGGCCCCTCGCGGGAGTTCGCAGCTCCTTGAGGACCGCGCGTCAGTGGAAGGCGTGTTCCGGTGCGGGGAACTCGCCCCGGCGCACCTCGTCGGCGAAGGCCGCGGCCGCCCCGGAGAGCACCCCGGCGAGGTCGGCGTAGCGCTTGACGAACCGCGGTGCCCTGCCGCGGCGCAGCCCGGCCATGTCCTGCCAGACCAGCACCTGCGCGTCGCAGTCCGGACCGGCCCCGATCCCGACGGTGGGGATCTTCAGCTCGTGGGTGACGCGCTTGGCGACCTCCGCCGGAACCATCTCCATCACGACGGAGAACGCCCCGGCCTCCTGGAGGGCGAGCGCGTCGGCGACGAGCGCGTCACCCGCCGCACCACGGCCCTGGACGCGATAACCGCCCAGATTGTGCTCGCTCTGGGGAGTGAAGCCGATGTGCCCCATGACGGGGATACCGGCTCCGGTGAGCGCCTCGACGTGCGGGGCGAAGCGGCGGCCGCCTTCGAGTTTGACCGCGTGCGCGCGGCCCTCCTTCATGAACCGCACGGAGGTGGCGAGTGCCTGTTCGGGCGAGAGCTGGTAGGAGCCGAACGGCAGATCCGCCACCACCAGCGCCCGCTTCGTGGCCCTGGTCACGGCGCGGACCAGCGGCAACAGCTCGTCCACCGTCACCGGCAGCGACGTGTCGTAACCGAACACGTTGTTCGAGGCGGAGTCGCCGACCAGCAGGACGGGGATGCCCGCTTCGTCGAAAAGCTCGGCGGTATACATGTCGTAGGCGGTGAGCATCGGCCACGGCTCGCCGCGGTCCTTGAGCTCCTGCAGGTGGTGGATACGGACTTTCTTCACCGGTGCGCCGGTCCGCGGGCCGGTGCCGTAGGGAGCCGCCGTCTCGGTGTTCGCGGCGTCCTTCGAAGACTCTTGCCGACCGCCTGCGGGCAGCCCCTCGCCAGAGTGGTGAGACATCATCGTCGACCAACCTTCCCTCGAGGCCCTCATCGGGTCCCCGGGTCGTGGATCTGGAGTAATCAGCGTGACATCGTGGCGGGAGACGGCCCAAGCACCTGCGATGAGCTTCACACGGGGTGGTGACGATGTCTGAGGCGGAGGTGCCGCGCTGGCGGCGCAAGGCGGGCGGCGTCGTCGCCACCGTGGTGCAGTTGGGCGCCCTGATGTCGGTGCTGCTGCTGATCTGGGACGGAGGGCACACCGCGGTCCGCCGGATCGTGGCGCTGTTCAACCTGGTCAACATCCCGGTCGACTCGAACATCCTGATCGCGCTGGTGCTGTTCGTGCTGGGCGCGGCGCTGCGGCGGCGCAAGCGCGCGGCGCTGGACACGCTGATCCTGTTCCAGGTCGGCGGCCTGTTCATGACCGTCGGCTACCAGGCGACGCTGCTGTGGGCGCCGCAACTGCTCGCCCCGCAACGACGGCCCCGGTTCCTGCCGGTGCCGCTGATCGGCTTCACCATCGCCGAGGTGGTTTCGATCGCGCTGATCGTGTTCCTGATCGCGCTGCGGCCCGCGTTCCCCGCGCGGCTCGCCCCCGGCGCGTGGAAGCGTGCGCTGCTGGTCGGCGCGGTGGGCATGTCCGCGGTCATCCTCGGCGGGTGGGCGCTGGCCGAGTTCTTCCCCGGCACGCTGACCGGCACCGGGGACCGTTTCCTGTGGACGGCCAACCACGCCACGGGCGAGTTGCTCCAGTTGCGGCGGCTCGGCGTGCGGGAGGGCCCGCCCTGGCTGGATCTGCTGCTCGACCTCGGGGCCACCGCGGTGGCGGTGGCCACGCTGTACACGTTCTTCCGCGGGGTGCGCAGCCAGCGGCACCGCACCGACGAGGAAGAGCTGAGGCTGCGGTCACTGCTGGCGAAGTTCGGCGAGGACGACTCCCTCGGGTACTTCGCCACCCGCCGCGACAAGAGCGTCGTGTTCGCGCCGAACGGGCGTGCCGCCGTCACCTACCGCGTGCTCGGGGGCACGAGCGTGGCCAGTGCGGACCCCATCGGCGATCCGGAGGCGTGGCCTCAGGCCGTCGCGTCCTGGCTGGCCGAGGCGCACACCTACGGCTGGGCCGCCGGGGTGCTCGGGGCCAGCGAGCGGGGCGCGAAGGTGTACGCGCGCGCCGGGCTCAAGGCGCTCGAACTGGGGGACGAGGCGATCCTCGACATCCGCGAGTTCAGCCTGACCGGCCCGGAGCGGAAGTCCGTGCGCCAGGCGGTGAGCCGCATCGAGCGGGCGGGCTACACCGCGCGCGTCCGGCGGCACGCCGACATCTCACCCACTGAAATGGACGAACTGCTGGCGAGGGCCCAGCAGTGGCGCGGTGCCGAGACCGAGCGCGGCTTCTCGATGGCGCTGTCCCGCCTCGGCGATCCCAGTGACGGTCGTTGCGTCATGGTGGAGGCCTACGACGCCGCCGGTGTCCTTCGCGGGCTGCTCTCGTTCGTGCCGTGGGGGCGGCGTGGCCTGTCCCTGGACCTCATGCGCCGCGACCGCGACGCCGAGAACGGGCTGAACGAGTACATGGTCGCGAAGCTGGTCGAGCACGCCGGCGAGTTCGGCGCGCAGCGGATTTCGCTCAACTTCGCCATGTTCCGCGCGGTGTTCGCCGAAGGCGAGCGGATCGGGGCGGGCCCCGTGCTCCGTGCCTGGCGTGCCGTGCTGGGACTCGCGTCGCGCTTCTTCCAGCTCGAATCGCTGTACCGGTCCAACGCCAAGTACGGCCCGGACTGGGAACCGCGGTTCCTGTGCTACACCTCGGCGCGCCGCCTTCCCCGCATCGGTCTGGTCGCGGGTGCGCTCGAAGGTTTCCTCCCGGCGAGCCTGCGCTCGCGGCGGCGCGCCCTCTCCGCCGGCATCGTGAGCGACGACTTCCTCGACCGCGTCAGGGAGATCGACGCCGCCGCGCAGCGGGTGGAGCCCCGGCCGCTCCGGCGCCCGGAGCAGGTCCGGGTCCGCATCGCGAAGCTGGATCGCCTGCGGGACGCGGGAATCGACCCGTACCCCGTCGGCTTCGAGCGGGACACCGCGCTCGCCGAAATCACCCGCAAGTTCGGCACGCTGGGCCCGGACAGCCACACCGGGCACGAGGTGCGGGTGACCGGGCGGGTGGTGGCGATCCGCGATCTCGGCGGGTTGTGCTTCGCGCGCGTGCGCGACTTCAGCGGCGAGCTCCAGTTGATGCTGCTGGAGGATCAGCTCGACCTGTGGCGCGACGGCGTGGACCTGGGCGACCACGTCGGCGTGCGCGGCGAGGTGGTCACGTCCAAGCGCGGCGAGCTGTCGGTGCGGGTGGACCAGTGGACGGTGACCGCGAAGTGCCTGCATCCCTTGCCGGACAAGCGGAAGGGGCTGGCCGACCCGGAGACGCGGGTGCGGCAGCGGTACCTCGACCTGATGGTCAACCCCGACGCGGCGGGCATGCTGAAGCTGCGCAGCAAGGTGGTGCGGACGGTCCGGGAACGGTTGCACGCGAGGGAGTTCCTCGAGGTCGAGACCCCGATGCTGCAGACCGTCCACGGCGGGGCGAACGCACGCCCGTTCATCACCCACATCAACGCCTACGACATGCGGATGTACCTGCGGATCGCGCCGGAGCTGTACCTCAAACGGCTGTGCGTCGCGGGGGTCGAGCGGGTGTTCGAGCTCAACCGGAACTTCCGCAACGAGGGTGTGGACGCCACGCACAACCCCGAGTTCACCATGCTCGAGGCGTACCAGGCCTACGCGGACTACGACACCATGCGCACCCTGACCCGGGAACTGGTGCAGCAGGCCGCGGTGGCGGCGCACGGTGCGCCGGTGGTGCGGCGCCCCGACGTCGGCGAGATCGACATCTCGGGGGACTGGCCGGTCGTCACGGTGCACGACGCGGTGTCCGAGGCGCTGGGCGAGCGGGTCGAGCCGGGCAGCGAGGTGGAACGGCTGCGCGAGCTGTGCCGGGGCGCCGGTGTCCAGGCCGCGGAGGACGCCTCGCACGGCGACCTCGTGCTGAAGGCGTTCGAGCACCTGGTGGAACCCAGGACCGTCCAGCCGACCTTCTACACCGACTACCCCACCGAGGTGTCGCCGCTGACCCGTCAGCACCGGCGTGACCCGAGGCTGGCCGAGCGCTGGGACCTCATCGCGTTCGGCGCGGAGATCGGCACCGCCTACAGCGAGCTCACCGATCCGCTCGAACAGCGCCGCAGGCTGGAGGCGCAGTCCCTGCGGGCCGCCAGCGGGGACGTCGAGGCGATGGAACTGGACGAGGACTTCCTGCTCGCCCTCGAACACGGCATGCCCCCCACGGGAGGCCTGGGCCTGGGTATCGACCGGCTGCTGATGATGCTCACCGGAGCGTCCATCCGGCAGACCGTCCTCTTCCCGTTCGCCCGGCCCCGCGCCTGAGCGGTGGTCCCGGCCGCGGGGTTTGCCGGGTTTCCCGCCACATGCCGTTTTCCGTTCCCGCTGTCGGTGTGCTCCAAGGTTTCACCCAGAAAAACGGCAGAGACTTCAGGGCGTGAAAGCGGTCCACTGGCTGTTCGCCCTGCTGGCGCTGAATGCGGCGTGGGCCACCGATCTGTTCGTCCTGGGACACGGCTTCGAAAACCTCGGCGCGCACGGGGCGCTGCTCACCGCGCTGGGCAGGCTCACCGGGCTCTACGGGGCGCTCGCGCTGGTGCTGCAACTGGTGCTGATCTCACGGCTGCCGTGGCTGGAGACCCGCCTCGGCATGGACCGGCTCACCGCCTGGCACCGCTGGAGCGGGTTCTGGGTGCTGTGGCTGGTGATCGCGCACGTCGTGTTCATCACCCTCGGCTACGCGGGCCAGGACGGCAGCGGGGTGGTGTCCGAACTGGGCACGCTGGTCTTCGACACCGAGGACGTGCTCAAGGCCACGGTCGCCACACTCCTGCTGATCGCGGTCGCGGTCACCTCGGCTCGTCGCGCTCGTCGCCGGATGCGGTACGAGTCGTGGCATTTCGTGCACCTCTACGCCTATCTCGCGGTCGTGCTGGGCTTCCTGCACCAGGTGAGCATCGGGCAGGACTTCACCCAGGCGCCGATCGGGCGGTTCTACTGGTGGACGTTGTACGGGGTGGCGTTGGGGCTGGTGTTCGTCAGCCGGGCCGGCCTGCCGCTGTGGCGTAACTTCCGGCACCGGCTTCGCGTCGAGTCGGTGGTGCGGGAGAGCGACGACGTGGTCACGATCTGGATCGGCGGCCGCGATCTCGACCGGCTGCCCGCGCGGGCCGGGCAGTTCTTCCTGTGGCGGTTCGGGAACCGGTGGTGGGAGGCGCATCCGTACTCGCTGTCGGCGATGCCGGACGGTAACCACCTGAGGATCACGGTCAAGGCGCTCGGGGACGGCAGCGCGTGGCTGCAACGGATCCGGCCCGGGACCCGGGTGCTGGCCGAGGGACCGTACGGCGCCTTCACCGCGGATCGCCGGACCCGCAAGCGCGTCCTGCTCATCGCGGGCGGTGTCGGCGTGACGCCGATCCGGGCGCTGCTGGAGGAGTTCGCCTACGCGCGGGACGACATCGCGGTGATCTACCGGGCGAGCACGCCCCGCGACGCGGTGCTCGCCCACGAACTGGACTCACTCGCCCGCTGGTGCGGGGCGCGGTTGCACGTCGTGGTCGGCCGGTCCACCGCGGTCGGCCGGTACGGGCCGATGATGGGCCCCGGGCACCTCGCGGCGATGGTGCGCGACGTGCGGCGCCGCGACGTCTACGTCTGCGGCCCACCGGGCATGACCGAAGCCGTGCTGCAAACGCTTCACGAGCTTCGTGTTCCGGAATCCCAGTGTCACAGCGAGCGCTTCGCCTTCGCCGCCTAGGAGAAACTGTGCGCCGAGTTGTCATCGTCGTCCTGCTGACCATCGCCGGGCTTGTTCCGTTGCTGCGCTATCACCCGGCGTCCTCGCCGGCTTCGGCGTTGAGCGGCAACTCGACACCGGCGACGGAAGCGCCATTGTCTTCGCCGTCTCCGTCGACCTCCTCCAGCGCCCCGAAGTCCGCTCCGCCGAGCGGTGCGGGCGGCGGGGGCCGCAAGGTCGTCAACGGGTCCACTGTGGACACCGAGTACGGTCCGTACCAGGTGCAGGTCACCTTCGCCGGCAACAAGATCACCGACGTCAGGATCACCACCGAGCCCGACGACCGGCACAGCCAGCGCATCGCGAACAGTGCCGAACCCACCCTCCGCGAGGAGGCGCTGCAGGCGCAGAGCGCGCACATCGACACCGTGTCCGGGGCGACCACGACCAGCGAGGCTTACGCCGAGTCGCTGCAGGCGGCGATCGACCAGAGGGGCAACTGAGCCGATGCGGCGGGTCGCCCAGATCATGGGCATGCCGATCTCGGTGGAGGTGCCGCACGCCGAGGCCGCCGAACTGGTCTTCGACTGGCTGCGGGAGGTCGACCGCCGGTTCAGTCCCTTCCGCGAGGACAGCGAGGTCAGCCTCGGGACGGACAGTCCCGACATGGCGGAAATCCGCGCCCTGTGCGACGAATACGAACAACGCAGCGGCGGGGCCTTCCGCGCCCGGTTGCCCGGCAGGCCGTTCGACCCGTGCGGAGTGGTCAAGGGCTGGGCGGTGCAGCGGGCCGCCGACCGTCTCCGCGCCGAGGGCGTCGGTGAGTTCCTGCTCAACGCGGGCGGGGACGTGGTGGCGGCCGGGCGGGCCTGGTCGGTCGGCATCCAGCACCCGGACCACGCACACGAGGTGTGCGCCGTGTTCACCGTCCGCGACCAGGCGGTGGCCACCTCCGGCACCTACGAACGCGGCGAACACATCCTCGACGGCCGCACCGGCGAGCCGGTGCGGGACCTGCTGAGCCTCACCGTGATCGCCGGCGATCTGACCACCGCCGACGCCGTGTCCACGGCCGCGTTCGCGATGGGTGCCGAGGGCGTCGCCTGGGCCGATGCCCAGCCCGGTTGCCTGGTGTTCGCGGTGGACGCCGGGCGCCGCGTGCGGCGCTCCGCCGGGCTGACGAGAATGACCTCGTGAACGTACCCGTCGCTCCGAGGCTGCTGGTGGTCGAGGACGACCCGCAACTGCTCGTGATGCTCGAGGTCCTTCTGACCGAGGAGGGCTACCACGTCGAAACGGCCGCCGACGGCCAGCGCGGCCTGCACCTCGGGCTCACCCGTGAGTACGACGTGCTGCTGCTGGACCGCGGGCTGCCCGCGATCGACGGGCTCGACCTGCTCGCCCGCCTGCGGTTGCGCGGTGTGGTCACCCCGACACTGGTGCTGTCCGCACTGAGCAACCCCGCCGACCGGGTGGCCGGGCTCGACGCGGGCGCCGAGGACTATCTCGGCAAGCCGTTCGACGTCGACGAGCTGCTGGCCCGGCTGCGGGCGCTGCGCCGCCGCCACCTCGACGACGCTCGTTCGCTCCCCGTGCCGTCGGGCAGGCTCGAACTGGACAGCCGCTGCGTGATCCGGCCCGGTATCGGCCCGGTGCGGCTGTCGGAACGGGAATGCGACCTCCTCGCCACCCTCGCCACCCGGCCAGGGCACGTGTTCTCCCGGGCGCAACTGCTCGGGCTCGTGTTCGGCGAGGCCGAGAGCGAGGTGGTGGTGGACACCTACGTGCACTACCTGCGCCGCAAACTCGGCCGCAAGGTGGTGGACACCGTGCGGGGGCGGGGCTACCAGCTCGGGCGCGACCAATGAGCTGGCGCCGCGACGATTCGGACGACGCGCGGCTGATCCGGCGCACCATGCTGAGGATCGGTCTGCAGTCGGCCCTCGTGGTCGGGGCCACCGTGGTACTGCTGTGCGCGGTGGCGGTGCTGGTGGTGTTGCACAGCCAGCACGACGAACAGAACGCGACGCTCGCGACCGCGATCGCGCGGGCCGACGACGTGTCCGACCCGCCGGCGGGGACCTGGCTGGTGGTGCTGGCCCAGGGGCAGATACAGGCCACCTCGGGCCTGCCGCCCGGCCTGCCGGACGTCGCCGCCATCCAGCGGGTGCGGGCCGACGGGATCGCCACGACCGAGGACTTCAGGGTCGACCACGAGCGCGAGTACCGGGTCCGCACCGAACGCGCCGGGGACAAGGTGATCCAGGCGATCCTGGACCTGCGGCCCGCCCACATCGAGCGCAGCAGGCTGGTGCAGGCGCTGCTGATCTCCGGGGTGGCGGGACTGCTGCTGGCCGTGCTCACCGGGGCCTGGGTGGCCCGCCGGGCGGTCCTGCCCCTGGTCGGCGCGCTGGCCCTGCAACGCCGGTTCGTCGCCGACGCCAGTCACGAGCTGCGCACGCCGTTGACGCTGCTGAGCACCCGCGCGCAGATGCTGCGCAGGCGCCTGCGCGGCCAGCCCACCGAAGCCGACGTGAACGGCCTGGTCGAAGACGCCGGTGAGCTGGGCGCCATCCTCGAAGACCTCCTGCTGGCCGCGGATCCCCGCGAAAACGTGCCCCGGCAGCCGGTGGAGCTCGGCGCCCTCGTACGCCAGGCGGTGGACGCCGCCACCCCGGCCGCGACGGAACACGGAATCGAGCTGGTGGTGCTGGACGGGCCCGCACCGGTGTGGGTCTCCGGCTACGAGGCGGCCCTGCGGCGGGCGGTGAACGCCTTGCTGGACAACGGGGTCCGGCACGCCCACAGCCGCCTCCGGGTCGCACTCGGAGTGTCCGGCAGGCAGGTGCGCGTGGACGTCGCGGACGACGGGCCCGGCATCGACGCCGCCGTGCTGCCCAACCTGTTCACCCGCTTCGTCAAGGCCTCCGCGGACGCGGCGCCGGGGGAGCGGCGCCGCTACGGGCTCGGCCTGTCCCTGGTCAGTGAGATCGCCGCGCGGCACGGCGGGTCGGTCGCCGCGCGCAATCCGGACAGCGGGGGTGCGACGTTGTCGCTGTCGCTCCCGCTGCTGCGCAACGGCCAGGTTCCCGGCGTCGCTCAGGCGGACAACCGGTAGCCGACCCCTCTGAGGGTTTCGATGGTGTGCGTGCCGAACGGCACGTCGATCTTGCGGCGCAGGTAGCCGACGTAGACCTCGACCACGTTCTCGTCGCCGTCGTAGTGCGCGTCCCACACGTGCCTGAGGATCTCGTGCTTGCTCAGTGCCTCCCCGCGCCGCCGCACCAGGAACTCGAGCAGGCCGAACTCCCGCGCGGTCAGCTCGATCTTCGTCTGTCCTCTGTGGACAGTACGGGCGGCGGGGTCGACCCGCAGATCGCCGACGGTGAGCACGGCGGGCCGTTCCGGCGCGCCGCGCCGCAGCAACGCCCGCAGGCGGGCGACGAGAACCACGTAGGAGAACGGCTTGGTCAGATAGTCGTCGGCACCGAGGTCGAAGGCGTCCGCTTCGTCGTACTCGCCGTCCTTCGCGGTCAGGATCAGCACCGGGGTCCAGTTCTCCGCCGCGCGAAGGTTCTTCACCACCTCGTAGCCCGACATGCCGGGCAGCATGAGGTCCAGCACGATCACGTCGTAGGTGTGTTCGCTGGCCCGCCACAACCCGTCGGTGCCGGTGTGCACGACGTCCACCGTGAACCCTTCGGCGCGCAGGCCCTTGCGCAGGGTTTCGGCGAAGGCTGTCTCGTCCTCCACGACCAGGACACGCATCAGGCGGCGACCTCGAGCGGCAGTTCGATGCGGAAGTGCGCCCCGGGGTATTCCTCGTCGGCCACGTTCGCGTAGCGCGCACGCCCGCCGTGACGGGCCGCTATGCCCGCCACGATGGCCAGGCCCAGCCCGGTGGAGCCGCCCACCCGGCGCTGCCGCGAATCGTCCCGCCGCACGAACCGCTCGAAGATCCTTTCCTGGTCCGCCGGGGGCACCCCGGGCCCGTCGTCACTCACCTCGACCACCGCCATGCCGTCCATCGTGTACGTGCACACCCGGATCCGCCCGTGGGTGTGCTCGCGGGCGTTGTCCACCAGGTTCCGGATCGCGCGCCGCAGCTGAGCGGCGTTCCCGCGCACCTTCGCCGGCTCGGTGCGGATCTCCACCCGCAGTTTCACCCCGGCTCTGGCCCGTTCGGCCTCGGCGTGGGCGAGATCGTCCAGATCCACTTCGGTGCGGACCGGGTTGTCGGTCGCGTCGTCGGTCCGCGCCAGCAGCAGCAGGTCGTCGACCAGCTCCCGCAGCCTCGCCGTCTCCTGGGACACCACGCCGAGCAGTTCGCCGGTGCTCATCGTCTCCGGGTGGTGCTCGGACACCTCCAGTGCCGTGGTGATGGTATTCAACGGCGAGCGCAGCTCGTGACTGGCGTCCGCCACGAACCGGCGCTGCGCCTCCTGCGTGGAGGCCAACCGGTCGAGCATGCTGTTCAGCGTGGTGGCAAGGCGGTGCACCTCGTCGTTGCCCGGCGGCAGCCCCACCCGCAGGCTCAGGTCGCGGGTCGAGATCTCGGCCACCGTGCGCCGCATCTGCTCCACCGGCTTGAGCGCCGAGCCGACCGCCCGGTAGCCGGCGAGCGCCGAGATGGCCAGCATGGGGACCGCCGCGAGACACAGCAGCAGCGTCAGCCGGGTGGATGCCTCGGTCACCGGGGCCAGGGAGCGGGCCGAGATCACCGTGTACGGCCCGCCAGGGCCGTTGACGCCCCTGGCCACCAGCCGGTAGTCCTGCCTGCTGCCGTTGACCCTGATCGTCGTCGTCTCGACCACGTCCTGACCGGACACGGGACGCGCCGAGGTCAGCGCGGGGTAGCCGACGATCGCCGGATCGCTGGCCAAGGGCACGCCGTTCGCGTCGAGCACCTGGATCATCGAAGCGGAGTCGCCGGAGCTGGCGACGTCGGAGGGCGTGAGGTCACGCGTGCCCTGCTTGGCCAGCTCGTTCGCGACCTGCCGTCCCGCGCTGCGGGCGTCCTGCGTGGTCGCCTTGTCCAGCGACCAGCTGAGCAGGACGACCACCATGACATTGGCCAGCGCCAGTGCCAGCGTCAGCACGACGACCGCGATCAGGGTGGTGCGGGCGCGCACACCGGAGCGAGGAAGGCGAATCGTCACCAGTGCAGGGTAAGGACCGGCGACGAGGTCACCGGCGATGCCCGAACCTCACGCCGCTCAGGCGCTCCCGGCGGAGCGCGCTCACCTCGGCCAGCGCCAGGGGCTTCGGGGGCTCACCGAGCACCCATTCCAGCAGCAGATCCGCCAGCGCGGGGTTGCGCGCCAGCACGGGTCCGTGCAGGTAGGTGGCCAGAATGTGCCCGGTGCGGGCGCCTTCGGAGCCGGAGCCGTCGCCGTTGCCCACCCCGCGGACCACCTCGCCCAGCGGTGCGCTGCCCGGGCCGAGGGTGGTGGTGCCCTGGTGGTTCTCGAAACCGGTCAGCGGCTCGTCGCCGAGGAGCGAATCGACCCGGGCCACCACCTCGCCCACCGCGCGCCGCTCACCCGGCCGGGTGGTCGCGTCGAGCAGGCCGAGCCCCTCGTGCTCGACGCCACCCGAGGTGACGAAGGAGGTACCGAGCACCTGGAATCCCGCGCACACCCCGACCACGACGGCGCCGCGCGCGGCGGCCTCCTGCAAGCCCCGGTGGGCACGCAGGTGCGTGGCGGCGAGCGCCTGCGCCTCGTCCTCGCCACCGCCGAGGAGGTACAGGTCGAGCGAGGAGGGCACGGGTTCGCCGAGCTTGACCGGGACGATCGTGGCGGGCACGCCACGCCATTCGAGCCGCTTGCTCAGCACGGTCGCGTTGCCGGAGTCGCTGTAGGTGCCCAGCACGTCGGGGAGCACCAGGCCCAGCCGGACCTCGGAGTCGCCGCTCATGCTCTCAACCTTGCGTTGACATCCCGGAAGGCGGTGTAGTTGGCCACCAGGTCGACCTCACTGGACTCGATGCCCTGCAGCGCGTCGAGCGGGTCCTTCAGCGTGATGTGCGGGACCTCGGCGTAGGTCAGGCGCACGGCCACGTCGGTGGCCCGCTCGCCGGACGCCACCACGGATCGCCCGCGCAGCCGCTCGAAGGGCACGTCCCACAGCCAGGAGGTGTCCCGGCCGTCGGCCTCCTGGCTGTTCACCGCGATGACCACGGGAACACCCTGATCCAGCATCGGCAGCGTCTCGTTCCAGCCCGCCGGGTTCTTCGCCAGCAGCAGCCGCACCGCGTGCCCGTCCACGTTCACCCGCCGGTACCGCCCGGCCACGTTGGTGATCGAGCGCAACCGGTCGGCCGCGAGTTCCGGGGGAACGCCCAGCTCGGCGGCCGTGGCCAGGGCGATGGCCGCGTTGGCCGCGTTCGCCCGGCCGGGCAGCTGCAGTTCCAGCGGGATCGTGCTGCCGTCGGCCGCCACGAGGTTCTTGTCCACCAGCGACCAGGCGGGCTCGGGCCGCGAGAACCCGCACACGCAGCTCCAGTGCGACCCCTCGTGCCGGATGGCCTGGCCGCAGCGGGCGCACGAGGCGGAGTCGTCACGCCACTCCTGGCCCGCGCTGACCCACACCGCCCGGCTCGCGCCGAGCGCGGCGGAGGTGACCAGCGTGTCGTCGCAGTTGGCGATCACGGTCGTGTCCGGCAGGCGTGTGATCGCGGCCCGCAGCTCGCGCTCGGTGGCCCGCACCTCGCCCACGCGGTCGAGCTGGTCCCGGCTGAGATTGAGCAGCACCAGACAGGCGGGCTGGATCCGCTCGGCGACCCACGGAACGTAGGTTTCGTCGACTTCGAGGACGGCGTACGGGGCATCAGGCCGCTTCGCCAGCGCCGAAAGCACGCCGTCGGGCATGTTCGCGCCGTCGCCGTTCGCGGCCACCGGACCGAGGGTCTCCAGCAGCCTGCTGATCATCAGTGAGGTGGTGGTCTTGCCGTTGGTCCCGGTCACCAGTACGACCTTGCGGCCCTGGCCGAGCCGTCGCAACGCGTCCGGGTCCAGCATCAATGCCGCACGGCCGCCGATCACGCCACCGTTGCCGAGCTTGCTCAGCCGCGAGGCCGCGGCGGCGAGCCTGCCCGCCGCGATCGCCGTCCGCGTGCGGAGGGGCAACCCCCGCGCGCTCGCCACAGCGAGGGTATGACCGGGCCCGGCCGGGGACCCCAGGCTCATCTCCTGGTGGTTCACCATGTCCGCAGCGCACTCCTTCACGTACCGGGGGTCGGGACTGGTCGCCGACACCGTGCGCGCTGAACGCTGTGAGGACCCTGAGAAACGCGCTGCAGGGGCGGCCCCGACCTGCGTGAATCGTAGATCTGTCGGTACCCGGTGCGACGATGTTCACACCGCTGTGGCGGTCATTCATCCCCGAAAGAAGGAAGCGACATGCCCGGTTACGTGCGTCCCATCGCCGACGAGCGCGACGGCCTGCTGGCCTTTCTCGCCCAGCAGCGGCTGGTGCTGCGCACCGCCGCACACGGGCTGACCGACGAGCAGGCGCGCTCGGCGCCGAGCCGGAGCGCGCTGAGCGTGGGCGGTCTGGTCAAACACGTGACCTTCACCGAGCGGGGCTGGATGGACACGGTCCGGCAACGGAGACCACCCGGCTCGGCCGAGGAGCGGTCCGCGGCCTCCCTGGAGAACTTCCGCATGGGCGCGGACGAGACGCT
This sequence comes from Amycolatopsis rhizosphaerae, assembly GCF_007713715.1. Classification (GTDB taxonomy): domain Bacteria; phylum Actinomycetota; class Actinomycetes; order Mycobacteriales; family Pseudonocardiaceae; genus Amycolatopsis_E; species Amycolatopsis_E rhizosphaerae. Next base: position 13,505 of record NZ_VJWX01000036.1, read on the forward strand.
GGAGGAGTTGCTGGCCCGGTACGACGAGGTCGCCAGGGAGACCGAGGAGACGGTGGCCGGGATCGAGGACCTCGGCCTGCCGGTCCCGGTGCCGCCCGGCGCCGGGTGGCTCCCGCGGGATGTGGACGCCTGGTCGGTCCGGTGGGTCCTGTTCCACCTCATCGAGGAAACCGCACGCCATGCGGGACACGCCGACATCGTGCGCGAGCATCTCGACGGGGCCACCGCGTTCGGGCTGCTGGCCGCCGCCGAGGGCTGGCCGGAGTCACCCTGGCTGAAGCCCTGGCGCCCCGCTGACCGTGTGGGGCAACCGGCTTCGCCCCTTCGAAGGACCCTCTAGAACAGGGTCGGCTCGACCGCCGGTGCGCCCTCGATGAGCAGCATGCGGCGCTTGGTGTCCACGCCCCCGGGGGCGGAGAAACCGCCCATTTTGCCGCCTGCGGCGAGCACACGGTGGCAGGGCACCACGATGGGCACGGGGTTGCGCCCCAGCGCCTGCCCGACGGCCTGTGCCGAACCGGGCAGGCCCAGCCGGGTGGCCACCTCCCCGTAGGTGAGGGTGCTGCCCGGTGGGATCGTGCGGGCCAGTTCGTAGACCCTGAGGTGGAACTCCGGCACGCCTTCGAGGTCGACGGGGAGGTCGGCCAGGTCGCGGGGTTCCCCGCGCAGGAGGGCCACGATGTCCTCGATGCCCTGGCGAATGGGGGCCGGTGGTGGTTGTGCGGCACTGGCCTCGGCGGCGCCCGGGAACCGCGCACGGAGCCGGGCGCGGGTTCTGGCGGCGCCGCCCTCGGGGAGCCGCACGCTGACCACACCGCGGTCGTTCCAGGCGATCCCGCAGTGCCCGATCGCGGTGGCGAACACCGCGAACCCTTGAGCCGTCATGATCGCTCAATTCTCGGGCACCAGGCAGAACGGGTGCCCCTCGGGGTCGGTGAGCACCGTCCAGCCGGCGCCGCCCGGCTGGAACTCCGGTTTGGCGGCCCCGAGCGCGAGCAGCTCCCGCTCGGCGGCCGCCGGATCCGGGACGGTGAAGTCGAGGTGGAAGTGCTTGGCGTCGTCCGGCCAGGCGGGGGAGCGGTATCCGGGCACCCGCTGGAAGCCGAGCTGGACCGGCCCGCCATCGCCGAGGTAGGCGCTGTCCTCGTCGGCGGAAGTGATCTTCCAGCCGGTGGCGGTCCGGTAGAACTCGGCCAGTGCGGACGGGTCGGCGCAGTCGATCACGATGGTGGAGAGGGTGACGCTCATCGGGTACTCCTGATTCGCTGGGAATTGCTGCCAGTGCAGCGTGCCCGGAGACGGCACCGCGGGTCTTGAAGATTCTTGCCGCGGGTTTTTGTCGTACCCCGGACGTAGCCTGCGCGTATGCGCAGCGCTGTCGAGTTGGCCGCCCGGCCGGATTTCGCCGTGCGCACCGTGTTCTGCCGGGATGATCATCGGGGTTGGTCGGCGGCGGAACACCGCACGGAATACAACCTGGTCCTGGTGCGCCGCGGCCGGTTCCGCCGCCGTATCGCGGGTGTGGTGACCGACGTCGACACGACGGTCGGTTATGTCAGCCTGCCCGGGGACGAGGAGCATTTCGCGCATCCGGCGGGCGGGGACGTGTGCACCGCGGTCAGCTACAGCGGCCGGTTGTGGTGGTCGGTGGCCGGGGAGGACCACCGCCCCGAACTGTATGTCGACGCCGCGCTCGAGTTCGCGCACCGGCGGTTTCTCGCCGCCGCCGGTATCGGGGACACCGATTTCGCGCTGGCCGAAACCCTGGTCACCCTGCTGGGAGTCGCGCTCCGCCGCACCGTCGAGATGCGCGCGGCGGACCGGGTACTGGTGTCCCGGGCGCGGGAGGCGATCCTCGAGGACCATCCGGCCTCGGCCGGACTGCTGCCGCTTTCGACCCTGCTGTCGGTGTCGCCGTACCGGCTCAGCCGCGCGTTCTCGCGGCACCTCGGCACGTCGCTGACCCGCTACCGCAACCGGGTCCGTGTCGGGCGCGCACTGGACCGGCTGGAAGCGGGCGAACCGAACCTCGCCGTGCTGGCCGCCGACCTCGGCTTCGCCGACCAGGCGCACCTGACCAGGACGGTGCGTGAGCACGTCGGGCACACCCCGGCCGCCCTGCGGCACCTGCTCGCCCAAGCCGGTCCGTGATGGAGCAAGGGATGTTTACTCCAGTTCGGCCGTGCCGTAGTAAAGGTCCCTTGCTCCGGACCGGCTCCCGTCAGCGCTGGTCGCCCTCGCGCCAGCCATTGGTGATCGGCAGGCGCCGGTCGCGGCCGAAGGCCTTGAAGGTGATCTTCGTGCCGATCGGGTACTGCCGCCGCTTGTACTCGGCCCGGTCCACCATCCGCAGCACCCGGTCGATCGTCTCCGGCTCGAAACCGGCCGCGAGCAGGTCGCCGTATCCGCGGTCGCCCTCGATGTAGTCGTCGAGGATGTCGTCCAGCAATGCGTAATCGGGCAGGGAGTCGGTGTCGAGCTGCCCTGGCCGCAGCTCCGCCGACGGCGGTTTCGTGATCGAGTTCTCCGGGATGGGCGGCGTTTCACCGCGCTTTTCGGCCTCCGCGTTGCGCCAGCGCGCCAGCTCCCAGACGTGCCGCTTGAACACGTCCTTGATCGGGGCGAACCCGCCGACGGCGTCGCCGTAGATCGTCGAATACCCGACCGCGAGCTCGGTCTTGTTCCCGGTCGCCAGCACCAGATGGCCCTCCAGATTGGACAGAGCCATCAGCAGCATCCCCCGGACCCTGGCCTGGATGTTCTCCTCGGCGAGCCCGGTTCCGGCGAGCTTCAACTGGTTGACGTACACCTCCACCATGTCCTCGACCGGTTCGGTCCGGAAATGGCAGCCAAGGCGCCGCGCCAGCTCGGCGGCGTCCTCCCGGGAGTGCGCCGACGAGTACTTCGACGGCATCGACACGCCGTAGACCGCGTCCGCGCCCAGCGCGTCCACCGCCAGTGCCGCCGTCACCGCCGAGTCGATACCGCCGGAGAAACCGAACAGCACCGAGCGGAACCCGTTCTTCCGGACGTAGTCGCGCAGCCCGACGACCAGCGCCGACCACACTTCGGCCTCGTCCGACAGCGGTTCGCTGATGGGCGCTTCGGGCAGCGGCTCGTACGGCGAGGCCGACTCGGTGCCCAGCACACGCCGCCGCACCTTCAGCCCGGCGAACTCGCCCTCGGCGGAATGCCCGCCCGCGGGCAGGTCCAGATCCACCACCAGCAGGTGCTCGACGAACTGGGGCGCCCGTCCCAGCAGATCGCCGTTCGCGCCCACGACGATCGAGTCGCCGTCGAAGACCAGGTCGTCCTGGCCACCCACGAGGTTCGCGTACACCAGCGGCGCGCCGGCCTCCGCGGCACGGCGGGCGACCAGCGGCAGGCGGATGTCGTCCTTGGAGCGTTCGTACGGCGACGCGTTCGGCGCCACCACGAGATCCACCCCGGCCTGGCCCAGCGCCGTCACCGGCCCGCCGTCCTGCCAGATGTCCTCGCAGATCACCATGCCGATGTCGAGGCCATGGAGCCGCACGACGTCCAGCGTCTGCCCCGCCTTGAACCAGCGATGCTCGTCGAACACGCCGTAGTTGGGCAGGTGGTGCTTGAACTGCCGCGCCACCACCTCGCCGCGGTACAGGGCCGCGGCAGCGTCGCGCGGGCCGGCCTCGTCGAGGTCCAGATAGCCGACGTAGACCAGCAGATCACCACAACCGGCCTCGACCAGCCTGCCCGCCAGATCGTCGACCGCCTGACGGGAAGCCTGCGCGAAGGTCGAACGCAGGGAGAGGTCCTCGACGGGGTAGCCGGTCAGCGACATCTCGGGGAACACCACGACATGGGCCCGTGCGTCGAGGGCCTGGCGTGCCCAGTCGAGGTGCAGCCGGGTGTTGCCCGCGATGTCCCCGACGGTCGAGTTGATCTGCGCGAGCGCGATCCGTAGTTGCGGCATAGGCACATTCTCACCCACACACCGGCTCCCGACGACCGAATGTGCCCAACCGCGCTCCGGCCGGTTTCTGGAGCAAAGAATGTTTGCTACGGCTCCCTGCACCGAGCACCCATAGCAAATCCACCTTGCTCCAGAGACACCGCCCGCGGGTCAGCTCTTCTTGCGGCGCAGCAGGTTGCGCACCTGGTTCAGCGTCTGCTCGAAGTTCGAGTCGAACGGGCTGTCGTGCACCAGGTAGGTCCAGGTCGAGCTGGGCCGACGAACCCCGGAGGCGGCGAGGTCGAGGCCCTTTTCGGTGAACTCGGCTTCCTCGAAGCTCTTGACCGACCGCTCCTCGATGGTGGGGATGATCTTGCGGAACTCGGGGATCGCGACCCGGTGGAACTCGTCCAGCGGCGTTTCCCTGGCCAGCGCGCGAAGGTGGATGCTCTCGCGCACGTCGGTCAGGAACGCCAGGTGATCCGACCACAGCTGGTCGAGGTGGTAGAGCATGATCTCCCGGCAGGCCTGGACCAGTCCCTCCTCACCGAGCTGCTCTTCGAGCTCCTCGTAGCGCTTCTCCGCCGCCTCCTTGAGCTTCTCGGCCGCGAGCGGGGTCCGGAGCAGCTTGTCGCGGTGCTTCAGCAGTTCGGTGCGCTGGTGTTCGATCAGCCGGGTGTAGCGCCAGGTGTTGCGGTGGATCTCCAGATGCACGCCCTCCGCCACGCGCTGCGCGTGGTTGATCTGCCGCTGGGCAGCCGGGTCGGTGATCTCACCGGTCTCGTCGTCGGCCTGGATACCGTCGGGCACGTCCGGCGCGTACGACAGCACCAGGTCGTCGTTGAGGCTCGCGAAGAACACCGCGCTGCCCGGGTCGCCCTGGCGGCCGGACCGCCCGCGCAACTGGCCGTCGAGCCGGCTGCTCGGATACCGCGCGGTGCCGATCACGTGCAGCCCGCCCAGTTCGGCGACCCGTTCGCGGTCCTTGCCGTCGGCACCGCCCAGCCGGATGTCCGTACCCCGCCCGGCCATCTGCGTCGACACCGTCACCGCGCCGTACTTGCCCGCCTCGGCGATGATCTCCGCCTCCTCGGCGTCGTTGCGGGCGTTGAGGACCACACACGGCAGGTCGACCTTGGCCAGCTTTTCCGCCAGCTCCTCCGATTCGGCCACGTCCTGGGTGCCGACCAGGATCGGACGGCCCGTCTCGTGCACCTTCCGGATCTCCGCCTCGATCGCCCGCAGCTTGTGCGACGGTGAGGCGAAGATGCGGTCCGGTTCGTCGACGCGGATGTTGGGCTTGTTCGGCGGGATCACCGCCACCTCGAGCCGGTAGAACTCGCGCAGTTGCTCGGCAACCGCCACCGCGGTCCCGGTCATGCCCGCGACCTGCGGGTACCGGGCCAGCAGTGCCTGCACGGTGATCGAGTCGAGGATCTCCCCGCGGTCCGTGGCAGGCAGTTGCTCCTTCGCCTCGACCGCGGCCTGCAGGCCGTCCGGCCAGCGCTGCAGTTCGGCCACCCGGCCCCGCGAGGCGTTGATCAACTGCACCTTGCCGTCACGGACCAGGTAGTCCACGTCGCGCGTGAGCAGCGCGTGCGCGTGCAGCGCGACGTTCACCGCCGCCAGCCGTTCGGCACCCGACTCGCCGTAGAGATCGATACCGCCCAGCGCCTTCTCCACCACGGACGCACCGGCCGTGGTCAGCCAGGCGTTCCGGCCGTCGCTGTCGGTCTCGTAGTGCAGGCCGAGGCGCAGCCGCCGCACCACGTTGGCCACTTCCACGTCGGCCACCGCGGCGTCCACCGAACCCGCCATCACCAGCGGCACCCTGGCCTCGTCCACCAGCACCGAGTCCGCCTCGTCGATGATGGCCACCTCGGGCTCCGGCTGGACCAGGTCTTCCACCCGTGAGACCAGCCGGTCCCGCAGCACGTCGAAGCCGATCTCACTGACCGCACCGTAGGTGACCTCGCAGCCGTAGGACTCGCGCCGCTCCTCGCGGGTCAGCGACGGCTCCACCCAGCCGACGGACACTCCGAGCAGCCGGTAGACCGGGCCCATCCACTCGGCATCCCGTCGAGCGAGGTAGTCGTTGACGGAGATGACGTGCACGGACTTGCCCTGCAGCGCGTAGCCCGCCGCGGCCAGCGCGCCCGCGAGGGTCTTGCCCTCACCGGTTTCCATCTGCACGACGTGTCCGGTGAGCAGACCCATGGTGCCCAGCAGCTGCACGTCGAAGGCGCGTTCGTCCAGCGCCCGGCGCGCTGCCTCGCGGCCCAGCGCGCACACCTCGATCAACTGGTCGTCGCCGAACTCCGCTTCCCGGCGCAGCTTCGCCGCGCGCTCGGTCAGTTCGGCGTCGGTGAGTTTCTCCAGTTCGGGCTCGAGTTCGCCGATCGCCGGGAGCAGTGCTTCGTACCGGGTCAGCTCGATGCTGGCCGGGCGTTCGATGAGCCTGCGGAGGCGCTTGCCCATCCGGCTGATCAGTGCTGGCACCCCTGGTCTCCTGTCTGTCCTTCTCCAGTCCACCGGCCAACGAGGTGGTGGTGGTCGTGTGTTCCCCGCCAGGATGGCACGATTCCGTCGTGGCCTTCCTTCAGCGAGCCCGGTCGCGGACCGCCCGGGTGACTGCTCTTCTCGGTGTCTGCCTTCTGGTTCCGCTCTCGGCCTGCACCACCACCCAGCCCGGCAGAACGACACCGCAGGCCACCACCGAGTCGCTCGGCCCGGCCGGACCGGTGCCCCCGGGCATGGAGAGGTTCTACGCCCAGCCGCTGACCTGGGGCGATTGTGCACCTTACGCGACTTCCGAGGACGCGAAATCCCTCTTTGGTCGGGACGGTCTCCAGTGCAGCAGGCTGACCGTGCCGCTGGACTACGCGAACCCCCAAGGCGACACCATCACGGTAGGTGTGCTCCGGCACAAGGCCACTGACGCGGCGAACCGCGTCGGTCCGCTCGTGCTCAACCCCGGCGGCCCTGGCGCCTCCGGCATGGTGGCCGCGGCGAGCCTGGCCTCGCAGGCGTCCAACGGCCCGGTAGGCAAGCGGTTCGACCTCGTCGGGTTCGATCCTCGTGGGGTCGGGGCGAGCCAGCCCGAGGTGACCTGCCTTTCCGACTCCGAGCGCGACGCCGAACGCGAGGAGGATTTCGGTATCGACGGCTCGCCCGCCGGCGTGGCCAGGCAGGAGGCGGACGCGAAGGACTTCGTCGCCAAATGCCTCCAGCGGACCCCGAAGGGCACGGCCATGCTCGCCAACATCGGCACGCGCGACGTGGCCAGGGACATGGACGTGCTCCGGTCCGCGCTCGGGGTGGAGAAGCTGATCTATCTCGGCTACTCCTACGGCACCCGGATCGGCTACACCTACGCCGAGCAGTTCCCCGGCAACGTCCGTGCCATGGTGCTCGACGGTGCGCTCGACCCCAGCCAGGACGCGGTGGACTCGCTCGTCGCCCAGGGCGCCGGGTTCGGCACGGCGTTCACGAAGTACACCCAGTGGTGTGCCGCGCAGAAGGACTGCGCGCTCGGAACCGACGCGGTCGCCGCGACGGCGGCCTATCAGAACCTGGTGCGGCCGCTGATCGACCATCCGCTGCGCCTCGCCGACGGCCGGGAACTCACCTTCGACGACGCGACGCTCGGCACCATCCAGGCGCTTTACTCGCAGCAACTGTGGGCGCCGCTCAACTCCGGCCTCAACGAGCTCAAACGGGGCCGCGGCACCATGCTGATGGCGCTGGCCGACCAGTACAGCGAACGCGACACCAGCGGGCACTACACGAACACGCAGGACGCGTTCACCGCGATCCGCTGCGTGGACGATCCCCGCGTCACGGACAAGGCCAGGATCGTGGCCGCGGAAAACAGCTACGACCGGGTCGCCCCCTTCCTCGACGACGGCCGTCCGAACGGCGCCGCGCTCGATTCGTGTGCGTTCTGGCCGGTCCCCAACACCTCCGAGCCGCATGAACCCAAGGTGGCGGGGCTGCCGCCGATCCTGGTGATCTCGACCACCAACGATCCGGCCACCCCGTACGAAGCCGGTGTGAATCTGGCGAAGGCGCTGAACGGTGCACTCCTGACTTTCGACGGCACCCAGCACACCGTCTTCCTGCAGGGGAACTCGTGCGTCGATCAGGCGGGCGCGGCCTACCTGATCTCCGGCACGCTGCCGCCGGACGGTCGACGGTGTGCCGCTCAGTGACCGAGCTGGCACGATGTGAAAGGTGCGCTTCCGCAGCCTGTCGCTGACCGTCACCAGCCTGGTGTGCGTGCTCGGTGCGTGCACCACGACACCGGGCCCGTCGCTGCCGCCGAGCCCGCCCGCACCGTCCCCAGTCGCCGATGTGCACGCCCTCGACCGGTTCTACCAGCAGAAACTGACCTGGGGGGCCTGCGGTCCCTTCGCCACGGATGAGGACAGCGCGCAGGCTTTTCGCGCCCCGGGAGTGGAGTGCGCCCGGCTGACCGTGCCGCTGGACTACGCGCGTCCCCAGGGCGACACGATCACGGTGGGTGTCCTGCGGCACCGCGCGACCCATCCGGAGGACCGGATCGGCTCGCTGGTGATGAATCCGGGCGGGCCGGGTGGATCGGGTATGGAAGCCGCGGCGCGCCTGATCCCGCGGACCACCGGCAACGCCATCGGCCTGCGGTTCGATCTGGTCGGTTTCGACCCGCGAGGTGTCGGCGCGAGCCAGCCCAGGGTGCGCTGCCTGACCGATGCCGAACGTGACGCCGACCGCGCCGAATACCGCGGCGACGGCACCACCCACGACTCCGCCGCGGTCTGGTCGGCCGAGGCACGCGATTTCGACTCGAAGTGCACTCAGCGCACCGGACACGGTGCCGAACTGCTCGCCAACATCGGCACCAGGGATGTCGTGAAGGACCTGGACGTGCTGCGCGCCGTACTCGGCGACGAGAAGCTGTCCTATCTCGGCTACTCGTACGGCACTCAAATCGGCTACAGCTACGCGGAGGCCTTCCCCCGGAACGTGCGCGTGATGGTGCTCGACGGCGCCGTCGACCCCACCCAGTCCCAGGTGGACTCACTGGTCGCGCAGGGGGAGGGGTTCGCTCGATCCTTCGGCCTCTTCGCCACCGAGTGCTCCCGCCATCCGGGATGCGCACTCGGGGACGATCCCGCCCGTGCCCCCGACGTGTTCGACGGGCTGGTCCGGCGCCTGCTCGTCGCACCGGCCGAAGCGGGCGGCCGGAAGCTGACCTACGACGACGCGGTGACCGCCGTGATCGAGGCCATGTACTCCCGGCAGTTGTGGCCGTCCCTGAGCACCGGGCTCAGCCAGCTCAAGACCGGGAACGGGAGTGGGCTCCTGCGCCTGGCCGATGCCTACTACGAGCGCGGCGCCGACGGTCGCTACTCGTCTCTGCAGGACGCCTACTACGCGGTGAGATGCGTGGACAACCCGCGCCTCAGTGACCCGTCCGCGATCGCCGAGGCACACCGGCGGATGCTCGCCACCGCGCCCTTCCTCGGCGGCGGGCGCCCTGACGAGGGCGAACCGGACGTGTGTGCGAACTGGCCGGTCCCGAGCACGTCACAGCCACACCGCCCGATCGCACCCGGCCTTCCCCCGCCGCTGGTCATCTCCACCACCAACGATCCGGCGACCCCGTACCAGGCGGGGGTGAACCTGGCCGCGGAGCTGGGCGGGGGCCTGCTCACCTTCGACGGCACCCAGCACACCGCATTCCTGCACGGCAGCACCTGCATCGACATCAACGCACTGGCCTACCTCGTCGACGGCACCCTGCCACCGCCGAACACGCACTGCCCGGGCTGACCAGCGGCCGGGCTGGAGCAATGAATGTTTGCTACGGATCGCCCGTAGAAACATTCATTGCTCCAGACCCCCGGTCTCAGCCCACCCCCGTCGTACCGACCGGTTGGTTCGCCGCGGAAAGCCCGAGCTCCAGCATGACCGCGCCTTCGTTCGGCTGCCGCGGGGGAAGCTGCATCCACACCCGCACGAGGGTGCGCGGCTCGCTCTGGGTGACCCAGAACTTCACGTCCACGTTCGCCTGGACGGCCGGCAGCACCTCGGCCACCACGTCCTTCGCGAGTTGCCCCGTCACCCGGTAGGTCGGCACACCCTTGACGTCTTCCTTCGTCTCAGTCTTCAGCCCGGTCGCCGACTTCAGCAGCTTCGGCAGCCCGCTGTCCGGTCCCATCAGCAGGACCGGCCGGTACTGGGGAGGCACTGGCTCGTCGGTCCGCAGGCCGTGCTGGTTCGCCAGGTGGAGCCGGTCGCCGACGATCTGGAAGTTCATCTCGAAACGGTTGGTCGATTCCTGCATGTCGGCCTGGCCGGAGGCGCTGCCGTAGGGGCCGCCCTCCCGGCTGGCCTGACCCTTGACTTCGCGGATGTCGAGCCCGGGAATCGTGCTGCTCACGCTGAAATCGAACTGGAGGGTGCGCACCTGCTCGAAACTCCCGGCCGCGGCCGTGACCAGGCCCGTCGCGTCGGGCAGCGGTCCTCGCGTGTCGGGCGAAGCGGTGCAGCCGCTGACGAGCGCCAGGATCAGTACGAGAAAACTGGCGGTGCGGCGGCGGAGCATGCGACAACCGTAGCGCTGCCGTTCAGGCGCCCGAGAAGGTGCGGCGATAGGCGAGCGGGGAGACGCCGAGGGTGGCGCTGAAATGCTGGCGCAGGGAAGCGGCGCTGCCCAGCCCCGATTCCGCGGCGACCCGCTCGATCGCCAGGGTGGTGGTCTCGAGCAGATGGCGCGCGTGCAGCACCCGCTGCTGGTTCAGCCACGACCGGGGCGACAGTCCGGTCTCGGCCCGGAACCGCCTGCTGAAGGTGCGGACGCTCATGCGCGCGTGCCGCGCCAAGGTGGTCAGGTCGAGCGGCTCGGCCAGGTGTTCGATCGCCCATGCGCGGGTCGCGGCCGTGCTGCCCTCGCCGGGTGCGGGTAACGGCTGGTCGATGTACTGCGACTGGCCACCGTCGCGCCACGGCGGCACCACGCAGTACCTCGCGGCGTGGTTGGCGACCGCGCTTCCGTGGTCGGAGCGGATCACGTGCAGGCACAGGTCGACCCCGGCGGACAGACCGGCGGAAGTGAGTACGTCGCCGTCGTCGACGAACAGGACGTTCTCGTCGAGTTCGACCTGCGGATACAGGCGGCGGAAGGATTCCGCGTGTGCCCAGTGCGTCGTCGCCCGCCGCCCGTCGAGCAGGCCTGCGGCCGCGAGCACGAACGCCCCCGTACAGATCGACATGATGCGGGCGTGGGACGGGATGAGAGCCAGCGCTTCGGCCAGTTCGGCGGACAGCACGCCGTGCTGTCGCGGCCCGGTCACGCGGGTGCCGGGGATGATCACGGTATCGGCTTCGGCCAGGACGGCCGGGCCGTGTTCGAACCGTGCCTCATACCCGTAGCTCACCTTGACGGGCCGGTCGTCGACTCCGCACAGGCGCACGTCGTAGAGCCGCTGCCCGTCACGGACGGCCGCGTTGAACACCTGCGGAGGGATGTTGAGGTCGTAACCGATCACCTCGGAAACAGCCAGTACGACCACACGGTGCATGGCCGGATTCTTGCATATATTGGCGCTCCGGCCACTCGTCTCACCGCCATCGAACACTCAAGCTGATCGGGTGATTTCCGAAGTGCAGTCCCCGCCGCGGGTGCATCGTGCCTGGCTGGTGGCCCTCGCCGCCTTCATCGCTCTCGTCGGGGCCGCCGGCTTCCGTGCGGCCCCGAGCGTGCTGATCGATCCGCTCCACGACGAGTTCGGCTGGTCCCGTGCCACGATCTCCTCCGCGGTGTCGATCAACCTGGTGCTCTACGGCCTGATCTCGCCGTTCGCGGCCGCGCTCATGGAGCGCCTTGGCATGCGGCGCGTGGTGTCGGGCGCGCTGGTGCTGGTCGCCGCGGGCAGCGGCCTGACCGTGTTCATGACCCAGAGCTGGCAGCTCTTGCTCTGCTGGGGCGTCCTCGTCGGCACGGGAACGGGTTCGATGGCGCTCGCCTTCGTCGCCACCGTGACCAGCCGCTGGTTCGTCAAGCACCGCGGCCTGGTCAGCGGTGTGCTCACCGCCGCGGGCGCCGCCGGCCAGCTGGTGTTCCTCCCGCTGATCGCGTCCCTGGCAGGTCGCCATGGCTGGCGCTCGGCCTCGCTGCTGGTCGCGGGCGCCGCCCTGATCGTCGCCCCGATCGTGTTGCTTCTCCTGCGGGACCACCCGAGTGACGTGGGTACGACCGCCTACGGGGCCACCGAGCCGGAGGAAAAGCCGGCGCCGACGCGGGGAACGGCCCGCCGTGCCGTGACGGTACTCGGCCAGGCCGCCCGCAGCCGGGTGTTCTGGCTGCTGGCCGGCGGGTTCGCGATCTGCGGCGCCTCGACGAACGGCCTGGTGGGGACCCATTTCGTGCCTGCGGCGCACGATCACGGCATGCCGGTGACGACCGCGGCCTCCCTGCTGGCCGTGGTCGGCCTGTTCGACGTGGCAGGCACGATCGCCTCGGGCTGGCTCACCGACCGCGTGGATCCGAGGTGGCTGCTCGGCGGGTATTACTTCTTCCGCGGGGCTTCGCTGCTTCTGCTGCCGCACCTGTTCGCGCCGACGACCGAGCCCCCGATGTGGGCGTTCATCATCTTCTACGGTCTGGACTGGGTGGCGACCGTGCCGCCCACCGTGGCGCTGTGCCGTGACCGGTTCGGCCTGACCGGTCCGATCGTGTTCGGCTGGGTCTTCGCCTCTCACCAGATCGGTGCGTCGATCGCCGCGCTGGGGGCCGGCGCGATCCACGACGCCTCGGGAAGTTACGACCTCGCGTGGTACCTGGCGGGCGGATTGTGCGCGCTGGCAGCACTGATGTCGGTGTCGGTTCCCTCAGCCGGGGTAGCGGGAGAACCGCGAAACATGGCGTTAACACAGCGGCCGTAGGGTGCGGCCATGGATCGCCAGCAGGAGTTCGTGCTGCGCACGCTGGAAGAACGTGACATCCGCTTCGTCCGACTGTGGTTCACCGACGTCTTGGGTTTTCTCAAGTCGGTGGCCGTCGCCCCCGCCGAACTCGAGGGTGCGTTCAGCGACGGGATCGGGTTCGACGGATCGGCCATCGAGGGCTTCGCACGCGTCTACGAATCGGACATGATCGCCAAGCCCGACCCGTCCACCTTCCAGGTGCTGCCCTGGGAAACGCCGGAAGGCGGGCCCTACTCGGCGCGGATGTTCTGCGACATCGCGATGCCGGATGGTTCACCCTCCTGGGCGGACCCGCGGCATGTGCTGCGCCGCCAGTTGTCGAAGGCGGGTGAAGCGGGATTCACCTGTTACGTGCATCCGGAAATCGAGTTCTTCCTGCTGAACAGCCTGTCCGAAGACGGCAACGAGCCCGAGCCCGCCGACAACGGCGGGTACTTCGACCAGGCGAGCCACGCGACCGCCACCCACTTCCGCCGTCACGCCATCGAGACCCTCGAGGCGATGGGCATCTCGGTCGAGTTCAGCCACCATGAAGGGGCGCCCGGCCAGCAGGAGATCGACCTGCGTTACGCCGATGCCCTGACCATGGCCGACAACGTGATGACGTTCCGGTACGTGATCAAGGAGGTGGCCCTGACGCAGGGTGTCCGGGCCACCTTCATGCCGAAGCCGTTCACCAACCAGCCCGGCTCCGGAATGCACACCCACGTCTCGCTGTTCGAAGGCGACCGCAATGCCTTCCACAATCCGGAGGACCCCTTCGAGCTGTCCGAGACCGGCAAGGCGTTCGTCGCCGGCCTGCTGTACCACGCCAGGGAGATCTCGGCGGTCACCAACCAATGGGTGAACTCGTACAAGAGGCTGATCAGCGGCGGTGAGGCACCGACAACGGTCTCGTGGGGCCGGGCGAACCGCTCGGCCCTGGTCCGGGTGCCCAACTACTCTCCGGGCAAGGCGTCGTCGCGCCGGGTCGAGATCCGCACCATCGATTCGGCCTGCAACCCCTACCTGGCGTACTCGGTCGTGCTGGCCGCCGGGTTGAGGGGGATCGAGAAGGGGTACGAGCTGCCCCCGCCCGCCGAGGACAACATCTGGTCGCTCAGCGAGGCCGAGCGGAAGGCGGCGGGCTACAAGCAGTTGCCGCAGAACCTCGGTGAGGCGCTCGCCGAGATGGAGCGTTCGGAACTGCTGCCGGAGGCGCTCGGTGAGCACGTCTACGACTTCTTCCTGCGGAACAAGCGGGTGGAGTGGGACAACTACCGGAGCGCGGTGACACCGTACGAGCTCAAGACACTGCTCCCGGTGCTCTGACCGCCCGAAAAATGGCCTCTGAACAGCGGTTTTCACCCTTGGGAGACCCCCCTGTTTCAGGGGGGTTCGGGCCCGTGTAATCTTCTCTTCGTCGCCAGGGAGACCGGGACGACGGGGCCGAAAGCCCCGGCGGACGGCCCCCGGGTCGGGCGGACTTGACACCGCGAACCGAGCCGGGTAGCGTACTGCGACAGCCCTGAAGGTAGGGTTGCAACAACACCACTGATAATCAGGTGGGGTTGAGGCTTCCCAGGCACCAAAGGGAAACCAGAAGACTTAGAAGAAGCAACTGCGGTTGTGTGTTGTTTGAGAACTCAACAGTGTGCTAATGAACTAAGCCAGTAGAGCTTTGTATATTTGAACCCTTTGTGGGTTCCTTTGAGATTGACTGTTTGAGTCGATCGGATTTTCTGACATTGTTGGAGA
>NZ_VJWX01000370.1 GCF_007713715.1 Amycolatopsis rhizosphaerae
AGTACCGGCTGACCGCCGAATAGTGCTCGGCCACTGCGTCGAGCGCGGCCGGGGCGTCCGGAGCGACCCCACCGCGCATCACCTCGGCGAGCCGCCGGAACAGGGCTCTCCCCTGCGCGGCGGCGTGTTCGTAGTCGCCCGCGCTGAACCCCTCCTGCGCGCGCTGACCGTCCTCGAAGGCTGCGGCCGCGACGGGCCCGAAACCGGCGCCCAGCGTGTCGCGCATGGCGTCCTTCTCCTGCCGCAATCCCTCGAAAAACCGCTCCGGATCGGAAATCCTCGCCGCGCCGAGATCGGCGATCGTCGCCTCGACCGCCCCGATCACGCGGTCAAGGTGCTCCCGCTCCGCCCGCAACCGGACCAGTTGTTCGTGCAGGGCTTCCGCCTCGCCGGTGCCCTGCCGCAGCACCTCACCGATGCGCTCGAGGCCAAGGCCGAGGCGCCGCAACAGGAGGATCCGCTGCAGGCGCAACAGTTCCCCGCGCCCGTACCAGCGGTAGCCGTTGCGGCCGACCTCCGCGGGCGGCAGCAGGCCGAGCTGGTCGTAGTGGCGCAGGGTCCGCGCCGAGACGCCGGAGATCCTGGCGACCTCGCTGATGGAAAACCGCACGGCCGACCTGTCCTCCGGGAAGAGTTGACCTTCACACTACGTCAACTTCTACCGTGCCCGGCATGACGACGACCATCACGGGCATCCGCCTGTTCGACGGGGAGCGCCTGACGGCGGACACCGCGGTGCGGCTCTCCGGAGGACTCATCGACGCCGTCGGCGGGCCCGAACTGCTCCGCGACGGCGACCACCACGTCGACGGGACGGGCTGCACCCTGCTGCCCGGCCTGATCGACGCGCACGTCCACCTGCTGCCGGGCGCTTCGCGCCAGGCGCTCACCTTCGGGGTGACCACCGTCCTCGACATGTTCTGCCTGCCGGATCTCCTGCGCGGCGCCCTCGACGCGAGCACGCACCCCGACCACGCCGACGTCTTCTCGTCGGGGGTCGGGGCGACCGCCCCCGGTGGCCATCCTTCCCTGATGTACGGGCAGTTCCCGGTCGTGACCGGGCCCGGCGACGCGGACCGGTTCGTCGCCGCCCGGATCGCCGAAGGCGCCCGGTATCTCAAGGTCTTCTACGAGCAGGGCACGGCCGGGGGGCCGTTGTCCGCACCCTCCCTCGACGTGCGGACCGTGTCCGCGCTCGTCGAAGCGGCCCACCGGGCCGGTCTGCTCGTCGCCGCGCACGTGTCCACCGGCAGGGCCGCGCTGGACCTCCTCCCCACGGGGGTGGACGTGCTCGCCCACACCCCCTTCGATCCCCTCACCGACGACCAGGTGCGCGCCATCGCCGCGGCGGGCGTGGCGGTGGTCTCGACACTGTCCATTGCGGATGGTTTCCCGGACGGCGGCGGCACCATGCCGCTGCTGAGCCGTCCCGCACTCGCCGGACGGCTCGGGCCGCGCTGGTCAGCGGTGATCGAACGGCAGGGCCGGCGGTGGATGCCGCCACAACTGCCCGATTTCGCCGTGGCGGGCGACAACGTACGCACACTGCACCGCGCCGGTGTCCCCGTGCTCGCCGGTACCGACGCCCCCAATCCCGGCCTCGCCCACGGCGCGAGCCTGCACCGGGAACTGGAGCGCCTCGCCGCGGCGGGACTCACCCCGGCCGAAGCGCTCACTTCGGCGACCGCGCGCACGGCGACGGTGTTCGGGCTCGCCGACCGGGGCCGGGTGCGGCCCGGCCTGCGTGCCGATCTCGTGCTCGTGGCCGGGCAGCCCGACCTGCGCATCCGGGACAGCCAGGAAATCCGGGCGGTGTGGAAGGAGGGGATCCCGGCCGGCCTGGGTTCCTATGTGGACTCCCCCGACGAGACCGAAGGCCTGCGGACCCTGCGCGAACAGACCGAGCGCGTGGTGGCCGCCGTGGCCGCCGTCCTCCCCCGGCCCGAGCCGGTCCCGGTCCGCCGCGACGAGGACGGGGAACTCCTGGGCTATCTGGAACGCGCACCGGAACGGGCACCGGACCACTGGCGGCCGCTGACCGTGTTCGGCGGCGAACTCGGCGAACCCGTTTCCCGGGACGACGCCGAAAACCTCGTGCGGGCCGAAGGTCTCGCCTCCCTGACCGAGCCGTGGTGGGTCGAGGAGACACCCGGCCGGTGGCGCGAAGCCCGCGTCCAGGAGGCGCACGCGGACCGGCTCCGCGTGCGGTGGACGGACCCGCTGGCGGACCAGCCCGCCCAAGGGCAGTGGATCGATCCCCGCGCCGTGGCCGTACGCCGCCGTCCGCCCGCGCGACCGTCCTCAGCCGAGGGTGGGGAAGGCCGCGCGTAGTTCGGCGAACACCGGATCCCCTTGCGCACCGAGAAGATCGCGGGAAACGCCATCGCCTGCTGACGGGCCCCGCCCGTCAGTTCGCCGTCCAGGGCCGCAGTTTCTCGGGATTGCGGACCGTCCAGATCCGCGTGATCCGCCCGCCCGCGACGGCGAACGCGAACACCGTCACGGTGACACCGTCCACCTGGGCGACCAGTCCGGGCTGGCCGTTGACGGTGCGCTCCAGCAGCGTCATGCCGGGCACCAGGCCGGCGATGTCGAGGCAGGCGCGCGCGATCCGCTCACCGCCGTCGATCGGGCGGAGTGCGGCGTCGGCAAGGCCGCCGCCGTCGGCGGTCGCGGTGGCGGCCGGGTCGAGCACGGCGATGAGGGCGTTGATGTCCTTGGCTTCCCATGCCTGCTTGAAGCTCCTGACCAGACGGGCCTGCTGGGCCGCCGAAGTCACCGACGTCGCCGGAGGCTGCGAACCGCGAATCCGGCGGCGGGCCGAGGAGGCCAGCTGGCGGCAGGCCGCCGGGGTGCGGCCGACGATCTCGGCCACTTCGGCGAAGGAGTAGCGGAAGACGTCGTGGAGGACGAACGCGACCCGCTCGGCCGGGGTCATCGAGTCGAGCACCACGAGGAAGGCCATGGTGACCGACTCGTCCAGGGTGATCCGGTCGGCCGGATCGGCGGGGACACCCCGCCGGTCGCCGGTCCACTCCCCCGGTTCGGGCAGCGGCTCGGGAATCCATTCGCCCACATAGGATTCCCGGCGCACCCGAGCCGAGCCGAGCACGGTGAGGCAGATCCGGCCGGCGACCGTGGTCAGCCAGGCGCCGGGGGCCTTGATGGCCGCACGCTGCACTGGGGACAGGGCATACCAGCGGGCGTAGGTCTCCTGCACGACATCCTCGGCCTCCGCCAGGGAACCGAGAAGCCGGTACGCGAGATTGATCAACTGACGCCGCTCGCTCATGATGGCGCTCAGTCCCGGATCCTCTCGGGTGGTCATGGTCTCGCCGGCTCCCTCGGTCGTAGCAGTCCTCGCCAATCCGACAAGACAGCACAGCGAACTGTCAGGCCGCCGCTGCCCTGACCGGCCGCGCGGCCCCGCGCGTCCAGCGTCGGAAAGTCAGTCCCTTTTGGGGCCTTTCGGCTCTCGCCGCTGGTCGGCCCCGGTGAGGAGGGTCGAAGTGTCCTTCAAGTGCCTGCTGCCGAGGAGGTAGTGATGTCCGACAACACGACGGGCGGCTGGGGTCCCGGCCACCAGGCCGGGGAACTGGCCCGGTCCGCCACCGGGGTCATCGTGCTCGGGGTGACCGCGCTGATCGCCGGGGTGCTCATCCTCGCCTGGCCCGGCGCGACCGTCGTCGCCGTGGCGTTCGTCTTCGCCCTGCAGATCATCGTCGCCGGGATCTTCCGGATCATCGCCGCCTTCAGCGCGCACGAGATCCGCGGCGGTGGCCGCGTCCTGCTCGCCCTGCTGGGCATCGTGTCGATCCTCGTCGGCATCCTGTGCCTGCGCCATCCCTTCCAGACGGTCGCGGTCCTGGTGCTGCTGCTCGGTCTGTTCTGGATCGTGGCGGGCATCCTCGAGACCGTGCACGCGGCCGGGGCGCACGACATGCCCGGCCGCGGCTGGGCGCTGGCGGCCGGCGTGATCAGCATCATCGCCGGCATCTTCGTCCTCGCCTTCTCGGCCACCAGCGTCCTGATCCTGGTGCTGGTACTGGGCATCGAGCTGCTGGTCTACGGCGCGCTCACCACCGGGCGCGGCATCCAGCTGCGCCAGCGGTCCCACCGGGCCGCGGTCCGTACCGGGCACCGGCCCGTACACCCGTGAGGAGTCCGGCCATGTCACAACGTCCCCCATCGTCCACCTCGGACCGGGTCCGGGCCAACACCAGGCTGATCGTCGCGGTGGTGCTCACCGTGATCGCGCTGGTGTTCATCCTGCAGAACCGGCAGACCGTGCAGATCAAACTGTTCATCCCGACGGTCAGCGGCCCGCTGTGGGCGGCGCTGGCCGCGGTCGGCATCGTCGGCCTGCTGGTCGGTTTCGCCCTCGGCCACCACCGCCGGCGCTAAGGACCGGCGGTGGTGGCCGTGAAGGGTCCCTTCACGGCCAAATCGACTGTGAAGGGACCCTTCACGGCTTGCCCCAGCACTGGCGTCAGCACTGGCCTCAGCGGGTTTCGCCGAGGGTGAGCACGACTTTCACGTCGTCGTCCCGGCGTTCGAACGCGCCGGGGAAGTCCCGCAGTGGCACGCGCCGCGAAACCAGCCCGGACAGCCAGCCTGCGGGCGCCTTGGCGAGCGCGTCCGCGGCCAGGCGGTAGTGGTGGAAGTTGGCGTTGACCGAGCCGAACACCACGTCGTTTTCCAGCACGATCTCCCGGTTCGCCGCACCGGTGTCGAAGCTCAGCCGCCGCCCCGCACTGGACACCCCGGTCAGGCACACGATGCCGTAGGGCCCGGTGGCGGTCATCGCGGCCAGTACGACCGGGGCCGCGCCGGTCGCCTCGATCACGATGTCCGGACGGAGTTTCCCGGCCAGCCCGGCGACGTCTTCGTCGTGATAGGTGGCGCCGAGCTCGCGGACGAGCCGTGGCTTCGGGCCACCGGTGACGCGGTCCAGGACATGGACGTCGAGCCCGCGCTCGACGCCGAGCAGCGCGGCGAGCAGGCCGATCGGACCAGCGCCGGTGACCAGCACCGACCGCGGCTCGAACCAGGACCGCGCGCCGATCCGCTCGATCTCGTCCCAGGCCTTGGCGACGACGCTGGCCGGTTCCATCAGCACGCCGGTCTCGGCCAGGTTCGGGTCCAGGCGGACGGCGTAGGCGGGATCCACCCGCCACAGCTGGCTGCCGTAGCCGTCCAGCTCCCTGATCCCGCGCTCGGTGTAACGGCCGTTGCGGCACATGTCGAACTTCCCGCGCGCACAGGCGCCGCAGGGCACCGGGTCCGGCCTGCGCACCACCCCGACCACGTAGTCCCCCTCGGAGAACCCGCTCCCCTGGGGCGCCCGGCGCACGCGGCCCAGCGACTCGTGGCCGATCACGAGGCGGTCCCGCCCCGGCGAGGCCCAGCCGTAGCGGCCCGCGGCGATCTCGCGGTCGGTGCCGCAGATGCCCATGGCGAGCCCTTCGACCAGCAGATCTTCCTCCCCCGGATCGGGGTCGGGGACCTCGGCGACCTCCAGGGAGCCGGCCTGTCCGGGCAGCACGGTGAGTGCGCGCATCCCACTCCCCCTCCTCGGTGGTGTCCACTTCGGACCTTGTCTGCGGCGCCGCATAGAACGCCGCCCTCCCGGGTACCACCACGAACGTTGCCTACACCAAAGGTTCGCCCGCGTTCACGGGCGGGAAAGGGGCACGACGGTGACCGAGGCGCGCGTGGTCGTGGTGACCGGGGCCAGCGGCGGGATCGGCCGGGCGGCCGCCCGCGAGTTCGGGGCCCGCGGGGACCGGGTGGCCCTGCTGGCCCGCGGTGAGGAGGGGCTCGAAGCCGCCGCCAGGGACGTGGAGGAGGCAGGCGGTCAGGCCCTGCCCATCTCCGTGGACACCGCGGACCACGCGGCCGTGGACCGGGCGGCCACGCGCGCCGAAGCCGAACTGGGGCCGATCGACGTCTGGGTCAACGACGCCTTCACCAGCGTGTTCGGCCCGTTCACCGAGATCAGGCCGGAGGAGTTCCGGCGGGTCACCGAAGTGACCTACCTCGGCTACGTCCACGGGACACGCGCCGCGCTCGACCGCATGCTGCCCCGCGATCGCGGGACGATCGTGCAGGTCGGCTCCGCGCTGGCCTATCGCGGGATCCCGCTGCAGAGCGCGTACTGCGGGGCGAAACACGCGATCCAGGGATTCCACGAGGCGTTGCGCTGCGAACTGCTGCACGACCGGTCGGGCGTGCGGGTGACCATGGTCCAGATGCCCGGCGTCAACACTCCGCAGTTCGACTGGGTGCTCAACCGGCTTTCCCGCAAACCGCGCCCGGTCGCACCGGTCTACCAGCCGGAGATCGCGGCGAAGGCGATCGCCTACGCCGCCGACCATCCGCGCCGCCGCGAGTACTGGGTCGGCGGTTCGACGGTGGGCACCCTGCTGGCGAACAAGATCGCACCGGGCCTGCTCGACCGCTACCTCGCCCGTACCGGCTACTCCTCCCAGCAGACGAAGCGAAAGCGTGATCCCGGCGAGCCGGTCAACCTGTGGGAGCCCGCCGACGACCGGGCGGGGCAGGACTTCGGCGCGCACGGCCGGTTCGACCGCTCGGCCAAGGCCACCAGCCCGCAACTCTGGGCCTCCCAGCATCACGGCCTGCTCGGCGCCGTGGCCACCGGGGCCGCCGGCCTCGCCGGCACGGCCATCGCGCTCGCGAGGCGGCACTGACCCGCGCGGCACCGACGCGGCGGAGACAGGCGGAAAGGAAGGATCGATGGCCCTGCGCCTCGAGGACTACGCCCTGATCGGCGACACCCAGACCGCCGGTCTGGTCGGCTACGACGGATCCCTGGACTGGCTGTGCCTTCCCCGGCTGGACTCCGGAGCGTGTTTCGCCGCGCTCCTGGGCACCCCGGAGCACGGCCGGTGGATCATCCGGCCGGAAGGCCCGGCCCGCACGCTCCGGCGGGGCTACCGCGAGGACACGATGATCCTCGAAACCGATCTGGCCACCGACGACGGCGTGATCCGGATCGTGGACTGCATGCCGATCCGGAAGGATCACCCCCGCGTGATCCGGCTGGTGCGCGGCCTGCAGGGCAAGGTCAGGGTGCGCAGCGAGACCGTGGTGCGCTTCGAGTACGGCCACGACCGGCCCTGGATCCGGCGTGAGGGCAAGCGGCTCCAGGCGATCGCGGGCCCGAACGTCGTGGTGCTGGACGGCGATGTCCCCCACCACGTCGAGAACGAGACCTGCGTGGCCGGGTTCACCGTGGCGGAGGGCGACGAGGTGGGCCTGCGC
>NZ_VJWX01000371.1 GCF_007713715.1 Amycolatopsis rhizosphaerae
ACGGCCTGCTCGACCTGTTCGTGCAGCCGACCGAGCCGTACGTCCTGCTGCCCCTGATCGCCCTCATCACGCTCTTGTGCGCCCTGGGACGACACTGGCGAGGAGCGCTGCTGTGCGTCGCGGGCACGGCGATCCCGGTGGCGCTGAACTCCTGGGTGCTCAAACCGCTTTTCGACCGGCACCTCAAGGACTACCTGGCCTATCCGAGCGGTCATACGGTGAGCCTGGTCGCCGTGCTCACCGTGCTCGTGCTGCTGGCCCGCCCGGGCACGGGCAGGCTGGTCTCGGGCGCGCTCGCGGTGCTCGTCACCGCCGTCGCCGGGGTCGGGCTGGTGGGTCTGGGCTACCACTACCCGATCGACGTGGCGGGCGGGGCGCTGTTCGCGGTCGCGGCGGTGCTCGGCGTGTCGCTCAGCGTGTCGTTCCTGCCGGTGCCGCGTCGCGCGCCAGAGCGGTCAGACGGCTCACCGCCCGGAGGTACTTCTTCCGGTAACCCCCCTGCAGCATCTCCTCGGTGAACAGCTCCGACAGCGGCTGCCCCGAGGCGAGCACCGGGATGGCCCGGTCGTAGAGCCGGTCCGCGAAGGCGACCAGGCGCAGCGCGACGTTCTGGTCGGGGGCGGAGTGCACGCCCTTGAGGTGCACCCGGGAGACGCCGTCCATCAGGCGCCCGTAGCGGGACGGGTGCAGGCGGGCCAGGTGGTCGCACAGGGCGTCGAAGTCGTCGATCGTGGCGCCTTCGTGCTCTTCGGCGGAGGCTTCGAGCGCGTCGTCGGTGACCGGGGGCGGCGGCTCGGGCAGGCCGCGGTGCCGGTAGTCCGGGCCGTCGACGCGCACCACGGAGAACCGCTGGGACAGCGACTGGATCTCCCGCAGGAAGTCCTCGGCGGCGAAGCGGCCCTCCCCCAGCTTGTCCGGCAGGGTGTTGGAGGTGGCGGCCACGTACACGCCGGCGTCGGTCAGTTCGCGCAGCAACCGGGTCACGAGCATGGTGTCGCCCGGGTCGTCGAGTTCGAACTCGTCGATGGCCAGCAGCCGGTGCTCCGACAGCCGCCGCACCGCCTCGTTGAAGCCGAGCGCGCCGACCAGGTGGGTCAGCTCGACGAAGGTGCCGTACGCCTTGGGCGAGGGGGCCGCGTGCCACGCGGAAGCCAGCAGGTGGGTCTTGCCCACGCCGAACCCGCCGTCCAGGTACAGGCCGTGCGCACGGGAGTCGCCGGAACCGCCGCCGAACAGGGCACGCAACCGCGACTTCTTCGCCGTGCCCGCCGGGATGCCCTCGGCGAAGGAGGCACACGAGGTCACCGCCTGGGCCTGGCTCGGCTCGTCCGGGTTCGGCACGTACGTGGCGAACCGGACCGCGTCGAACCGCGGCGGCGGCACCATCGAGGCGATCAGCTCGTCGGCCCCGATTTCGGGGCGACGGTCGGTCAGGTGGGCGGCGGAGGGCATGCGTTCGAGCCTAGCCGGGTGCCCCGGCCGCTCCGCCGCCTCGGCGCCGGTTGCGATTGAGATCACCGGCCCGGCTCGACCGCGGTTTCCCGGCGTGCTGGGATCGGATCATGCGGATGCTCTGGCCCCTGCAACGCGACGACGTGACCGACGCCGATCTGGAACGGCTCTACGACTACCCGTCGGGGCTGGACCGGCCGTGGGTGCAGGTGAACTTCGTGTCCTCGGCGGACGGCGCGGTGACCGCCGACGGGGTGTCCGAGGGCCTGTCGCATCCCGCCGACAAACGGGTGTTCCTGATGGGGCGTGATCTGGCGGACGTGATCCTGGTGGGTGGCGGGACGGTGCGCGAGGAGGGCTACCGGGGTGCCCGGTCCACCGCCGAGCGCCAGGAGCGGCGCCGCCGCCTCGGCCTGTCCCCCATCCCGCCGATCGCCGTGGTCAGCGGCAGCGCACGCCTGGATCCGGCCTCACCGCTGTTCACCGACACGACCGTCCCGCCGATCGTGATCACCACGGAGAGCGCGCCCGAAGAGCGCCGCGCGGCACTCGCCGAGGCGGGCGCGGACCTCCTCGTCGCGGGCGAGAAGATGATCGACCTCACCGCCGCGCTGGGCGGACTGTCCCGGCGCGGGCTGCGCAGGATCGACTGCGAGGGCGGCCCGCACCTGTTCGGCGAGCTGATCGCGGAGAACCTGGTCGACCAGCTCTGCCTCACCGTGGCGCCGGTGCTGGCGGGCGCCGGCGCCGGCCGCATCGCGATGGGCCGGACGGCCGGCGGGATCCAGCGCCTCGACCTGGCTTCCGTCCTGTACGAGGACGGGTTCACCCTCCTCCGCTACCGCAAGCGGGACTGAGGACCGGCGGGGAAGCGGCTACGCCGCGATCTCGGTCGCGGTTCCGCTGACCGAAATGCCCGTTCCCGCTTCCGCGGGGATGTCGGCCACGAGGCGGCACGGGCGGCCCATGTCCGCGCCCTGGTGGATGACGATCCGGGCGGGCGTCTCGACCAGGGCGAGCTCCCGCAGGTAGGCACCGAAGGCGGCGGCCGCCGCGCCGGTGGCCGGATCCTCGTAGATACCGCCGGGCGGGAACGGGTCGCGGGCGTGGAACTCCCCGGTTGCCCCGTCCCGCCAGACGAGCTGGAGCGTGGTCCAGCCGCACCGCGCCATCACGGCGCCGAGCGCGTCGAAGTCGTAGTCCAGTTCCGCCAGCCGGTCACGCCCGGCCACGGCGAGCACCAGATGGCTCGCACCGGCGTTGGCGACGCGGGGCGGCATCGCCGGATCGAGGTCCCCGGCCTGCCAGCGCAGCGCCTCCAGCGCGGCTTCCACGTCCTGCTCGGCGGCTTCCCGCACGGCGGGCCGGACGCTGGTGAGCGTGGCGTTCACCCGGCCGTCCACCAGCCCGGTGGCGACCGGCACCTCCCCCGCCGGGGTGCGGAACAGCAGGTCGCCCACGCCTTCGCGGAGGGCGAAGGCGACCGCCGAAGCGATCGTGGCGTGCCCGCAGAACGGCACTTCCGCCAGTGGGCTGAAGTAGCGGACGTCGAACCGGCGGCTGTCGCCTTCCCGGACCAGGAACGCGGTTTCGGAGTAGCCGACCTCCGCGGCGATGGCGAGCATCTTCGCCTCTCCGAGCCCGCGGGCGTCGAGTACGACCCCGGCCGGGTTGCCGCCCTCACCGGCGACGTCGAACGCTGCGTAACGCAGGACTTCCGCTGTCGTGTTCACGCCCGCAGCATGCCACGCGCTCAGCGGTCGAGATCCACGCGGACGGTCAGCAGGTCCGTGCCCACCGCGCGGACGGCGGCGCTGTTCATCTTCGGCAGTTTGTCCAGGCGCGCCCGGGAATCGTCCTGCCGCAGCAGTTCGGCGGTGCCGGCGTGCCACCGGCCCGCGATGCGGACCCGGACGCGGGGCTGCGCCCGGATGTTGCGCACGTACTGCGACCGGTCCCCGTGCTCGGAGACGAACCAGAACTCGTCACCGAGCCGGCGGCCGGCGATCGGGGTGCGGCGAGGCAGCCCGGAGGTGCGGCCCGTGGTTTCCAGCAGGGTCTGGAACGGCAGCGCGCGCGTGAGCGGGTTGAGGACGCGGCGCTGGAACGCGGTGACGCGGCGGTGCTTGCGGGCCGCCGGATCCTGCGTGACCCGGGTCAGCGCACGGGGAACCAGCCGCTCGTGCACGAGTGCCGCGGGTGCCCAGACCAGGCGCGCGAGCGGCCGTAGGAAGCGCACCTGCGTGGTCCAGACCAGGTCGTCCCCGTCGACGCGGATGACGTTCCGCGCGGCCATGAGCGGAGAAGACGCGTCGAGCACGACGAGTTCCGGAGTCGAGCGGGTGATCGCCCAGCCCAGGACGCGCCGGGGCGAGGAACGGGGTGAGAGGCGCAGGCCGAGCACCCCTCTCCACCCGGCGAGCAGGAACCACCGCGTGGGAAGCGAGGCGTCCTCCCAGAGCGCGCGGGCCCACCACTCCGCCGTGCGCACGTCGCCGCAGGGACGAGCGATGCCGAAGGCGGAGGCGTAGTCGGCCTCGGTCATGGCCGCCTGCGGGCTCACGGGGACGCGACGTGCGTTCATCGGCCTACCTCCTTTGCTATACGTGCGTCTACTAATGACGCTAGGCCGCATAGTAGACGCGTGTCAACTAAGCTGGCGTGGTGACCACCCCGCGGCGGCGCCTCCACCCGGACGAGCGACGCAACCAGCTGATCGACATCGGCGCGCGCCTGTTCGCCACGCATCCCTACGAGGAGGTGCTGATGGAACAGGTCGGCGCCGAGGCCGGGGTGTCCCGCGCACTGGTCTACCGCTACTTCCCCACCAAACGGGACCTGTTCGCGGCGATCTACCAGCGTGCCGCCGACCGCCTTCTGGCCGCGACGGAAACCGGCCGCCACGGCTCACTGACGGATTGGGTGCGTGCCGGACTCGATGCGCACATCGACTTCTTCGCCGACAACGCGCGCACGACGCTCGCCGCCAACCGCGAACTGGCGGGCGATCCGGTGATCCAGGGCATCATCTCCGCCGAGCTCGGTGCCCTCCGCGGCCTGATGGTCGAGGCGGCGGCGGTACCCGGCGACCGGCGGGAGCTGGTCTCCGCCGCGCTGCTGGCGTGGCTGTCGTTCGTCCGCGTCCTGTGCGTGGAATGGTTGCAGCATCGGGCTTTCTCGCGGGACGAACTGCGCGAGACGTGCCTGCGCGCCTTGTCCGGAATCCTGCACGGCGGAGCCGGGGAGGACGGCTGACGGCCCGCGCCGTTCGCGCCCTAGTGCGGCGGAGCCGCTTGCTCCACGCTGTCGGCTCGCACCGCTGCGGGTTCTGAGGCGGTTCCTGGCAAGAACACCACTGCCAGCGCGCATGAATTGCCATTCATGAGGAGGCGATCCCGCAGCCAGGGACCGCCTCAGGTTCCGCTACCCGCACCGCCACGCGAACCACTTTGATTCACGCCCTAATCGTCATCGAGGCGGGCGTGCAGGTGCATGTCGTGCCAGCCGTCGGCATGCAGCGCCTCCCGCCGTTTGGTGCCCTCATAGGCGTAACCGGCCCGCGCGGCCACCTGGCAGGGCGGGGTGTTGGCGGTCGAGTGGGTCAGTTCGATGCGGTGCAGGCCGATCTCGGTGAAGAACCACCGGGTGATCGCGTCCAGTGCCCGCGGCGCGATCCGCCCGCCGCGCGCCTCCGGCACCACCCAGGCGGCTGCCTTGCCCGTTCCCCTGGCCAGCTCCAGCCGGTGCAGGGCGATCCGCCCGATCGGGACGTCGTCGTCCCTGACCACGGCCCAGTCCGCTCCGGTCTCCGTCGTCCACCGCCGCGACCGCTCGGCGATCCAGGCCGCCGCGCCGGCTTCGCTCATCGACCGGCCGTGCCAGCGGCGGATCGTTTCGTCCCGGTACGCCTCCACCAGCCGGGGCGAGTCGCCGGTGCGCCAGGGGCGCAGGATCAGTTCGTCCACGGTCAGCCGCGGCTGCCGGTTCGCGGCCAGCCGTCCAGCGGGAATGACAGGGGTGGAAGGAGCCATGGATCGACTGTGCGCCCGCCCGCGCGCGTCACCGGCCCGATGGCCGGAACAGGCCGCGACCCGCTTACCCCGTGCTCACCGGCGGCATGCGAAGGTCTCCAGGGCAACGCGTATCGAAGTGAGGGGACTCGTCTTGCTCCGCCGGCAACACCTGCTGCTGCTCGCCGTGCTGGTGCCCAGCCTGCTCGCCGGGTGCACGGCGGGGCCGTCCCAGCGCCCGGCCGTGATCGAGAACGACCAGCAGTCGCCGACCGCCACTTCGGCGAGCCCGCGACCCGTGCCGCTGCCCCCGCTGGCCGAGCCCCAGTCCCCGTCGATCGCCTGGTCCGACTGCGATCGGCAGATCCGTGCGCGGCTCGAACCCCCGGCGGTGCCCCCCTCACTGCGGTTCACCTGCGCGGAGGCGGCCTCCGTGCTCGACGCCCCTGACCTGCCCGGCCGGGTCCGCACCCGGATCGCGCTGACCAAGGTGGGTGACGGCCCGGTCCCACTGATCGTGCTCAACGACGTCGAAGGGGAGTCCGGCGGGCTCTTCGCCGCCCACCTGGCGGCCTCGCTGCCCGCACCGCTGCTGCAGCGGTTCTCGCTGATCGGCGTGGACCGGCGCGGCACCGGGGACTCCGACCCGGTCAGCTGCGTCCCGTCCGACATCCGCGGCCAGCTGCTCAACCACGACCCCGCCGCCCCCGACGTCGACGGCCTGCTCGACGCGGCGCGCAAGGCAGGCCAGCAGTGCGCGATCGAGCTCGGCAGCGGCCAGCAGGCACTCGACAGCGGGCGCACCGCGGGCGATCTGGAAGAGATCCGCGACCAGCTCGGCGTCCCGCAACTCAACGTCATCGCCCGGGGCGAGGCCTCCGGCGTCGTGATCGCCTACGCGAACCGGTTCCCCACCCAGGTCGGCCGCGTGGTGCTCGACGGGCTCCGCGACCCCTCCGGCGATCCGGCCACCGTGCTCGGTGACCTCGTCACCGCCCAGCAGGCCACGCTCGACGCCTTCGGCGCCGACTGCGCCGCCCGGGGGTGCGCGCTGAACCAGGACGCCACGGCCGCGGTGACCGCGCTGCTGCAGCAGTTGCGGTCCGCGCCGGCGATGCTGCCCGGTGGGGCGAACTTCGGCCCCGGCGCCGCGCTCAACGCGATCATCGCCGGACTGGCGCAGCGGGCCCGCTGGCCCGAACTGGCCGATGCGATCCACGCGGCGCAGGGCGGTGACCCGGCCCGGCTGGCCGCGTTCCTCGGCGCGCTGCTCAACGGCTCGCAGGTGGCCCCGTCGCGGTTCGACGGCGCCATGGCCACCGAATGCAACGACACCGCGACCCGCATGCCCGCCGACCAGATCACCACGCTGACCGGGCGGCTCCGGCAGCGCTCGCCGCTGTTCGGCGGGCTGGCCACGCAGCGGCTGGTGTGGTGCCTGCCCTGGCCCGGCCGCACCGGCGCGCTGCCCTCGCTCGGCGTGCCGGGGTTGCCGCCCGTCCTGGTGACGAGCACGGCAACGGACCCGGTGACCCCGGAACCGGGGACGATCCGGGCCGCCCAGCAGATGTCCAGCGCGGTCCGCGTCGGCTGGCAGGGTACCGGGCACGGCGCACTGGCCTCGCCGTGCGTCGGCGAAGCCGTCCGGGCCTTCCTCGCCGACGGCAAGGTCCCCAGCGACGGCACCCTCTGCCCGGCTTAGGCGTTCTTTCCCGTGAGGGGTCCCCTCACGGGAGTATCGACCAGGGCCCCGGCAAAGGGGGTCCTTGCTTGGGCGAGTCCCACCCTCCGGCGC
>NZ_VJWX01000372.1 GCF_007713715.1 Amycolatopsis rhizosphaerae
ATCTTGCCGTTGTCGACTTTGTAGCTCCACACGGGCGTGTCGGACAGTTCGCCCTTGTCGTTCCAATGGAACTTCTTGGTCAGGCCCTGGCCGTTGTAGTTCTTGACGAAGTTGAGCAGGCCGGCCCGGTCCTTGATGCCGGAGTCGATGCCCTTCAGCATGACGGTCGTGACGTCGTAGCCCTCGGGCGAGTAGGTGCCCGGGTCCGCGCCCTCGATCTGCTTGAAGGCGGCCGTGAAGTCCTTGAAGTTGTCCTCCGGGACGCACGGGCAGGTGAAGTAGGCGTTGGCCGAGGCCGAGCCCGCACCCTTGATGAACTCGTTGTCCTTGACGCCGTCCGGTCCGACGAACTTCGCGGTCACGCCCTTGTCGTTGAGCTGCTGGGCGAACGGGCCCGCCTCGGGGTAGTAGCCCGCGTAGAAGATCGCGTCGACCCCGGCGGAGGAGATCTTGTTGACCACCGCGGAGAAGTCGGTCTGGCCGGTCTTGACCTTGTCGGAGCAGGTGGCCTTGGCGCCCAGCGCCTGGGTCACCTGGCCGGCCAGGCCCATGCCGTAGTCGGAGTCGTCCTCGACCACGCAGACCTTGCCCGCCTTGAGCGTGTCGGTCAGGAACTTCGCGGCGGCGGGACCCTGCACGGCGTCGTTGCCCATGCCGCGGAAGAAGGTCTTCCAGCCGTTGTTGGCCAGGCCCGGGTTGGTGGCCGACGGCGAGATGCTGACCAGGCCGGCCTGGTTGAACAGGTTGCCCGCGGCCTTCGACTCGCCCGAGAAGGGCAGGCCCACGACGCCGATGATGTCCGCCTCGGCGATGACCTGGGTGACGATGCCGGGGGCCTTGTCGGGCTTGCCCTCGGTGTCGAACTGCTTGAGCGTCACCTGGCAGTTCGGGTTGGCCTTGTTGTGCTGCTTGACGGCCAGATCAGCACCCCGAAGGATGTTCTGCCCCAGTGCGGCGCTCGCACCGTTGATGGTGCCCGCGTACGCCAGCGACACGCCGGAACAGACGGCCTTGCCGTCGCCCGCGGGGTTGGCCGCGTCGGCGGCCTGCGAAGGCGCCGCCGCCGAGCCGGTGTTGGTACCCGACGAGCTTCCCTGGTCACGCGCGGCGCATGCGCCCAGCGCAAGCGAGGCCGCCGCGGCCAGCGCGATGACTCCGGTGAGCCGTGCTCTTGACACTCGTTCCTCCCAATGCCGGTTTGGCCGCGGGGTTGGCGGCCCTCCCCCTTTTCGGGGGACCTGACTTGGCCGCTGACCGTAGCGTTCCGGCATCGAGGCTGCCCAGCGTCACCCCGGGGTTGTTTCCACATCGTGACGGTGGCACCTATTGTTCATTCACGATTTACACCCGACTGTTGGAATACAACAGCCGGGTGGTAGCAATCAGTGACTTCCGCTCATCCGAGCGGGTTATGGATCAGTGCTGCCCGATGCTTTCCACCACCGCCTGCGCGACGGCCTTCATCGTGGTGCGCCGGTCCATGGCGGTCCGCTGGATCCAGCGGAACGCGTCCGGCTCGGAAAGCCCCTGGTGGGTCATCAGCAGGCCCTTGGCCCGGTCGATGACCTTGCGGGTCTCCAGGCGGTCGGTCAGGCCGGCCACCTCCGCCTCCAGCGCCTGCAGCTCGGCGAACCGGCTGATCGCCAGCTCGATGGCCGGGACCAGGTCACGCTTGGCGAACGGCTTGACCAGATAGGCCATGGTGCCGGCGTCGCGGGCGCGTTCGACAAGGTCGCGCTGACTGAAGGCGGTGAGTATGACAACGGGTGCGATACGGTCGCCGGTGATCTTCGCCGCCGCCTCGATGCCGTCCAGCTTGGGCATCTTGACGTCCAGGATCACCAGGTCCGGCTTGAGTTCGGCAGCGAGCTTGATGGCCTCTTCGCCGTCGCCTGCCTCGCCCACCACCTGGTATCCCTCTTCGCGCAACATCTCGACGAGGTCAAGCCGGATCAGTGCTTCGTCTTCGGCGACGAGCACCCGACGCTGCGGCTCGGTGGCGACACCGTTGGCCTCGGCAGCCACTTCGGTCACCGGGGTCCTCCTGCGTGCTCGACGGAATGGGAATTCGCGGCGTTTCGCCGCGATCCGAGCCTACCCGGAACGATCCAGTTCGTGAGATGGCGTTCACCACGTGGTGTAAACCGTCCATCCGGTGTAAACCTTCGTCACGCTGGGCTACCCCCGGTGCCCGGCCCGCATGCCCGTGCGCGTAGAGTCTGCCCCAGCGCCCCCGTAGCCCAACTGGCAGAGGCAACGGATTCAAAACCCGTCCAGTGTGAGTTCGAATCTCACCGGGGGCACGCGCGGCAATCACACCAGTGTTGACCTGCGGCTTCGCCGGTGTTGGCGGCGTGGCCGCAACCGAGTCCCTGATCTCCGCGGCCACCGCGCCGATGTGATCCATGCTCCGGCCAGGCAGAGTGATGTTGATCAAGGCGTGGTCCGTTTCGTGATCGACATGGACGCTGAGCTTTGTGAGTTCGTAGAGACGGACCTGAAGCTCGGCAGGTGCGCGATCCAAGTTCAGAGCCAAGTGCGGCAGTAGGTCGACGAGGTTGAGGTCGTCGGCGGTGGCCGCCGATGGCGCTTGCGCGTCGTGGTGATCGAGTTCGGTGATCTGATCCAGCACGAGCCGGTGCTCGGTGCCGAGAGCGTTGTATCGCTCCCGGAGCCCTTGGGTGAAGGGATCGGTTGGGTCGGCATTCTCAGCCTGGTTGAGCAGGTTGCTCTGCTTGCGTACCAGGTCGGCGGCACGCTTCTGCAGGCGCACGCGACGCTCGGCACGTTCCTGACGTTCACGGTCGTCGACTTGCTCCAGGTACGGTGCGAGCAGGTCCATTCGACGGTGGCCGAACAGGTACTGTGCGTAGATAGTGTTCAAGGCATCGAGGATCGCGTCCTCCCGCATATACACGGTCTGAGGGTGGTCGGCGAACTTGTCCATGCGCCCGCGGTTGTTGTTCTTCGGCCAGCACCGGTAGTAGCTATGCCCACGATGATGGTGTCCGAGCATCCGCCGGCCACATCGACAGAACACACGGCCGCGAAGCACATAGGCCCGTCGGGTATTCACATGCCGGTTACGGTCGCTACCGTCCCGTGAGCCACGCTTGGCCAGCCGACGCGCGACCAACTCGTCGTACATCCATTTCGGGATCAGCGGCTCGTGCGCCGGCTCGACCGACCACACCCACATTTCCGGCGGGTTGACGACCCCGGTGCCGCCGCGACTGCGGCGGGCCCGACGGTTGTACACCTGATAGCCGGTGTACTTCGGGTTCTTCAGCACGTCTGCCACCGCTGACTTCGACCACGCTCCCCTGGCCCGGCGCCCGCCCGGCGGTTCAGGTGGCGGGTGCACCTCCAAATCGGCGTTGCGACGTTCCGCGATCGTGTCGAACCCCAATGCCTCGTGATAGCGCCAATGCGCCATCAACGTGACCGTCTCAGCCCGCTCTCCGTCTGGCTCCAAGCGGGTCTTGGTGATCCCTTTCTCCGCCTTGACCGGGTTCGGATGCCGGTACTTCTTCGCGCGATACCCGTAGAGTGGCTTGCCGATGTTGTAGCCCTCGCGAACGTGGGTGCAGGTTCCACCCCAGGACTGTTCGAGCATGTTGAGCACTTCGTACTCAGCGACCGACTGGTTGATCCGCCGCTGCAGAATCTGCTGCGCCCGGCCCCCGGTAAGCATGATCGGCTCGTTCGACGCGAACACCGCCACCCCGGCATCATCCAGCCGCCGCTCGACGCTCAAGGTTTCGTACATCTTGCGGGCGATACGGGACATCGATTCGCAGATCACCACATCAAACCGGCGACCCGGCGTCGCCGCCTCGGCCAGCAGATCACTGATGCCGCCGTCCCGAGCGATCGGGATATCGAACCGCTCATAGTTCGACTTCCGCCCCCGCTTGTCCAGTTCCATCCGGCCGGACTCGACGTCGTAAAAGTGCGCCACGATCACCCAGGATTCCGGCAACGCCACCTTCGAGCGCTCCAACTGGCGCAACAAGGACTGCCGTGGATCCTGATGCTCCTCGGTCGAGGTCCGGCCCACCCAGGCCACCCGAACCTCCTTACCTCGCACCGTCATCGGCAACCCGAAGGGCGATACCGCCAAATCGGACAGTCGCTCCTGCCCTACCCGGGCCCCCCGCCGGGGGTGGAGGATCTGTTGTGTCAGTCATGCCGCGCGCTCCTCGGGCTCGTCCCCAATGCTTTCTTTACCTTCGAAGTCCTTTTGCGCCCAGACCAGTAAGGTCCCGCACCACTGTCGCGAGCTCGGTGGCGAGCCAGTCGGCCTCCGCACCCTGGTTCACGTGGACGGCGGCAGTGAACTCCCAGCTGTGCTGCACAGTGCGCCCAGTGCCGCGCCGAACTCGTGGAAACGGGATGACCTCGGCACCACCGGAACCGGCGTGCTCTTCATGCACTTCCCGGTGCTCATGTTCGCGCCACTTCATGAGCCTGCCCAGCAGTTCTCGTCTCGGCCCACGCGCTCCCTACCAGCGCTGGCGACACCCGCTCCCCCATCAGACACGGAAGCAGGATGTAGGATGCAGGACAAGCATTTCCTCGTCGGTGCGCGGCCAGTATGCCGCGTACCAATAAGCGATGCTCGTCATTACACACCACCTAGTTTCATTTCTCTTACGGGCTAGAGATTCCAAGCGCCCACCGGTTTTCGGTGGGCGTCTGGTGTATCCACGCTCTGTATGCCGCGTTGGTCAAGTGAGGTTCCCCCCGAAGGGTGGACAGGTGGTCAAGCAGCTTTCGCTGTTCCTGTCAGGGACTGCTCGTAGCCGGCAGGGTTGAGCATCCCGATCGCGGAGTGACGGCGGTGATTATTGTACCTGTTGATCCAATTGTCAACCGCAGCAACAAGTTCTGCCGTGGTAGCAAAGGTATGACGGTAGTAGTACTCGTGTTTGAACGTCGACCAGAATGATTCTGCGGGGCTGTTGTCCCAGCAGATTCCGGTTGCGCCCATCGACCGTTTCAGGTTGTGCTTGGCGCAGGCCTGCACGGTCAGCGCCCCGGTAAGCTCCCCGCCACGGTCGGAATGCAGCACAGTACCGGCGACATTGCCACCGTGGCAGGCTACTGCGGCGTCGATGGCCTGGCACACCATGTCCGCGCCGATATGGTCGGACACAACATGCCCCAGCACGCGGCGGGAATGCCCCCGGATCGCGCACAGGTACATATCACCCTCACCACAGGTGAGGTAGGTGATGTCGGTCAGCCAGACCGCGTCCAGGCGGCCCTGGTCGAACCGCCGCTGCACCAGATCCGGCGGAAACGACGCCGCTGGATCTGCCACCGTGGTCCGCACTGTGAAGGTGCGCGGGCTGATGCCTTCGATCCCGATCTCGGCCATGATCGCGGCAACGGTTTTCTCGTTCACCGTCTCACCGCGTTCCCGCAACTCGGTGATGATCCGCGGGGATCCGTACGTACCGTCGGAGTCAGCGTGCACGTCCAGGATCTTCACCGAGATCAGCACGCCACTGCTGCTGCGGCGTCAGCACCGTCGCCGCGGCGCGTTCACGTACGCGTAATAGCCCGAGGTCGACACACCCAACAGCCGCGCCATGCGCCTCACCGAAAACCGCTTACCCGCCGAGGTGGCGGTGCGGGTGCCGGCGGTCTCGTCGGGGCCGGCGTACTTCGCCATCAGACCCAACCGGGCCGGTTCTTCTGCATCGCCGCAAAGTACGCCGAGGCTTTTACCAGGAAGGCGTTGTCCTTCTCCAGCTCCGCCACCTGCCTGCGCAATCGCAGCAACTCGGCCCGCTCAGCCGACTCCAGAGGCGTGTCCCCGTGAACCTCAGCAGCGGCGATCCTGCGCCGCTCGTCTTTGATCCAGACACTCAACATCCCCGCGTCAATCCCCAACTCGCGGGCAACCTCAGCAATCGTGCGCTCAGAATCGATCACACGATGCGCAGCCTCAACCTTGTACTCGGCCGAGTACGACCGACGCTTACGAGGAGGCATAACGGACATCCTTTGACTCCACCATAGAGCCCCGCCCGATCGCCGAAGTCACCGACCGGCACGATCGCGAAGCGGCAACCAGGGGAAATCCGGGACCATTCGACATAAAAGGCACGTTCACGATCCGGCGCCGAACGTCCACACCGGAAGATCTCTCGCGCTTTTGATTGCATCATGCAATGCTTGTCCTGTGCAGGACCACGAGGCGGAGCGAAGCGACACCGGATTTGCCGCCCTCGAAGAACTACTCCGGGACGACTTGGAAACGACGATCGCCCGAACACTGACCGAACGGTCCCCGGAACCGGCGCGCACCTTCGCCACCCGTCTCGCCACCACCGACCATGCGGCCGCGGCCCACCACCAGGAGGCCGCCGGTCTCGGCCGGTCGATCGCCTTCTACCTGCTGGCCCGCTCGATCATGAGCACCCGAGGGCCCGGCGACGGCAATGTCGATCCGGCGGTCGAGTGGGTGGGCCGGACGTTGGGTCCGCACTGCGCGACGGCCGCCGCCACGGCGGCACGTCTGGTCCGGATGTCCAAACGTGTCGATGCGCGCGACAGCGAGCAACTCGGCGAAGACCTGCTCCCCGCACTGGTCTGGCTGGCCTCGAGCCTTGCCGCGACCCGCGGGCACGGCGCCCCCGTGTGGTAGCGCCCCGTGCGAGCCGACGAGCTTCGGATCACACCCACAGGGTGTCGGTGCCGTCGCGGAGGGAGGGCTCGTCCCCGGCTTCGGTGAACGCGGTGAGCGCGCGCACGAGTCCGCGTCGGGTGGTGATCGGCATGCGGGCGACGATGCGCGTGATCTCCGCGCGCCGTCGCTGGGTCACCTCGGCCACGACCGCCGCCCCGGTTTCGGTGAGCGACACGACGAGCTCACGCCGCGAGGCGGGGTTGGCCTCCCGGCTGACCAGGTCCGCGGCCACGAGCCGGTCGACCATGCGCGTGGCAGTGGAGGGGTTGACCGCGAGGTACTCGGCCAGTGTGGTCAGCTTCAGCGGCCCCCGGCTCTCCAGCACAACGAGCAGCCGGAACTGCGGGATGGTGATCGACTCGTCGACCGCCGCGATCGAGCGGGCCGACACCGCGACCAGCAGCCGCGAGGCGGTGAGCACGGCGTCGGTCATGGCATCCACGTCGTCCGGGGCGGGCTCAGGGGAGGGCGCGTCCCGACCGGAGGTCACGGCGACACGCAGCGGACGACGTGTGGACATACCACAACGTTACCGCATCCCAGAAACCCATGGCA
>NZ_VJWX01000373.1 GCF_007713715.1 Amycolatopsis rhizosphaerae
GAACAGTGCCCTGGTGTAGGGGTGGCGGGGCCCGGCGGCGAGCGCCGCGGCCGGCGCCTGTTCCACGATCCGCCCCAGGTACATGGTGACGATCCGGTCGCTCATGGCGCGCACGGTCTGGATGTCGTGGGACACGAACACCATGGCCAGGCCGAGTTCCCGGCGCAGACGGCCGAGGAGGTCGAGGATCTGCGCCCGCACCGACACGTCGAGCGCGGAGGTCGGTTCGTCGGCGATGAGCAGGGAAGGCCGCAGCGCCAGCGCCCGCGCGATGGCCACGCGCTGGCGCTGCCCGCCGGACAACTGCCCCGGGACCGCGTCGGCGGCCGCGCCCGGCAACCCCACCAGTGCCATCAGCTCGCGGACCCGGGCACGGCGCTGCGCGGGGGTGCCCACCCGGTGCACGTCGAGCGGGTCGGCGATGATCCGGGCCACCGGCAGGCGGCGGTTAAGCGCCGTCGCCGGGTCCTGGAACACCATGCCCACCCGCGCGCCGAACTCGCGCGCGCGGCGCTCCGCGGTCATCTCCCACAGCGGCATCCCGCGGTAGCGCACCGTTCCGCGCGTGGGACGCTGCAACCCGACCAGTACCTTGGCCAAAGTGGACTTTCCGCAGCCCGATTCCCCGACCACGCCCACGGTCTCCCCGGGGGCCACAGCGAGCGAGGCGTCGGTGAGCGCGTAGACGTTGTCGTGCCCGAACAGGCCGCGGGAACGCACCCGGTGCACGACGTGCACGCCGTCCAGTTCGATGAGCTTCTCCGTCATGCCGGCACCCCTTCCCCGGTCCTCGCACCGAGATCCGCGGCCCGCACCGGGAAGTGGCAGCGCACCAGGTGCCCGGTGGCCACGCCCTCCGGGGCGGGCGGCTCCGTGCGGCACACCGGCCGCGCCGCCGGGCAGCGGCCGGAGAACCGGCAGCCGGGCGGGAAGTCCGCGGGCGAGGGAACGGCGCCCTTGATGCGCGCCAGGGTCGTGTCGTTCTCCTCCAGTGACAGCACGGCGCCGAGCAGGCCCCTGGTGTAGTGGTGCGACGGCGAGCCGATCACCTGCGCGGCCGTGCCCGCCTCCGTGACCTGCCCGCCGTAGAGCACCACGACCCGGTCCGCCACCTCCGACACCAGCGCCAGATCGTGCGAAACGAGGACCAGCGCGAAGCCCAGTTCGTCCTTCAGCCGCGCGAGCAGGGCCATGACCTGGGCCTGCACGGTCACGTCGAGCGCGGTGGTCGGCTCGTCGGCCACGATCAGCTTCGGGTCCCGTGACAGCGCCATCGCGATCAGGACCCGCTGGCGCTGCCCGCCGGACAGTTCGTGCGGATAGGCGCGCAGGGTCCGGTCCGGGTCGAGGTTGACCAGTTCCAGCAGCTCGGCCGGGGTGCGGGTGCCGCCGCGCCGGGTGAACTGCCGCAGCTGGGCACGGATCGTCATGGCGGGGTTGAGCGAGCTCAACGCGTCCTGGTAGATCATCGCGAGGTCACGCCCGAGATGCCGCCTGAGCTGCCGCGGCCGCATCGCCAGCAGGTCTTCGCCGCCGAACCGGATCGCCCCGGACACCCTGGCCTCCGCGGGTTGCAGGCCCAGCACCGACAGCGCGGTCAGTGACTTGCCGCAGCCCGATTCGCCGATCAGCCCGAGCACCTCACCGGCCCGGACGGTGAACGACACGTCGTCGACGACGTCGACCCCGTTGTGGCGGCCGGGAAAGGAGATCGCCAGCCGGTCCACTTCGAGCACCGTGGGCGCGCCGTCCAGTTCCCGCGCCCGGCGCGCCAGCCGCTCGCCCGTCCGAAGCAGTCCGGGCAGCGGCACGACCGTTTCGTGCTCCTCGGCCGGTGCCGCCGCCTCCTCGGCGGGCAGCGCTTCTTCGGCCTTCGCGGCCGTACCGCGCGTCGACGGCGCGGCGAGTGCGTCGGAAATCCCTTCCGCCAGCACGTTGAGCGCGAGCACGGTGACCAGGATCAGCAGGCCGGGGAACAGGGTGGCCCACCAGCCGCCGGTCAGCACCAGGTCCTTGCCGTCGGCCAGCACCGATCCCCACGAGGGGTTCGGCGGCTGGATCCCCGCGCCGATGAAGGACAGCGAGGCCTCGAACACGATCGCGTCGGCCACCATGACGGTGCAGAACACCAGGATCGGCGCGGCGCAGTTGACGGCCACGTGGCGGCCGAGGATGAACCACCGTTTCGCGCCGATGATCCGCTCGGCCGCGACGTAGTCCTCGCCGTACTGGGCGAGCACGTTCGCGCGCACCACCCGGGCGATCGCCGGGACGTTGACGAACCCGATGGCCAGGATCAGCACCGGGACGGCGTGGCCGAACACCGCGACCAGCACCGCGGCCAGCGCGATGCCGGGGAAGGCCATCACCACGTCGAGCACGCGCATCACCACCTCGTCCACCCAGCGGCGGGTGGTGGCGGCGAGCGAGCCGATCAGCGCACCGCAGACCAGCGCGAAGGCGACCGCACCGAGGCCGATCGCCAGCGACCACCGCGTGCCGTACACCAGCCGCGAGAAGATGTCGCGGCCGCTGGAGTCGGTGCCGAACCAGTGCGCGCCGCCGGGGCCCGAGGTGTCGGTGCTCAGCGCGTCCGGATCGTGGGTGGCCGCCAGCCTGCCCAGGACCGCGGCCAGCACCAGGACCACCAGGACGCCGAGCGCGATCCGCGATGCCGGGGTCAGCCGCCGGAAGGAGATGCCCGGCCTGCCCGGGCTGCTCAGCCTCTCCACGAGGCGGCGGCGCCTCACGACCGGCTCCTCAGCCGGGGGTTCGCGACCAGGTACAGCACGTCCACGATCAGGTTCACCAGGACGAACCCGACCGCGATCGTGATCACGAAGCCCTGCACCTTCGAGGCGTCCCCGTCCTTGACCGCCTCGATCAGGTTCCGGCCCATCCCGGGCAGCGCGAAGATCGTTTCGATGACCACCGCGCCGCCCAGGAGGTAGCCGACCCGCAGCCCGAGCACCGTCAGCGGGTTGATCAGCGCGTTGCGCAGCACGTTGCGCCCGACCACCACCAGCGGCGGCAGCCCGCCGCCGCGCGCCGTGCGCACGTAGTCCCGGTCCAGCTCCTCCACCATCGAGGTGCGCACGATCCGGGTGAGCTGCGCGGCGACCGGCAGCGACAACGAGATCGCGGGCAGGGCCAGCGACCGCAGCCAGCCGCCGAAGGAATCGTTCATGTTCACGTATCCACTCGTGGGGAACAGGCCGCCGCCCACGGCCAGCCATTCGATCAGCAGCAGTGCGACCCAGAACGCCGGTGCGGCGACACCGCCGAGCGAGACCAGTCGGATCAGGTGATCCGGCCAGCGGTCGCGGAACAGTGCGGCGGTCACGCCGAAGACCAGCGCCAGCACGATCGCGATGAACAGGCCGAGCAGGGTCAGCTGCACGGTGAGCGGCAGGGCGGTGGCGATGCTGTCGGACACCGGCTGCCTGGTGATGACACTGGTGCCGAAGTCGCCGTGCAGCAGCCGCCAGACGAAACGGCCGTACTGCACGGGCAACGGGTCGTCGAGCCCGTTGTCCTGGCGGAACTTCTCCAGCTGCGCCTGCGTCGCGTTGCCGCCGTCGAAGGCGGCCATCGCCGGGTCGGTCGGGGAGAACCGCATGACGACGAAGACGAACAGCACGACACCGAGCAGCAGCGGGACCAGGGACAGCACGCGGCGCACCAGCATGCGCACGACGACGATCACGCGGAAGTCCTCTCCGGAAAGGGGTGCGGCTCAGGCGGGTTTGGCCGTGTTGACGTTGATGCCGGGATAGCCCTGCGCGCGCACGCCGGAGATCTTGCGCGGGTCCCAGGCGGTGCCGAGCTGGGTGAAGGCCACGGGGAAGATCACCGCCTGGTCCGCGATCATCTCCAGCACCTGCCGGGTCAGCGCGGCGCGTTTCGTCTCGTCCTGTTCCCTGGCGGCCTGGTCCTGCAGGGCGTAGAGCGCGTCGGCCTCCGGCCCCTGCCATCTGGCGTAGGTGGTGGCGAGGATCGACGACGAGTCGTAGTAGTAGCGGGTGAGCAGGTCCGGGTCGTTGCCGAACTGCATCGGGTTGTTCGTCGTGGCGATCACCGGGAAGTCGGCGCCACCGTCCAGTTTGGAGAACAGCGCCTTGGTGTCCTGCTGCTGCAGCGTGGTCGCCACGCCGATGGCGTCCCAGCCCTCCTTGATCACCGTCACGCAGCTGGTGACCAGCGAGGTGTTCGTCGTCCACAGCTCGATCGACAGGTTCGTCACCCCGGCCTGGCGCAGCAG
This sequence comes from Amycolatopsis rhizosphaerae, assembly GCF_007713715.1. Taxonomy (GTDB): domain Bacteria; phylum Actinomycetota; class Actinomycetes; order Mycobacteriales; family Pseudonocardiaceae; genus Amycolatopsis_E; species Amycolatopsis_E rhizosphaerae. The sequence goes on from NZ_VJWX01000373.1 coordinate 4,262, forward strand.
GTCCCTTGCCTTGCCGGGGTCGTAGGCGAAGCTGCCGGTGGCGGCGGCCCCGGAGTCCAGTTTCGGGTTGATGAACGAGGTCCCCGGCGTGCCGGCGCCCTTGAGCCCGATCTGCACCAGCTTCTGCCGGTCGATCGCGTGGTGCAGCGCCTGCCGCACCAGCTTGTCGCCGAACGGCGCGTGCCGGGTGTTGAACAGCAGGAACAGGTTGTTGCCACCCTCGGCGAACTCGACCGTGCGGCCATCGGCCCGCAACTGGTCGGCGTTGGCGGGCGGGATGTTCTCCACGATCTGCGCGTCGGGACCGGCACCGGAGATCTCCGCCACCCGCGGTGCGGCATCCACAATGGACTTCCACAGCATGGTCCGGTACGCGGCGGGCCGCGGGCCGTCGTAGGCGTCGAACCGGGCGAACGACGTGTGGCTCAGCGGTGCCTGTTCGGTGACCCGGTAGGGCCCGGAGCCCACGACGGTACCGTTCTTGGCCAGATCCCACTTCCCGTCGAACACGTGCTTCGGCACGATCTTGCAGGTCTGGATCCGTTGCAGCGCGTAGGGGAACGGGAACTTCAGCCGGAACTCCACGCTCCGCTCGCCCGTCTTCCGCACGCTGTCCAGCCACAGCGAGAAGAAGCTGCGGATGAGCACGTTCTCCTTCGGGTCCAGCGCGCGCTGGTAGGTGAAGACCACGTCGTCGGCGGTGACGGGCTGCCCGTCGTGCCACTGGGCACCGTCGCGGAGTTCGAAGGCCAGCGTCGTGCCCTTCAGGTCGGCGGGCAACGCCTTGGCGAGACCGGGATACGGCTCGCGCGTGATCGGATCGCCCTCCACGAGCGACTCGTAGCAGTGCAGGATGGCCGCCATGGAGAAGGCGGAGGCCGTCTGGAGCGGGTCCCAGGTCTGGTTGTTGCCGTAGCCGATCACGGCGGTGAGCGATCCCTTGGTGTTGCCGCTGTTGGTGGAGCTGGGCCCACCGCAGGCCGCGAGCGCCGAGGAGAGCCCGGCGGCCGCACCCAGCAGGCCGGTGTAGCGCAGCAGGTCGCGGCGGTTGAGCGTCAGGCCGGATCGCTTCGGGCTGGCTGACATCGCGTCTCCTGACCCGGTCTTCGTCGACCGAACAGTGCTGGAAGTACGACGTAGGACGTCCTACGCCCTGGGAAGGCTAGATCCCGTCGGCGCCCCCGGTCAAGGATCTTTCGCCGGACCACGGCAGAGGAATAACGTGGGATGTCCGGATCTGCGATCGCACGACCCTGTTCGGAGGAGGCCCTCCGTGGCGCCAGACCACGAAACCGGGCGCGGCACCGCCGCCGCACCGGCCCCGCTGACCAGCACCGCTCCCGGTGCCGGACGGCGCGCCCCGCGCGCGGACGCCCCTTCGGACGCGCCCGCGCTCCCCCTCGGCGGAACCTGGCGTTTCCACCTGGCCGACCAGCCCGGCCACGCGACCCCCGGGTTCGCGGAACCCGGTTTCGACGACGAGGGCTGGTCCCGGCTGGAGGTACCCGGGCACTGGCAGCTCCAAGGACACGGCAGCCCGGCCTACACCAACGTTCGCTACCCCTTTCCGCTCGACCCGCCGTTCGTCCCGGACGAGAACCCCACCGGCGAATACCGCCGCCGGTTCGACCTTCCCCCCGGCTGGCCGGAGGGCGAGGCGGTGCTCCGGTTCCGCGGCGTGGATTCCGCGTTCACGGTGTGGCTCAACGGAACCGAACTCGGCTGGTCCACCGGCAGCAGGCTCACCACCGAATTCGACGCCGGCCCGCTGCTGCGCCCGCACGGCAACGTGCTCGCCGTGCGCGTCCACCAGTTCTCCCCCGCCAGTTACCTGGAAGACCAGGACATGTGGTGGTTGTCCGGGATCTTCCGTGACGTCACCCTCATCGCCCGGCCACCGGGCTCCGCCGGCGACTTCTTCGTGCACGCGGACTACGACCACACCACCGGCGGCGGCACGCTCCGCGTCGAAACCGACGTTCCGGCAACGCTGTCGGTCCCGGAGCTGGGGCTGTCCGGAGTGCCCGCCGGAAGCACCTGCCGGATCCCGTCCGTCCACCCGTGGTCGGCGGAACTCCCCCGGCTCTACCACGGCACCCTGACCACCGGGGGCGAGCGGATTCCGCTGCGCATCGGCTTCCGCACGGTGGCCGTGCGCGATGGCCTGCTCACCGTCAACGGCAGGCGGATCCTGCTGCGCGGGGTCAACCGGCACGAATGGAACCCCGGCCGCGGCCGCGCGGTCACCGCCGGCGACATGCTGGCCGACGTGCTGATGATGAAGCGGCACAACGTCAACGCGGTCCGCACCAGCCACTACCCGCCGCATCCGGATTTCCTGGACCTGTGCGACGAATACGGCCTGTACGTCCTCGCCGAATGCGATCTCGAAACCCACGGTTTCACGGTCGCGGGCTGGCGCGGCAATCCCAGCGACGATCCCCGGTGGCGCCAGGCGATGCTGGACCGGATGTGCCGCACGGTGGAACGCGACAAGAACCACCCGTCGGTCATCCTCTGGTCGCTGGGCAACGAAGCCGGCACCGGCGGCAACCTCGCCGCCATGGCGGACTGGGTGCACGAGCGCGATCCGGGCCGCCCGGTGCACTACGAGGGCGACGGGGACTCCCGGCACGTCGACGTCTACAGCAGGATGTACGCCACACACGCGGAGGTCGAGGCGATCGGGCGGTACGAAGAGCCGCCCACCGCCGACCCGTCCGCCGACGCGCACCGCCGCGGACTGCCGTTCCTGCTCTGCGAATACGCGCACGCGATGGGCAACGGCCCCGGCGGGCTGCTGGAGTACCAGCGGCTGTTCGAGCGGTATCCCCGCTGCCAGGGCGGGTTCGTGTGGGAGTGGATCGACCACGGCATCCGGCGGCACACCCCCGACGGGCGCGAGTTCTTCGCCTATGGCGGGGATTTCGGCGAGCCGCTGCACGACGGGAACTTCGTCCTGGACGGACTGGTGTTCCC
>NZ_VJWX01000374.1 GCF_007713715.1 Amycolatopsis rhizosphaerae
CGCGCGAACCTTCAGCCGTACCGCCGCAGCTCGTGGAAGAAGCCCTCGACGACCGCGAGCCCCCCGTTGTGGCCGACCTCGTCGTAGACAAAGCGGCCCACGGCCAGGTCGAGGACACCGAGCCCGAACGGCGAGAACACCAGCGGGCGGTCGGCGGGCGGGGAAACGCGGCCCGCCAGCACCCCGGGCAATGTGCCGAGCAGGAAGTCGCGGCCGCCGGAGGCCTGCTCGGCCAGGTGGGGGGAGGTGCCCGCCTTGAGACAGTGCTCGACGTCGTCGACGATGTTCACGGCGTCGAGAACGACCTCCGGCGAGAGGTCCCGCAGGGACAGGTGGAGCACGAGCGGGTTGTGCTTGAACCAGCCGGGGTCGGTGACATGCGGGACCGCGGCGACGGTGGCGAAGACGATCAGGTCGCTGGAGCGGATCAACCCCTCCGCGCTCGCGTGCACCGTGACCTTGCCCGGCGCCTCGGACCGGGTGAGGTACGAGCGGAAGCCCTCGGCGTGCTCGGCCGAGACGTCGTGAAGGCCGACCTCGTCGAAGGACCAGCCCGTCGCGGTGAGGTAGCGATGCACGTAGCGGGCGATCAGCCCCGTCCCGAAGAAGCCGATCGTCCTCGGCCGGGAGCGGGTCCGGGTCAGCCGGTCGGCGGCCAGTGCCGCCGACGCCGCCGTCCTGGCCGCGCTGATGATCGAGCTTTCCAGGCAGGCGAACGGGTATCCGGTTTCGGGGTCATTGAGGATCAGCACGGCCGAGGCGCGCGGGATCCCGGCGGCGACGTTCTCCGGGAAGCTGGAGATCCACTTCAGACCGTCGACCGCCGACGGCCCGCCCAGCGCGGCAGGCAGTGCGATGATCCGTGCCGACGGCCGGTCGGGAAAGCGCAGGAAGTACGACGGCGGGTTGACCGTGTCACCGGTGTCGTGCAACCGGTAGGTCTCCTCGACGAGTTCGACGATCCGCCGCTCGCGGCCGCGGAGCGCGTCGGCTACCTGCGTACCCGGGATCACGGCGAAGGAGGGCACGCTGGCTTCTGACATGACTGGAACTCCCTCAGATCGACGGGACGGCCAGGGGACCGGCGCAGTCGGCGAGCCGCACCGGCTCGGCCATGGCGACGACGATCTCGCGGTTGCCCGTGTACGGCTGCGTGCTGTGGCTCGTCTGGATGTTGTCGATGATCATCACGTCGCCGGCCCGCCACGGGTGGCTGACCGTGTGCTCGTCGTAGACGCCGTTGATGGCCGTCACCGCCTCCTCGGGAACGGGCGTGCCGTCGCCGAAACGCGTGGTGAAGGGCAGCGAATCGGCTCCGTAGACGTCGATCAGGTAGGTCCGGATCTCGGGGGCCATCGTCCACTCGTTGAGGAAGGCGATCTGGTTGAACCAGCAGCGCGCGCCGGTCACGGGATGCCGCACGACCGCGGGGCGCCGTTGCCGGGTCCGCAGGACGCCGTCCCCCCGCCACTCGAAGTCGATCGCGTTGGCGCGGCAGTACGCTTCGACGGCCCCGCGATCACTGGTACCGAACGCCTCGGCCACCGAGACGCCGACGTCACCGTTGTAGGTGCGCTCGAGCAGCCATCCGTCGCGCTCGAACCGCTCGACCAGCTCCCGGGGCAGCGCCCCCAGCACCGAGGCCGAGTCGGCGATGGCGGTCGCGCCGCCCGTGCCGGGTGCGGTGACACAGGCGAAGATCATCAAAGCGGGGAATTCGAGCGCGTAGCTCAGCTCGTGGTGCATGCACATGGGCTGGTCGGGCGGCCACCTCGACGAGGAGTACACCCCCTCGGCGTGGCGGTCGCGCGGGGCGAAGGGCTCCCGTTCGGCCATCAGCGGGACCGGAAGCGATCGGCACAGCCCGACCGCGTCGCCGCGCTCCCGCGGTCCGAGCCCGCGCACGACGACGGCGCCGTGCCGGGTGACGGCTTCGCGCAGCTCCGCCCAGGGGGCCCCGGTATGCCAGCCGGCGGACATTTCGAGAACCGGCACTTCGGTCAGCGATGGGGACGTCATCACACCCGCCTTTCCGACTCGGTTGCTTCCTGGCACCGCTGTTCCAGCAGCGTGGCCAGGTCGGCGAGAACCGGGTGGTCGGTCATGTCCTTCGGTGAGACCAGCCGGTCGAGCACGATCGCGAGGCGCACCGCCGACAGCGACGTGCCGCCCCGGTCGAAGAAATGGTCCGACCAGCCGATCTCGTCGACCGGGATGCCGAGGACCTGCGACCAGGCCAGCGCGAGCCGCCGCTGGGCGGGAGTGCCCGCCCCGGCCTCTCGTGGGGTCCCGGGCCGGAAGAGCTCGGCGGCGAGCCGGACGAGCGCCTTCCGGTCGATCTTGCCGTTCGCGGTCAACGGCAGGCGGTCGCGGCGGTGGAACGCGGCCGGGATCATGTACGCGGGCAGCGTCCGGCTCAGGACGGCCCGGAGCTCCTCGGCGGTCGTTTCCGTGTCCGAGCGGTAGAAGGCCACCAGTTGCCGGGTGCCGTCGGCGCGTTCGGCGACCACGACGGCGCCCGCTCGCACCCCGGGCACGAGCAGGAGGGCGTTTTCGACCTCGCCCGGTTCGATCCGGAAGCCGCGGATCTTGACCTGGCTGTCGGCCCGGCCGAGGAACTCGAGCTTGAAGTCGGGCAGCCACCGGCCGAGGTCACCGCTGCGGTACAGCCGCTGCCCCGGGCAGTGCGGATCGGTGCCGAAGGCCAGCCGGGTGCGCTCGGCGTCGTTGATGTATCCGCGGCCGACACAGACGCCGGAGAAGACGATTTCGCCCGCCGCGCCGAGCGGAACGGGCTGGAGGCTCTCGTCGACGAGGTAGATCCGCACGTTGGCCACGGGCGGGCCGAGCGGAACCCGGTCCTGCGCGGGAACCTGGTACATGATCTCGTGGTTGGTGTCGTCGGAGGTTTCGGTGAGCCCGTAGGCGTTGATCAGCCCGATGCCCGGTACGGCGGCGAACCAGCGGCGCACCAGGTCCTTCTTGATCTCCTCACCGGTCACCAGCACGTGACGCAGGGCCCCCAGCGGGCGGTGGTGCTTCTCCAGGAACGAGACGATGACGTCCAAATAGGACGGGACGACCTGGAGCACGGTGACCCGTTCCCGGACGAGGTGGTCGATCAGGCGCTCGACGTCCAGGATCAGCTCCTCCCCGACGATCACCGTCCGGCCACCCATGAGCGGGCCGCAGATCAACTGCCACAGGGAGATGTCGAAACACTGCGGCGCGGTCTGGGCCACCACGTCCGAGGCGCCGATCCCGACGTCGTCCGCCTTGGCGTAGAGGTGGTTGAGCAGCCCCGCGTGCTCGCACATCGCGCCCTTCGGCTCTCCGGTGGAGCCCGAGGTGAAGTAGATGTAGGCGAGCTGGCCGGGTTCGACCCGCACGTGGGGATCGCCCTCCGGCCCGTCCCCGGTGTACAGGTCGCCGATGACCATCGTGGCGATGTCGGCGGCATCGCGCAGGCCGCGGTCGGAACCCGGTTCGGTGAGGGCGAAGCGGCAGCCGGAGCGGGTCAGCATCGCCGCGATGCGGTCCGCCGGGAACCGCGGCTCGATCGGGAGGTAGGCGGCACCGGCCTTGAACACCGCGATGACCGCGGCGAACCAGTCCAGGTTGCGTTCGGTCATCACCGCGACGACGTCTTCCCGCACGGTGCCCCTGGCGAGCAGCGCCCACGCGATGCGGTTGGCGCGGCGGTTCAGCTCGCGGTAGGTGAGCCGCGCGGCGCCGTGGACGGCGGCGATCGCTTCGGGCTGTTCGCGCACGCGTTGTTCGAACAGCTCGTGGAAGGCCCGGTCCGGCCGGCTGCGCCGCGGTCCGGCGAGCGCTTCGAGCTGGAAGGCGATCTCCTCCTCGGAGAGCAGCTTCGCCCGTCGGTGCCGGGCATCGGGGTCGGCGACGATCAGGTCCAGGGCACTGCGGTGGTATCCGGCGATCCGGCCGGCGTAGTCGTCGTCGATCAGCTCGGACCGGTAGCGCAGCCGGAGCCTGTTCGAAGCCCGCTCGAACCGGATCGCCAGCACCACACCCGCGGGCAGCGCCTCCGGCCAGTCCCGGTCGCCGACCGGGTCGAGTGTCGTCTCGAAGGCGGGCGGTTCCTCCGGCTCGCTCGGTTCGGCCCGGTCCAGATGGGCGATCAGCTCGCGCCATGAGCCGTCATGGACGGTGAGGTCCAGCGTGGCGGCGTCTTCCCGGCCGGGGGCCAGGTACCCGGTCACGATGCGCTGTTCGCCGGTGAGCACGGCGAGCACCTTCGTGTGCGCGGCCAGCACCAGCACGTGCGGCGGCACACCCAGGCGTCCGGCCGTGGCCGCCAGCGTGGTGGCGAAATCGTCCGGCATCGCCGTCTCGTGCTCGTGTATTCCCTCGGCGGGTACGGCGGCCCAGCGCGGGATGGTGCCGAATGTGGGCTTCATCGGACACTCAGCCGCGAGACGCCGAGTCCATGAGCTCGGCAAGGCTCTTCGGGCAGCACGAGGCGCGGGTGTCCGCACCGGGCACTTCCAAGGGATTCGTCATGAACTGGCTCCTTCTCACCGATACTCGCGGTCGAGGTTAGGGGGACCGATTATCGCTGGGATATCGGTTTCATTGCCCGGCGCCGGAAACTCCGGAGACAAATACTCGATGGTCGCCGTCAACCCGGCCGGAGCGGAAAGAACAAACCGAACCCGGTGGTGATCGCCGGGTTCGCGGCGAAACTCGGTCAGCGTGCGTTCTGCCCCAGCACGATTTCGGTCAGGGCGGCGACCACCGCGTGCGGCGGTGGGCTCAGGTAGAAATGGCCGCCAGGGAACAGGCGCAGGTCGAACCCGGACCGCGTGTGCTGATCCCACTCCCGGACGTCCTCGACCGACGTGGTCGGATCCTCCTCGCCGAGGAGTGCGGTGATCGGGACGGACACCGTCGCGCCCGGCACGGGCCGGTACTCCTCGTGTGCCTTGACATCGGCGCGCATCGCGGGCAGCACGAGCTCGGTGAGGTCGGGGTCGTCCAGCACACCCACGTCGGTTCCGCCCAGCGAACGCATTTCTTCGAGCAGCGCGGTGTCGTTGTTCCAGCTCGGCTGCCCGGCCCGTGTCCGGCCGGGCGCGCCCCGGCCCGAGACGATCAGCCGCACCGGCTGGGGCCCTCCGTCGAGCTCCAGTCTCCGGGCCACCTCGAACGCCACGATCGCGCCCATGCTGTGCCCGAACAGGACCAGAGGCTGCGGCGGCACCGCCCTGGTCGCGCGGTACATCAGGTCGCTGAGGGGACCAATGGCGTCGAGGCACGGCTCGGCCAGGCGGTCCTGGCGTCCCGGATACTGCGCGGCCAGCACCGTCACGCCCGGGGTGAGCGCATCGGCCAGTGGCGCGAAGAAACTCGCCGATCCACCGGCGTGCGGGAAGCACACCAGGGTCGTGGTCCCGTGCGAGGGCGCCGCCCCGAACCGGCGGAGCGACCCGGTGGGCTCATCGATGATGTGTGTCATGATCACCTTCCGTGCTCGTGCCCCGGAACCCGTGGTGAGGCGGCCCGACCCTACGGTGCGGTGTTTTCCCGCCGTTATCATCCCGTTCCGGCGGCGAAACGGAACGGTTCGCGGATTCGAATCGTCCCGGGGCGATAACAGTGCGAAATCGTCAGCATTTAGTATCGTCGGCGCGAAGTGGAGTTGAGACGTTTTGTCCGGCGCACGGTTGAGTTCGATTGGATCGACATCATGCCAGCCAACCAGCAATCCATCCGAATCGGCGACCTGCGGAAACCCGTGCTCACCGACGCCATGCGTCGGACGATCGATGACGCGGCACGCAATCCGGTCGACCTGACGGAGGACGCGGTACTGTCCTCGGCGCGACAACTGACCGGGCTCACCGACTTCGGCCCGGACACCTTTCGCGCCGGTCTGCGCAGTCAGCTCGCGGGCACGACCGGAACGCCGCTGGACCGTGCCGAGATGTTCCGCTCGGTCGTGCGCAACCTGGTCATCCGGTTGCGGTTCTACGATCTCCTCGGCCGGCATCCGGAAATTCTCGACCGGAAGATCGAAAAGCCGATCATCATCGTCGGGCCGTCACGTTCGGGAACCACCTATCTCCAAGGCACGCTCGCCGCGGATTCCCGGCTGAGGTCGCTACGGCTGCGGGAAGCGGCCGAACCGTTTCTCCCGGCCGGCGGCGCGCCGGCGGCCAAGGGGGGCGTGATGTGGTCCGTCTCGGACGACGGGCAGAACAAGTCGAGCATAGTGCTGCCCGGGGTGCGCACCGACCTGCTGCCCCACCTGGCGAGCATCCTCCAGCTCGGTCCCGACGACGTGGCGCAGGAAAACATGTTGATGGACTCCAACTTCCCCATCGACGACGAGGATCAGGCGCCGCACTACGCCTATCTGGCGACCATGCTCAAGGCGTTGCAGTGGCAGCGCGGGCCGGATCGCTGGGTGCTCAAGGCGCCGATGCACTGCGAGTACATTCCTCTGCTGCTGGCCAATTTTCCCGACGCCACGTTCGTCATGACCCACCGCGACCCGGTGGCCATGGTCCAGTCGCTCGCCACGATGTTCGCGTACGCGGCGCGACTGCGGTCGTCCGAAGTGGATGTCGAAGCGATTTTCGCCGCAGCGGCCGATCGCATCGAGGGCATGCTCCGGGCCAGGATGCGGGACCGTTCGCTCATCGCGGACGACCACGTCGTCGACGTGCTCTTCCACGAATTCACCGCCGACCAGCTGTCCGCCGTGCGGGAAATCTACGACGCCGCCGGGCTGACGGTGACCGATGAGCTGAGCGAGAACATCGCCGCGTTCAACGCCGAGCACCGCCGTTATCGGCGGCAGCGGATCGTCCACGACCTACGAGCCGACTTCGGGGTCGAACCGGAGGAACTCCGCGAGCGATTCGACTTCTACTACCAGCGTCATCCGGTGCGGTTCGAGGTCCGGTAGCGCACTGGGCCCCTTTCGCCCTGGGGCGGATGTGGTGCGGTGCGCGGCGCGGCATGCTGGTTGGTGACCGGCGTGCCGCCACCCGCGGGTGGCCGTGAGGGACCCCTCACGGCCTTCTTCTTGCGCCTGTGTCCCACGCTCGCGCAGTGCTGGGTGCCACGCACTGGTCCCCTCGGGGGCAATACGGCGGTGAGGAGGCCCCTCACAGGAGAGTAGGCCAGGGTCCCGGCAAGAGTCCGGCGCCTTGAGGGGCACCGGCCCCAGGCCGAGCGTGGAACTCATGCTCC
>NZ_VJWX01000375.1 GCF_007713715.1 Amycolatopsis rhizosphaerae
CACCCGTGTCGTCCCGCCCGTCGAGCTTCCCGCGAGTACCTCCTTCCTGGCGAACGCCGCCGCCGGCAGGCTCGGCTGGCAGGGCGTCGTCCTGCCGGAGGTGACCATCCTCGGCCGCCGCGTCTGCGTGGTGGCGAAGCTGCGCACCGACGTGCACGCCGAGCGGATCGCCTTCGGCGTCGGCCCGGTGACCGACCGGACCACGGTGGCCACCTGGACCTGGCCGGAGTTCACCGCCACCGCCCCCGCCCCGGCCGCGGAGATCGTCGGCGTGCTCGCCGTCGCTCGCCACTGGCGCACCGCGATGGCCGCCGCGGTCCCGTTCGCCCGCTACGGCGACGCGGCCATGGTTCTTCCCTCCTCCGCCGTGATGAGCAAGGACTACCTGGACAACTGCCTGCCGCGTGCCCGGTCCTACGGCCTGGCCGTCGTCTCCGCCGACGAGGACGCCGTCGTCGACCGCGACCTCGATGGCTGCCACGAGCGGCTCGTCCTGCCGGAGGACGCGGTCTCCCGCTGGGTCAACGAGATCGTGTACGAGCAGCTCCTCGCCTCCTACGACCTTCCGGTGGCCTGAGTAGGCTTCTGTGTCATGCGAGTGGTGATCGCGGGCGGGCACGGCAAGATCGCGATGCGGTTGGCGCGGCTGCTGGCCGCCCACGGTGATCAGGCGGTCGGGATCATTCGCGATCCCGCCCAGGCGGCCGATCTGCGCGCGGTGAGCGCGGAGCCCGTCGTGCTGGATCTCGAAACCGCCGAGACCGGGGAAGTCGCCGAGGTGCTGCGTGGCGCCGACGCCGCCGTGTTCGCGGCGGGCGCGGGGCCCGGCAGCGGAGTGGCGCGCAAGGACACCGTGGACCGGGGCGCAGCGGCGCTGTTCGCCGCGGCGGCCGAACGGGCGGCTGTCCGCCGTCTTCTGCAGATCGGTTCGATAGGCGTGGGCCGTCCGCCCCGCCCGGGCACCGATGAGGTGTTCGCCGCCTACCTGCGGGCGAAGGAAGCCGCCGAACAGGACCTGCGTGCCCGCGACCTGGACTGGACGATCCTGCGTCCGGGCAGGCTGACCGACGAGCCCGGCACCGGCGAGGTGCATCTGGCCGATTCGGTCGGTTACGGCGAAATCCCCCGCGACGACGTCGCCGCCGTCCTCCTCGCACTGTTGGAGGAGCAGCGCAGCGTGCACCGCACCCTCGAACTCGTCGGCGGCAACACGCCGATCGACGAAGCCGTCGCGCGGATCTGAGCCTTCAGGCCGTGCCCGGAGGCAGGGCCGTGAAGGGACCCTTCACGGCCCTGGACGGTGGCCGGGAGTCTCAGCGGTCGGCGGCTCGCGGGGCGGGGCCCAGTACCCGGTCCAGATAGGGGTTCGCGAACACGCCTGCCGGATCCACCTCGTCGCGGATCCGGAGGAAGTCGTCGAACCGGGGATAGAGCGCCCGCAGCGCGGCCGCGTCGAGATCGTGCATCTTGCCCCAGTGCGGCCGCCCGCCGACTTCGGCGACGATGGCCGCGAACCCCGCGAAGTACTCGCGGTACGGCATGCCGGTGAACTGGTGGATGGCGATGTAGGCGGAGTCGCGGCCGTGCGCGGTGGACAGCCAGAGATCGTCGGCGGCGGCCACCCGGACCTCCACCGGGAAGGCCACCGGGTTTTCCAGCCGGGGGACCAGGGCCCGCAGTTCGGAGAGCACGTGGTGCACGGACTCCCGGGGGACCGCGAACTCGGATTCGACGAACCGCACGCCGCGGTGGGTGACGAACACGCGGTGGGACAGGTCGCTGTACTCGCGGGCGGAAAGCACGGCCGAAGCGAACCGGCCCAGCGGTCGCGTCAGGCGCGGGACCGCGCGGCTCACCCGGCACAGCGTGCCGAAGGCGATGTTCTCCATGATCTCGTAGTCGAGGAACTGGCGTGCGCGGCTCAGTGGTTTGCGGTCGGCGCCGGACGGCAGCCGGTTGTTGCGCTTGACCAGTGCGTTGCGGCCGTACGGAAACCAGTAGAACTCGAAATGGTCGTTTTCCTCCGCGAACTGGTCGAAGCCGTCGAGTACTTCTTCGAGCGGTTCCGGGCGCTCCTGCGCGGAGAGCACGAAGGCGGGCTCGCACTGCAGCGTCACGTGGCTGATCACGCCGAGTGCGCCGAGGCCGACCCTGGCCGCGGCGAACAGATCGGGCCGCCGGTCGGCCGAGCAGGTGACCACGGAGCCGTCCGCCAGCACGAGTTCGAGCTGCGCGATCTGGGTGGCCAGGCCGCCGAGACGGGCCCCGGTACCGTGCGTACCGGTGGACACCGCGCCCGAAATGGTCTGCGCGTCGATGTCGCCGAGGTTCGTCATCGCCAGCCCGAGCGCTTCGAGCTCGGCGTTGAGCTGGTGTAGTGGCGTACCCGAGCGGACGGTGACGCGATGGTTCCCGGCGTCCACCGAGGCGATGCCTCTCCAGTGGGTCAGGTCGATCGCGTCGCCGTCGGCCACCGCGATGGGTGTGAAGGAGTGCCCGCTGCCGCGGGGCCGCACGCGACGGTTGTCGACGGCGGCACCGGCCACCACCTCGGCGATTTCGGCCACGCTGCGCGGCGTGTGCACGCGGTGCGGTTCGGCGGTCGCGGTGCCCGCCCAGTTGGTCCACCGGTTCATGGGGAGTCACCTGTTCGTATCGGAGTGACGGAAACCGTAGGTGAAAGATATTCGCTTTTCAAGACCTGCTGCCGTACCGTACTGCGCATGAGCACATCGAGTGCGGTCACCTTTGACCTGGCCACGAAGGATCTCGATCCCCCGCTGGCCGTCATCGACCTGGCCGCGTTCGACGCGAACGCCGACGACCTGCTCCGGCGGGCGGAAGGCAGGCCGATCCGCCTGGTCAGCAAGTCCCTGCGCTGCCGCTACCTCATCGAACGCGCGCTGGCCAAGCCCGGTTTCTCCGGGCTGATGTGCTATTCGCTCGCGGAGGCGCTGTGGCACGTCGAAAGCGGGACGTGCGACGACATCCTGGTCGCCTACCCGACCGCCGACCGCGGGGCGCTGCGCCGTCTCGCCGCGGACGAGCGGGCAAGGGCCGCGATCACGATCATGGTCGACTCGGCCGCGCACCTGGACTTCGTGACCGCCGTGCTCGGACCGGGCCATCCGGAGATCCGGGTCTGCCTCGAACTCGACGCGTCCTGGCGACCGCTGCGCCTGGTGCACGTCGGCACCCGCCGCTCGCCGGTTTTCACCCCGCGGCAGGCGGCGGCACTGGCCAGGTCGGTGGTGGCCCGCCCGGGATTCCGCCTGGTCGGGCTGATGGCCTACGAGGGGCAGATCGCGGGGCTGCCCGACGCCACGGGGAAACGGACCGACGCACTGGTGCGCTGGATGCAGCGGCGTTCGGCGCGGGAACTCGCGCGGCGGCGCGCCGAAGCGGTCCGCGCGGTGCGCGCGATCGCCGAACTGGAGTTCGTCAACGGCGGCGGCTCGGGGAGTATCGAGCTCACGCTCGCCGAGCCGGCGGTGACCGAGGCGGCCGCGGGATCCGGGCTGATCGGCTCGACCCTGTTCGACGGGTACACGCGCTTCCGGCCGCGCCCCGCCGCGCTGTTCGCACTGCCGGTTGTCCACAAGCCGACGGCCCGTATCGCGACCCTGTTCGCCGGGGGGTACATCGCGTCCGGACCGCCTTCGGCCTCCCGGCTCCCGTCGCCGTACCTGCCCGCCGGACTCAGGCTCCTCCCGGTGGAGGGGGCCGGGGAGGTCCAGACGCCGGTGACCGGAAAACCGGCCCGTGACCTGCGGATCGGTGACCGCGTCTGGTTCCGTCACGCGAAGGCGGGCGAACTCGCCGAGCGGTTCACGGAGTACCACATCGTCGAGGACGGCCGCGTAGTGCGGACCGTCCCGACCTACCGCGGGGAGCAGCAGAACTTCGGCTAGCCCGGAGTGAGTTGTCCACAGGCCCTGTGGACTACTCGCCGAGTCGGCCGGCGAGATATCCCTTGATCAGTTGCTTGGTCTCTTCGACGATCTCCGGATCGCCGTCGGGGTCCCGGTGGAAGGCCAGCTTGAGCAGCGCGTCGGCCACCTCGATGGCCACGGTGATGGCCAGTGGGAGCTTCTCGCCGGGCGTTTCGATGTACTTGCGCACCAGGTCGGTCAGCGCATCGGCGATGACCTTGTTGTTGTCGCGGCTGTCGTCGAGGAGTTGCCGGTCGACCACGTCGCCGAAGTGCACCTTGGAGAAACCGGGCACCGAACGGTGCATCTCCAGGTAGATGTCGAGGATCGAGTCGACCACGTCCCACCAGTGGTGCGGATCCTCGCGGGCGAGCCGTTCGCTGACCGCCGCCATGAAGCGGTCGAGGTTGCGCTGGGTCAGAGCCTGGACGACGGCCCGCTTGTCCGGGAAGAACTGGTACAACGAGCCCACCGCGACTCCGGCGCGCTTCGCGATGAGTGTGGTGGTGAGCGATTCGTAGCCGACCTCGTCGATCAGCTCCGCACTCGCGTCCAGCATCTGCTCCACTCGCCTGGCGCTTCGCCGCTGCACCGGCTGACGGCGCAGCGGGGTCGCCTGGGTGTCCGACACGATGTGCTCCTTCTGGTGCTCTGAACTGCGACTTTAGCGTGCCGAACCGCTTCCCCCCCGGACGAGGGAACGGCTATCGTATGAGAAATTTTCATGTTTCCCTCGCCGAAGGGCGAATGCCAGTGGAAAACCTCACCTTCCCGCCCGATTTCCTCTGGGGCGTGTCCACCTCAGCCTTCCAGATCGAAGGCGCAACCGATGCCGACGGTCGAGGACAGTCCATTTGGGACACGTTCACGGCGGACCAGGGCCAGATCGTCGCCGACGACCACTACCACCGCTACCCGGAGGATGTCGCACTGATGGCGGATCTGGGCGTCGGGGCTTATCGGATGTCCTTCGCCTGGCCCAGAATTCAGCCGAACGGGGGAGGGGCGCCGAACCCCCGCGGACTCGACTTCTACGACCGGCTGCTCGACGCCGTGTGCGCGGCGGGGATCTCCCCGGCGGGCACCGTCTACCACTGGGACCTGCCCCAGGCGCTGGAAGACACCGGCGGCTGGCTGGCCAGGGACACCGCCGCCAGGTTCGCCGACTACGCCGCGATACTGGGCGAACGGTTCGCCGACCGGGTGCGGATGTGGATCCCGATCAACGAACCGATGGTCACCACGGTCTACGGCTACGCCATCGGCGAGTACGCACCCGGCCGGACCTTGCTGCTCGGGGCCGTTCCCACCGCGCACCACCAGCACCTCGCGCACGGCCTGGCGACGCAGGCCCTGCGTGCGGCGGGCGCGGAGAGCATCGGGACCGCCAACCACCATTCGCCGGTCTGGGCCGCCGGAGACGGCGAAGGCGACCGCGCGGCCGCGACCTGGCTCGATGCCCTGCTCAACCGCCTGTTCGCCGATCCCGTTCTGCTCGGCAGGTATCCGGACGAAATGCACGAACACCTCCCGGAGGGATTCGACGGCGACCTGCCGGTCATCGCGCAGCCGCTGGATTTCTACGGCGTCAACTACTACGAACCGCAGGGTGCCGCCGCGCCCGGTGAAGGCAATCCGCTTCCCTTCGAACTTCGCCCGATCGAGGGATATCCACGGACGACGAACGATTCGCCGATCGTGCCCGACGGGCTGCGCGAACTGCTCGTCGGTTTCCGCGAGCGCTACGGCGAGGCGCTTCCACCCGTCTACATCACGGAAAACGGGTGCAGCTTCGACGGAGTGCACGATCCTGAGCGGATCGAATTCCTCAAGGGCCATCTGGCGGCCGTTCGTGCCGCGATGTCGGCCGGAGTGGACGTTCGAGGCTATTTCGTCTGGTCCCTGCTCGACAATTTCGAATGGTCCAAGGGGTACGCTCCCCGCTTCGGGCTGGTCCAGGTGGACTACGAAACCCAGCGCCGCACACCCAAGGACTCCTTCGCCTGGTACCGGAAACTGGTGAGGAAATGAGCGAAACCGCCCTGCCCGCGGCGCTGGCCGAACCGACCGCGCGGGTCCGTCCCGGCTGGACGACGCTGCTGTTCCTCGCGAACATCGGCCTCTGGCTGGGGATCTACGCCCCGATCCAGGTGCTGCTGCCCGAACAGGCCGAACTGCTGGACTCGGCGAACAAGGAACTCGTGTTCGGCGTGGTGACCGGGGTCGGCGCGGTGGTTTCGCTGTTCGCGAACCCGCTCGTCGGGCTGGCGTCGGACCGCACCCGGTCCCGGTTCGGCCGCCGCCACCCGTGGACCCTGCTCGGGGCCTGCGTCGGTGCCGCCGGGCTGGCGGTCCTCGCGTTCGCACCCACCGTCGTGATGATGACCCTCGGCTGGTGCCTGGTCCAGGCGGGGCTCAACGGCATGCTGGCCACGCTGACCTCCGCCGTGCCGGACCGGGTCCCGGTCGAACAGCGCGCGCAGATCGGCGGACTGGTCGGGATCAGCCAGATGCTGGGCACCGTGCTCGGCGCGGTGCTGGTCACCGTCGTGGTCACCAAGCTGCCCGGCGGCTACCTCGCCTGCGCGGCGGTGGTGGTGGCCGGTGCGGTGGTGTTCGTGCTGCGCACCCCGGACCTCGCGCTGCCCCGGGACTGGCTGCCGTCGAACCGGTGGCGGGACGTGCTGGCCGAACTGTGGGTGTCACCGAAGGAGCAGCCGGACTTCTTCTGGGCATGGGGCTGCCACTTCATGATCAACCTGGGGAACGCGCTCGGCACGTTCTACCTGCTGTTCTTCCTCAAGGATGCGGTCCACTACCCGGATCCGGACAGCGGACTGCTGATCATGATGGGGCTGTACGGGGCGGCGCTGGTGGTCGGCGGCCTCACCGTCGGCTGGTTGTCGGACCGTTCCCAGCGGCGCAAGCCCTACGTGCTGTTCGCGGTCGTGGTGATGGCGGCGGCCGCGGTGGTGCTGGTGCTCTGGCAGACCTGGCCCGCCGCGCTGGCCGCGTCGCCGCTGCTCGGTGTCGGGTTCGGCGCCTACTGGGCGGTCGCGCTGGCGATCCTCACCGAGGTCCTTCCCGCGGCGCAGGACCGTGCGAAGGACCTCGGGGTGGTGAACATCGCGAACCTGCTGCCGCAGGTCATCGCGCCGCTGCTGGCGACGGTGATCCTCGCGGATCTGGGCGGTTACCCCGGGCTGTTCGCGGCTTCGGCGGTCGCCACGTTGGCCGCGGGCGGGCTGATCCTCGGGGTGCGCAAGGTGCGGTGA
>NZ_VJWX01000376.1 GCF_007713715.1 Amycolatopsis rhizosphaerae
GTGCCGCGGCGGCGGGCACGAGGTGGCCCACTCCAGCGAGTTGCCGTAGCCCCACGGGTCGTCCA
Organism: Amycolatopsis rhizosphaerae; assembly: GCF_007713715.1. GTDB lineage: Bacteria > Actinomycetota > Actinomycetes > Mycobacteriales > Pseudonocardiaceae > Amycolatopsis_E > Amycolatopsis_E rhizosphaerae. The sequence continues at coordinate 66 of NZ_VJWX01000376.1, forward strand.
CCGTCACGACTTCGCCGTAGCGGTAGCTCTTGAACACGTTGTAGATGAACGGCAGGGTCGACACGCCCAGGATGTAGGCACCGATCGTCGAAATCGTGTTCAGCGTGGTGAAACCGTCGGACTCGAGGTAGTCGGCGTAGCGGCGCGGCATACCCTCGTTGCCCAGCCAGTGCTGCACCAGGAACGTCATGTGGAACCCGATGAACGTGGTCCAGAAGTGGACCTTGGCCAGCGTTTCGTCCATCATCCGGCCGGTGATCTTCGGGAACCAGAAGTAGACACCGGCGAAGGTCGCGAAGGCGATCGTGCCGTAGAGCACGTAGTGGAAGTGCGCCACCACGAAGTAGCTGTCCGAGAGGTGGAAGTCCAGCGCGGGCGCGGCCAGCATGACACCGGTCAGACCACCGAAGAGGAAGGTGACCAGGAAGCCGATCACGAACAGCATCGGCGACTCGAAGGTCATCGTGCCCTTCCACATGGTGCCGATCCAGTTGAAGAACTTGACGCCGGTCGGCACCGCGATCAGGAAGGTCATGAAGGAGAAGAACGGCAGCAGCACCGCGCCCGTGGCGTACATGTGGTGCGCCCACACCGAGACCGACAGGCCCGCGATGCTCAGCGTCGCCCAGACCAGCCCCTTGTAACCGAAGATCGGCTTACGGGCGAACACCGGGATGATCTCCGAGGCGACCCCGAAGAACGGCAGCGCCAGGATGTAGACCTCGGGGTGGCCGAAGAACCAGAACAGGTGCTGCCACAGCGTCACCCCGCCGTTGGCCGGGTCGAACACGTGGGCGCCGATCAGGCGGTCGGCCAGCAGACCGACACCGGCCGCGGTCAGGATCGGGAACACGACCAGGATCAGCAGGCTGGTGATCAGGATGTTCCAGGTGAACACCGGCATCCGCCACATCGTCATCCCGGGTGCACGCAGGCAGACGATCGTGGTGATCATGTTGACCGCGCCAAGGATCGTGCCGAGACCACCGACGGCGAGGCCGACGATCCACAGGTTCGCACCCGCGCCCGGCGTGTGCACCGCGTCCGACAGCGGCGTGTAGGCGAACCAGCCGAAGTCCGCGGCACCGCCCGGCGTGAGGAAGCCGGCCAGCATGGTGAGCCCGCCGAACAGGAACAGCCAGAACGAGAAGGCGTTGAGCCGCGGGAACGCCACGTCCGGCGCGCCGATCTGCAGCGGCAGCACGAAGTTGGCGAACCCGAACACACTCGGCGTCGCGTACAGCAGCAGCATCACCGTGCCGTGCATGGTGAACATCTGGTTGTACTGCTCGTTCGACATGAACTGCAGGCCCGGCCGGGCCAGTTCGGTGCGGATGAGCATGGCCATCGCGCCGCCGATCATGAAGAAGGCGAACGTCGCGATGAGGTACATCACGCCGATCTGCTTGTGATCGGTGGTGCGGAACAGTTGAACTAACGCCGCCCCCCGTACCCGCTTGCGCGGGGAAGGCACAACAACCGGGGGCAGGGAGGTCGCCGTCACGGTGTCTCCTGTCTTGCTGATCAAACGTCAGCGACAGGTTTTCAGTCCGACGGGTGCGGACGAAGGGTCCAAAGTCCCCGCGAAAAGGGACCAAAGTCCCGCACCAGGCCAAAATCCCAGGTCCCGGGCCTGTTCGGCGGCTCGTGATATGGACCTCAACTTCCACCCAGGCAAGGTCAGCCTACCCACAGGCCCCATACTTTGGAAAGACTCCAAGGGAACTCACCCGGTTGGCGGGGTCACGCAACGTCCTCTTCGTACTTCTGTCCACACCGGACTCTCCGGCCGAGGAAGGCGAGCAGGCGCTCTCCCGCATCCGCTCCACACCGGACCGTGAGCGGTGGGCCGAACCGGCCCGGCCGGTCCGCGTCGTCCAGTACGAGCGACACCAGTTCGAGGAGTTCCTCCGCGAACGGCTCCGGGATCGGGTGGTCACGGCCACAGGCCCTGGCCACGTCCCAGCCGTGCACCGCGACCTCCACCGCACCCGTCGCGCTCAACAAGGCGGCGGGGAGCGGGAGACCGCCCACCGCGACGGCCTCGCGGGCCGCCGGCGCCCAGGCCCCCAGCACTCTCCGTGCCGCCGCCCGCACCGCCCGCACCGGATCGCCGCGGGGCGGACCGGGCACCGGCCCTCCGGCGATCCGCCCGCCCTCGGCCGCCTCGGCCAGCGCCGACAGCGAGTCGTGCAGATGGGTCAGCAGCGCGCCCAGATCCCAGCCTTCGCAGGGCGTGGCCCGGGACAGCAGTTCGGGGGTGACCGGCGCCACCGCGCCGAGGCAGTACGTGACCGCGCGTTCGAGCAGACCGGACCCACCGGCCGCCGCGTCCCGGGAGGTCATCGTGCCGCCGCGACCGGCAGCGTCTCGGGCAGGCCGAACAGGGTGAACAAACCCGTGTCGAAGAAACAGGTGACGTGCTCGACCCCCGATGCCGACAGCGTCAGCACTGGCATGTTGAACGGCCGGTACACGTCCCCGTCACGCAGGTAGAGCCCGAACCCGGGCTGCCCGTTGGCCCGGAGAGGCACCAGGCGCATGTCACCCGGGCCCTGCGCCGGGCACTGCGTATCGATGAGCCGGGCGATGTTCTCCGCGCCCCGGTACCAGCCGGTGAACGGCGGCATCTCCCAGATCGCGTCCTTGGTGAACAACTCGACCATCGCCGCGAAGTCCTTGCGTTCGAAGGCCGTCACGAACTTCTCCAGCAGTTCGCGCTGGTCCGCGGCGGACGGTTCGACGACCTCGTTCTCGTGGGGGGCTGCCTGGTCGAGCTGGGCTCGGGCGCGCTGGAGGATGCTGTTGACCGCGGTGGTCGTGGTGTCGAGCACCTGCGCCACCTCCGCGGCCCGCCACTGCAGGACGTCCCGCAGGATCAGCACGGCCCGCTGTCGCGGCGGCAGGTACTGCAGCGCGGCGATCAGGGCCAGCCGGATGCTCTCGCGGGAGGTGACGATCGCTGCCGGGTCGCCGCTCTCGGCGCCCGCCATCGCGTCCGGCACCGGCTCCAGCCACGGCACCTCGTCCCGCTCGACCAGCGGATCGCCCGCCTGCGACCCTGGCGCGCCGAGACCGGTGGGCAGCGGGCGTTTCTCCCGGCCCTCCAGCGCGGTCAGGCAGACCCGCGTCGCGATGCGGTAGAGCCAGGTGCGCAACGAGGACCGGCCCTCGAAGCGGTCGTACGCACGCCAGGCCCGCAGGTAGGTCTCCTGCACCAGATCCTCGGCGTCGTGCACGGAGCCGAGCATGCGGTAGCAGTGCGCGAGCAGTTCGCGCCGGTAGGGATCGGCCTGGCGGAGGAAGTCCGCCCCCGCGGGCCGCTCGGTCGCCGTCATGGTCATAAGCATCTCCTCGTCCTACTGCGCCTGTACAGACCCGGCGGACGGCGGAAAGTCATCGGCGGATCGCCGACGAGTTTTCGCGGCGAGCGGAGTCTCCACCCGTGACCGGCGTTTTCCCCTCCCGGAAGGAAGAACCGCGATGACCACGATGCCCCGCTCCGCCACCGCCCGCGCCAAGACGATCACCCTGTGGGTGACCCAGGTGCTGCTGGCACTGTTCCTCGGCGTCGCCTCGGCACTGCCGAAGCTGGCCGGGCAGAGCTACGCCGTGCAGAGCTTCGACGAAATCGGCGCGGGCCAGTGGTTCCGCTACCTCGTCGGTGCGCTCGAACTCGCCGGGGCGATCGGACTGGTGGTCCCCGCGCTCACCGGCGCGGCCGCGCTCGGCTTGGTCGGCCTGCTCCTCGGGGCCACCTACTTCCAGTTGTTCGTACTGCCGGATCCGGCGTATGCGGTCGCCCCGGCGCTGCTGGCGGTGGTCTGCGCACTGCTGGCCTGGGGACGTTGGCCGAGCGTGCGCGCCCTGGTGAATCGCGTCCTCGACCGCTGAGCCGCATCGGAAAACCACTTTCGCCGCCGGGAAGAATCGATGCGTGGGGATCTTCCTGGAGACCGGACGACTCGTGCTGCGGGCGTTCACCGAGGCTGATGCCGACCGCGTCACCGAACTCGACAGCGACCCCGAGGTGATGCGCCACCTGACCGGCGGGAAGCCGACGCCCAGGGAGGTCGTCGTGCGGGAGGTCCTGCCGAAGCTGCGCGCGGGCGGCTACTGGGCGGCGCAGCTCAAGGCGACCGGCGAGTTCCTCGGCTGGTTCGAGTTCCGGCCCTGCCCGGCCGGAACCGAACTCGGCTACCGGCTCCGCCGTGCCGCCTGGGGGCAGGGGTATGCGACCGAAGGGGCGCGCGCCCTGATCGACAAGGGCTTCGCCGAACCCGGCGTGGAACGCGTGGTCGCGTACACGATGACCGTCAACACCCCTTCCCGCCGGGTCATGGAGAAGGCGGGGCTCGGTTTCGTGCGGACCTTTCACCAGCACTGGCCCGAGGCGATCGACGGCTCGGAACACGGCGACGTCGAATACGCGCTGGACCGGCGGGATTGGCGGCGACGACAGGTCGAAGCTGTCAGGCTGGAGGCATGACGAACGATCGCAACGTGCTGGGCGGCGAACTGGAACCGTGCGGTGCCGATCCCGTCACCGGGTTCTACCGCGACGGCTGCTGCCACAGTGGTCCTGACGACCTCGGCAACCACACGGTGTGCGCCGTGGTGACGCGCGAGTTCCTGGCGCACCAGCAGCAGGTCGGCAACGACCTGGTGACCCCGCGCGCCGAGTTCGACTTCCCCGGCCTCCGACCGGGCGACCGGTGGTGCCTGTGCGCGGCGCGCTGGCTGGAGGCGTACGAGGCGGGCATGGCCCCGCCGGTCGTGCTGGCCTCGACCCATGCCAAGGCGCTGGAAGTGGTCAGCCTTCCGGCACTTCGGGAACACGCGGCCGACGTGCCCGCCGACCCTGGTTCGCTGACCTGAGCCAGGCGACGCACACCGCCGCACTCGTCAGCGCGATCGCGGCGGCGACGAGCAGCGAGTCCACGACGACGTTGTGGCGTTCGGCGAAATCCGGTTGCAGCGGGCCGCCGGGATCGTCGAGGACCTCGACCGGGCCCAGCGGTTGCCGGTCGGCGGAATCCGTGCGGATGACCAGGGTGCCCGCCCCGGGGCAGTCGACGGTGTGCACGAAGCCGTACCGGGGATAACGCGAGGTCGTGTCCACCTCCCGGCGGCTCGCCACCCGACAGGTTTCGGAGTGGCCGAACACCCGCAGCACAAGCCCCCGGCCGGGCACCGTCAGCACGGCGAACAGCAGGAAGCCGAGTGCCACCGCGGCCCCCAGCGCCCACCACGGGGCGGCCGCGAGGCGTGCCGTGCCGAGCGCGAACCCGGCCACGCCGAGCACGGCGAACAGGAACGCCAACAGGCCGCTGTGCGGCGGATACACGAAGAGCACCGCCCCGACGAAAATCAGCAACAGCCCGCAGGGAAGCACGATCCGGCCGGTCCGGACACCGAGCTTCCGGGCGAGCTCGCCCGCGGGAGTGCCTGCCATCGCGTCACTCTAGCCAGTGAACGCCCCCTTGTATTGTGACCGCGTGCACGATGCCGGCTACTACGAGCTGCTCGGGGTGGACAAGGATGCCTCCGCGGCTGAGATCAAGTCGGCGTACCGGGCCATGGCGCGCGCCATGCATCCGGACGCGGGTGGTTCTCCCCTGGCCTTCCACCGGCTTCGGGAGGCCTACGAGACGCTGAGCGACCCGGGGCGCCGGGCGGCCTACGACCGGGGGTTCCAGCGCTCCCCGGTGCGGACCCGGCGGCGGCCCCGGGAGTTCGGCGAGGACCCGGCCTTCGTCGCGGACGTGCCCAGCCTCGATCCGGCCACCCTCCCGTGGTGGCACCGCGCCGGGGAGCCCGCCTGCCCCACCTCGCCGAGGCCGCCGGGACACGCCCCGGCGGTCATCCTGCTCGCCTGGCTGCTGCTGGTCGTGCTGCCGATGATGGCGGGCTGGCTGCTGGTGACGCTCTGGTTCCTGCTCGCCACGGCCGTGGCGGTGTGGCTGGTGCGACGGCATCTGCGGGTGCGCGAGGCCCGGCGGCGGCTGATGGCGGAGTTCGGGCAGGTCGCGGTCTACGGCCGCACCGGCGCCGAGGCCGATCACTGGGGTGAGCGGCTGACGGCCGAGCTGCTCACCCGGTACCTCGGCCGGCTGCCGAACGTGCGGATCTTCCACGGGCTCGCGCTGCCCGGTTCGGTGTTCGCCGACATCGACCACGCGGTGCTCGCCGGCCACCGGCTCGTGCTGATCGAGTCGAAGACCTGGCTGCCGGGCTGTTACGGCGCCGACGAGGACGGCACGTTGTGGCGCGACGACCGCCTGTTCCGGGGCGGCGCGACCGGACTGCCCGCCGCGATGGCGGCCTACCGGGACCTGCTGCCCGGGGTGGAGATCCGCGGGGCGTTGGTCATCTATCCCAGTCGCGCGGGCGAGATCACCACCGAGGAGGACTTCGATCTTCCGGTCGCGCCGATGACCCCGGACCAGTTCGTCCACGAGATCGGCGGCTGGCTGGCCGCCGAACCATCCACTGTGGACGCCGAGGTGCTGCGCATCCTCTGCCGCCAGGTCGTCTAGGGACTCCACAGGCACAGCGGTGGCACGGGTTCCCGTCGTGCCACGTAGGTGCCCTTGGACCGGATCGTCACCACGAGGCCCCAGTCGCGCAACAGCCGCGTGGCGTGTCTCGCCGTGCCCAGCGAAACGCCGTACTCGTGAGCGAGCCTGCCCTCGGAGGGCAGCGGGCTGTGGGGCGCCAGTTCGCCGCGCTCGATGCGCTCCGCGAGCCGCTTGGCCAGCTCTTCGTACAGGTAACCGGGCTTGGTGAACTCTTCGTTCATACGACCAAAAGTAGCATAGAAGCAACAAATTGTCGTGCATATCCGGAAGGGGTAGGCTGCGGCGTTGATGGCCGGACAGGATCAGGACGAGGATCAGGACGAGGTGCTCGACGCACGGCTGCGCGCGCTCGCCACGAGGGTGCGCAGGACCCGCCGCGACCGGGACCTCAGTCAGGAGGAACTGGCCGACCGGGCGGGCGTGTCCCGTTCCGTCGTCGCCGAACTCGAACGCTCCCGGCTCGACCAGCCCCCGCGACGGCAGGATCCGCGCAAACGCCCGCCCCCCAACATCACCCTCGACACGCTCTTCCGGATGGC
>NZ_VJWX01000377.1 GCF_007713715.1 Amycolatopsis rhizosphaerae
CTTCACAGTCGTATCGACTGTGAAGGGGCCCTTCACGGCTCCCCTCAGAGTGCCCGGACCCGGCCCCGAACCGGGTCCGGCACCGCTCACCGCCGGGTGGCGGTTTCGGAAAGCAGCAGCCAGGCGCCGTACCCGCCCAGCAGGTCGGACACGTCGGCCAGCCCCTCGTGGCGGAGCAGGCTCGCCCCGATGGAGGACCGCAGGCCGCCCGCGCAGTGCACGACCACGGGCCGGTCCGCGGGGAGCTCACCGATCCGGTTGCGCAGCTCGGCCAGCGGGATGTGCACCGAACCCTCGATGCGGCCCTCCTCGCGCTCGGAGGCGCCCCGCACGTCGACCACCACGGGCGGCCGCTCACCGTCGAGCTCGGCGCGGAGCCGGTCCGCCGTCACCCGGCTGGCCGGCGTCATCTCGTCCGCCAGTCCGGGCAGGGACGCCTCCGCGTCGCGCAAGTAGCCCGCGACACGGTCGAATCCGATGCGGGCCAAGCGCGTGACCAGCTCCTCTTCGCGTCCCGCGGGGGCGATCACGACGACCTCCTCGTCGGGCCGCACCACGGTGCCCGCCTGCTCGGCGAACCGCCCGTCCGCGGGCACGTTGACCGAGCCGCGCAGGTGCCCGGCGGCGAACTCCTGCGGGTCGCGGCCGTCCACGACCACGGCACCGGCGGCCCGCCGTTCGAGCAGCTCGCCGGGGGTCAGCGGACCCGCCGCGGCCGTCGGGTCGAACAGGTCGTGCTCCTTGCGGTTGAGCGTGGCGTCGTAGACGAAGTAGCCCGGGGCCACGGGCTGCCCCGCGGTCACCACCGCGACGAACTCGTCCTCGCTCATCGGCGCGCAGGCGTAGTTGGTCAGCCGCTGCATGCCGATGGTGGACGAGCGCTCGGTGGACAGGTTCTTGCCGCAGGCGGAACCGGCCCCGTGCGCCGGGAAGACCCGGACGTCGTCGGGCAGGGCCATCAGCTTGTGCTGCACGCTGTCGTAGAGCATGCGGCCCAGCTCGTCGGCGGTGACCCCGACCGAGGCGAGCAGGTCGGGCCTGCCGACGTCGCCGATGAACAGCGCGTCCCCGGTGAGCACCCCGTAGGCCACCTCGTCGTCGGCGTGCTCGTAGACCAGGATGCTGATCGACTCGGGGGTGTGCCCCGGGGTCTCCATGATCTGCAGCGTCACGTCGCCGAGGCTGATGCGCTCCCCGTCGGTGAGTTTGCGGATCGGGTACTCGGCCTCGGCCCGCTGCCCGTAGCCGATCCAGGCGCCGGTCCGCGCGGCCAGTTCGAGGTGCCCGGCGAGGAAGTCGGCGTGGAAGTGGGTGTTGATGACAGCCTCGATGGTGAAGCCCCGCTCCTCGGCCTCGGCGAGGTACTCCGAGACGTCACGGCGCGGGTCGACGACCACGGCCCTGCCCGTGGTCTCGTCGGCGACGAGGTAGGACGCCTGGGACAGGCAGTCCAGGTAGTACTGGGCGAAGAACACGGATCCTCCCGGTCGATGCGTCTCATACCCCTAGGGGTACCTCCGGCATCCAGGTAACCAGAATCCGCCCGATTCGTCAAATACCCTCCGGGGTATGCGGCTCGGCGTCAGGCGAGTTCGGCGGCGTGCCGGTCCAGGCGGCATCGGCTCTGGAACAGCCACGCCACCACCATCAGCACCGCCGGAACCGCGGTGAAACCCACCAGCACCGCCGTCAGCGCCGCCGGGGACTGGCCCGTGCCGTGACCGCCGGTCGTGGACACGAAACCGCCGAGCGCGAGCACCGCGGAGTACAGGTAGGGGCCGATCGCCGTCCCGGTGGCTTCGGTCGCCGTCCACACCCCGTTGTAGGCACCGGCCGCCGCACTGCCGCGTCCGCGGGCCGCGGCCACCGCGTCCGGCACCATCGAGAAGGCCAGCAACTGCAGCCCGGCGAACGCGACCCCCAGTGCCACCACGACACCCGTGGTGAATCCCACCCCGAGCCGGTCCCCGGCGAGCAGGGCGAGACACCCGGCCACGAACACGGCCTGCGCGGCCAGGAGAGCGCGCTGCTTGCCGATCCGGCGCGACAGCCACCGCCACGCCGGGCCCGCGACGAGCGCCGGGGCGAGGAAACCCGCCATGAACCCCGCGGTCGACCGGCCGTCGTGCCGCACGTATTCGGTGTAGAACGGCAGCGCCGCGAGGAAGAGGTGCGTGGTGGTCACCGTGCACAGGTAGGACAGCACCAGCGCCCGGAAGTCGCGGTCCCGCCAGGCGGACCGGATATCCCCGAGACCGGCATGGCCGGGGCCGGGGGACCGGAAACCGCAGCGCGCGGTGAGCCCGCGCACCCCGCCGAGGGCGATCAGGCCCGAGAACACCATGACCACCGCCAGCAGCACCGCCATCCGGGTGTACCCGGCCCGGCCGCCCTGTGCCACCAGGGCGGGGGCCACCACCCCCGCGCCGAGCAGCCCGGCCGTCAGCACCAGCATCCGCACCAGGAACACGCGCGTGCGTTCGTGGTAGCCGATCCGCAGGTCCGCCGGGGTGGCCAGGTACGGCACCTGGAACGAGGCGAACAGCAGGTTCCCGGCGACGAACCAGGCACCCACCCACAGCGCGGCGGTGAATCCGGTCAGCGGCGCGGGCACCGAGAACATCGCGACGAGCGCGACGGGGAGCAGCAGGCCCCAGCGCAGCAGGCCCCGGCGGTGCCCGGCGGCCCGCGCCTGCCGGTCCGACAACGCCCCGAGGAGGGGGTGGGCCACCGCGTCGGCGATCTTCGGCACGAGCAGGGTCAGCCCGGCCAGGAAGGGGGAAACGCCGAGGGTGTGCGTCAGGAAGTAGAGCAGGAGCAGGCCGGGGACGGTGACCCACACCCCCATCCCCAGCGAACCGGTGGCGTAGGCGGCGAGTTCCCGGGCACCGGCGCGCACCGGGGCGGTGTGCTCCGCCGTCTGAGGACCGGGCATGCGATCACGCGTCCGCAGGAGGTGCGGAGTGGCGGGCGACGACCCCGGAGGCCAGGTCGGCCCCGGCGAAAGCACCCGAACGGGCCCGTCGCGCGAGGGTGCGCGCGATGATCCGGTCCGTCACCGCCGGCAGGTGCCGCGCGAGGAAGAACTCGACGGCGCCGCGCCGGGTCGTCGTCAGGTCCCGCCGTGCCCGGCGGCGCAGCACGGCCCCGAGCACCGTGTCCACCACTCCCTCCAGCGGTTCGTACTGGCTCATGCCCTCCAGGGACAGCCCGGCCGCGGCGGTCGAATCGTGGATCGGGCTGCGCACGGCGGAGGGGTAGACGCAGGTGACGCTCACGTGCGTGCCGACCTCGACCCGCAGCGCGTCGGCGTAGGCGACGAGGGCCCGCTTCGACGCGCCGTAGGCGGCCGCCAGGGGCAGCTGCATCACCGCCATGCGCGAAGCGAGCATGACGACCCGGCCCCGCGAGGCGATCAGGTCGCCGAGGCAGGCGGCGGTGACCCGCCACGCCCCGAGCAGGTTGATGTCGAACTGGCGGCGCACCTCCGCCCCCGGGGGCAGTTCGGCGGGCGCCGGACCGCCGACCCCGGCGTTGTTGATCAGTACGTCGAGACCGTCGAGGGAGGCGATCGCCCGCGCCACGGCCGCGGGGACCGCCTCGTCGTCGGTGATGTCGCAGGCCAGGACCTCCACCGGATCGCCGGGAGACGGGGCGAGGTCGATCCCGGCGACGTGCGCGCCGAGTGCGGCCAGGCGCGCGCAGATCGCCCGGCCGAAGGTGCCGGAGGCGCCGGTGACGAGCACGCGGAGGCCGCGGGGATCGCGGTGACCGCCCAGCAGCGCGGAAAGGGGGGACTTGGCGGGGCTCATGCGGTGGTCCGTTCGTGACGAGTCGGGGTGAAGGGCCGGGAGGTGCCCCGCGCGAGCCGGGTCCGCCCGGCCTTGATCTCGCGCGGCAGATCGGCGACGTAGGCGTCGAAGTCGATGCGCATCATCGGGCGCCGGTCCCCCCAGCGGGCGGTGGCGGCGCGCAGCGCCGTGGTGACGGCTCGCCGCTGCTCCGGCCCGTCCGGCAGGCCGTAGGCGCCCGACAGGTAGGCGGCCGCGAGCTTCGCCTGCGCCTCGACGACGGGCAGCGCGGCCCCCGTGGACTGCATCAGCCCGACGAAGAGCAGGCTCGGGTCCTGGAGATGGAAAACCCGTTTGTACAGCGGCAACCGCTCCGGATCCCCGCCCGTCCAGCGCTCGTCGAGGAACGGGACGGCCACCCGGTAACCGGTGGCCCACACGATCAGGTCCACCTCGTCGGCCGTGCCGTCGGTGAACACCACTCGTGAACCGTCGAAACGCGCGATCCCCGGGCGCGCGGCGATCTCGCCGTGCGTGAGCCGGTGGAGGATGGTGTCGCTGATCGTCGGGTGGTTCTGGAACAACCCACCCGAAGGCGCGGGCAGGCCGTACCGCTCCGGCCTGCCCACGGCCAGGCGCAGCAGCGTCTCGGCGACGCGCTGGCGCACCCGCCACGGCAGCGCCGCCAGCGCGCCCCCGGTCGCGTCGGAGGGACGGCCGAACAGGTATTTCGGCACGATGTGGACGCCGTGCCGGGCCGACAGCAGGACCGGGCCCCGCGCCGGCTGGGAGGCGTCCACCGCGATGTCCATGGCGGAGTTGCCCATGCCCACGACGAGCACCCGCCGGTCGCGGAAGATCTCCGCCGAGGCGTAGTCGTGGGCATGCATCTGGTGTCCGGTGAACGTGCCGGGATAGGCCGGTTCGGGCAGGCGGGGATCCCAGTTGTGGCCGTTCGCGACGAGGACGGCGTCGAACGTCTCGCTCTCCCCCTCCGCGGTCCGCACCGTCCACGCCCGCCCGGCTTCCTCCCGCTCCACCGACGTCACCGTCCGCCCGAACCGGAGGTGCGGCGTCAGGCCGAACGTGTCCGCGTAGGCGGCGAGATACCCGGCGACGAGATCCGCCGACGGGTAGTCCGGCCAGTGGGCGGGCATCGGGTAGTCGGCGAATTCGGTGCGGCCGCGGCTGGTGTTCAGGTGCAGCGAGGCGTAGGCCGGGGACTTCCCGCCGGTGTGGTCGCGCACCCACAGCCCGCCGGGCCGGTCCCCCTTCTCGTAGGTGACGACCTCGACGCCCGCGTCGAGCAGGGCTTTGGTCGCGGTGAGGCCGGCGGGCCCGGCGCCGATCACGGCGGCACGGCAGGCGGGTGGCATGGGCATTCCCTCGTGACGGGTCGGGACGGCGCGCGTGCCGGTCGTTGCTCCGGCTTCGTCGCCGCGACGGTCGTTGTGGTAGCTGCCAACGGTAGGGGCATTTCTCCCCGTGACCTCTGTCCCGGATCACGCGAATGCCCCACCCGGTTGTGGCGATCCACAAGGCGCCGGGCAGCATCGCCGCGTGGACGCATGGCGCAAGGTGGTCGACCTCATCGAGCGGGTGGTCGGCGAAGAGGATCTGCTGGCGGTGTCGGTGGCCGGTGTGCGGACGCTGGTGCCCGAGGTGGCGGTGCTCACCCCCGCCGACATCGCCGGGCACACCCGTGCGCTGCTCGCCGCGGCCGCCAGGGCGCTGGCGGCCCGGCGCGGCCCCACCGGAGCGGAACTGTCGTTCGTGGAGGATCTCGCCGTCACCCGGGCGCACCAGGGGGTGCCCATCGAGGCCGTGCTGCGGGCGATCCACGTCGCCGAGCGCGCGATCTGGTCGCGGGCCCGCGAGGCGGCCGCTGCGGACGGGGTCGGCCCGGAGCTCCTGCTCGATGCCCGGGAGCTCTACGACGACTGGGCCGAGGCGGTGCGCGGCAGGCTCATCGCGGCCCATCGCGCGGCGAACGCGGACCAGGCCCCGGCCAGGGACCGCGACGTGGCACTGCTGCGTCGGCTTCTCGACGGCGGTTCGGCCGCCGCGCTCGCCGCCGCCGAGGCCGGACTGCCGGTCACCGGCGGGCTCTGGGTCGCCGTCGCCCGCCCGGGCGGGGCCGCGGCGGTGCGCCGCGCACTGGCCGAACGCCACCGCCCGTCGCCCTCCGCCGTCGTCGACGGCCTGCTGGTCGCCGTGCTCGGGCAGGCACCGTCGCCGCGGGCCGTCCCGGACGGAACCCTCGTCGGGCTGGCGGGCCCCGCCGAGCCGGAGGAGCTCACCGGCACCCGCCGCCTCGCCCTGGCCGCGCTCACCGCCGCGGAAGCGACCGCGCGAAGCGGTCTCGTGCACATCGCGGAGGTGCCCGCACTCGCCGCGATCGTGGACCGGGCGGATCTGGCCGCGGCACTGCTCGAGAAGCACCGTCAGGCCTGGGCCGCCCTCGGCGCGAACGCCGAACCGGTGGCCCGCGCGGTGTGCGCCTGGGTGGAGGCGGGCGGCGACACCAACCGGGCCGCCGAACGGCAGTTCGTCCACCCCAACACGGTGCGCAACCGGGTCCTGCGGTTCGCCGGGATCACCGGCATCGACCCCGGCACCGCCTTCGGCGCCGTCGACGCCTGGTGGCTGTGCCGGGCCTGGCTCGCCCGGCCCTGACCGTTTCCGCCCACGGCGCCCGGTTCGGCGGTTTTCCCCGCCGCACCCGGTGATCCCCTGCCCGCGGGCCGGGCACCCGACCCGCCACAATGGACAGATCACTCCCGCCGGACACCCGGAAAACCGACAAAAGCCGGAAAACCCCCGCGTCGCCCGGGAACCGGATCGGGAGAGGCGGGTGTGTCTTCCTTTTCCCGTGGGCACATCCGGAAACACACGCAACGTCGAGGCCCCCGGACACGTCTGAACCAGTGTGCCGGCAAAGAAGAAGAGGAACCGCATGCCCGTCCGACCGACCGTGACCCGTCAGCGCCCGTGGGGTGTGGCCGTAGTGGCCGCGCTGGCTTCGGTGACGTTACTGGCCGGCGCCTGTTCGTCGTCCCCCGACAGCACTGCCCCGCCCAGTATCGCGACCGGCACGGCCGCCGCCGCTGCCGCCGCCCAGGTGAGCATCGACGGCTCGGGGAGCACCGACTTCAACCCCAGGACGCCGATCGTGGTGAAGGTGAACGGCGGCAAGCTCACCACGGTCACCGTGACCAACGCCGCCAAGGGCAACGCGGTCAAGGGCGCGCTCGCCGCGGACGGCTCGAACTGGACCTCCAGCGAACCCCTCGGGTACGGAACGGCCTACACCGTGGTGGCCGAGGCCGCGGGCGCCGACGGCAAACCGGTCGAGCAGAAGGCCACGGTCAAGACCCTGACCC
>NZ_VJWX01000378.1 GCF_007713715.1 Amycolatopsis rhizosphaerae
CCGCCGCACCGCGCTACGACGAAGGCAGCCAGTCGGGCTTCCTGTCGGTCAGCGGCAGGCTCCCGCTGCCGGAGCAGGCCTCCCCCGCGTCGCCCGTGTCCTCCTCGGTGCCGTCACCGACTCCGCCGCCTCGAACGAGGGTCAGGCTCACCGCTCCCACCTGCCATGAGGCCGGTTCGGGCGACGACGTCCGCGTCTACGTGGCACCACCGGAAACCGGGCTGTCCACCTTCGATCTGGGCAGCGTGCCCGCCTCGGTCACCCCTCCCCGGAGCTGGCGCAGGGCCGCCTGGTTCGCCACCGCCTCGTCGGGCGGCGTGGTGGTGGCGCTGCTGTTCGCCGGATCCGCACTGGTCGGCAAGCCCGCCCCGGAACAGGCGTCGGGGGGCTGGGTCCCCGGCCTTGGCGGCGGCCTGCCCACCGTCGCGGGGGAACAGCTCGGCCCGGGCCCCCTCGCCCGGTACAGCGGCCCCGGCACCAACTCCTCCAGCACGCTGAGCACGCAGTTGGACCCGAGCCGGTCGTCCTCCGGGCCTGCCGCGGTCCGCGACACCGGCGAAAGCACTTCGGCCGCGGACAGCGACGCCGCGCCCCGCCCGTCGGCTCCCAGCGATCCGGCGGGCTCGGCCCCGCTGGTCACCTCGGTTCCGCCGAAGCCGGCGCCCACCCCCGCGCCCTACGACTCCGACCCGTTCCAGCTCAGCTTGCAGCAGGCGGACCCGGGCACACTGGCCAGAACCTCTCAGCGATATCTCGACAGCGTGACCGCCAACCCCGCCCAGGCCCACGAGCTGACCACCGGCGAACTGCGGGACGAGGGGACGGAGGGGCTAGCCGAGAAGTACTCCGAGGTGGCGTACTTCGAGGTCGAGCACATCCAGGTGCACCAGTACGACGGCCGGACGGTGTGCACCGTGAAGACCGTGCACAAGAACGGCCGCCAGACCGTCGAGCAGCGCACCCTCACCTTCGACGGGACGAAGATCTCCAGCGACGGGAACTGACCCGCCCCCGCGCCTCGTTGGGCCACTCGAGTGAAGCGCGTGCCGCTCATCGTCCGCTGACGTCAGTCCACCGACGAAAGCTGGCCGGTAACGACTTGACGCGGTTCGCTGATGAACGAGCAGACAACCCGATCAACCGAAACAGAGGCCATGAGAGTCGTGCACGATCGGCGGCGGTCCCGGCAGGCGCCGGACGCCCTCACCGTCGAGGACCTGCTCGCCGCGCAGGATCTCGCCCTCGAGCTGGTCGAAAGCGAGTACCTCACCGAGTCGGTCCGCGAGTCCAGGAAGTTCCTGCCGCCGTCCCGGCTCCACGTCGACGGGAGCGCCGCGTCCCGCGAACCGGAGAGCAGGCTGGCGAAGATCGCGAAGCTCGCCGGGCTGAGCACGGCCGCGTCGCTGCTGGTCGGCGCCGTCGTGGCGTCGGCGCTGCTGACCCGCGGGCGTCCCGCCGATTCCGGCCGCGCGACCTCCGCCCCGCCGCCGATCACCGGTGCCGCCGCACTCGGCGGCTTCGTGACCGGTGCCGACACCAGGCCCACCGCAAACGCGCCGCTCGACGGGTACGGGAACACCGTGCTCGCCCCGCAGATCCCGGTCGCCGCCACCCGCCAGACCCGGCCCGGCGGTCAGGCCGCGGAGGGCCCTGCCGAGAAGCTGGCCGTGGTGGCCGAGTTCTACCAGCGGATGGGCTCGCCCCAGCCCGAGGACGCCCTGAGCATGCTCGTGCCGAGCCTCGCCGGGAACGAGCCCGGCCGCCTGATCCGGGCCTGGGCCTCGATGAAGGAGATCCACGTCGAGCAGACCTCGGTACAGCGGGACGGTTCGGTGCGCGCGGTCGTCACCGTGGTGCAGCGGAACGGCACGAAACTGCGGGTCACGCAGGTTCTGACGCTGGCGTCGAACGCTCCCAACGTCATCTCCCAGGCACAGCTGCTCTCCGCGGAGCAGCTGTAGCACGCGACCACAGGCCGTTCCCAAGAGTGCCACCTGTATGTGCACAGAGTGAGCGCCCTAGCCTTGACGGTGCTGGTCTCGGGTAATCCGGCCCATGGGCCCGCGATATGTGCATACGCTCCTGGCATGCGGCATGCTGTCGCGCCCTGTAAGCAGCCCCCGAAGGAGGTCGCGTGAGCGACGAGGGTCGCCTGGTCGCCGGCCGGTACCGGGTCGTGCGCAAGATCGGGTCCGGTGCCATGGGCGCCGTGTGGCAGGCGCACGACGAGCTACTCGCCCGCACGGTCGCGATCAAGCAGCTGCTCCTTCAGCCCGGGCTCGACCACCACGAGGCGGAAGACGCCAAGCAGCGCACGATGCGCGAGGGCCGGATCGCGGCCCGGCTCCACCACCCGAACGCCATCTCGGTGTTCGACGTGGTCACCGACGACAACGGCCATCCGTGCCTGGTGATGGAGTACCTGCCGTCCACCAGCCTGGCCGAGGTGCTGCGGGACCGGAAGACGCTGCCGCCGCTGGAAGTGGCGCGGATCGGGGCCCAGATCGCGTCCGCGCTGAAGGACGCGCACGCGGTCGGCATCGTGCACCGCGACATCAAGCCGGGCAACATCCTGCTCGCCGACAACGGCCTGGTGAAGATCACCGACTTCGGCATCTCCCGCGCCAAGGACGACGTCACGGTCACCAAGACCGGCATGATCGCCGGTACTCCGGCCTACCTCGCGCCCGAAGTCGCGATCGGCGGCGACCCCGGCCCCGAGTCGGACGTGTTCTCCCTGGGCTCGACGCTGTACGCGGCCTGTGAGGGCCAGCCGCCGTTCGGGTTGAGCGAGAACACGCTGAGCCTGCTGCACGCGGTGGCGGCCGGGCAGATCAACCCCCCGCGGCAGTCCGGTCCGATGGCCAGCGTGCTCGCCGTGCTGCTGCATCCCGAGGTGCAGCACCGCCCCACCGCCGAAGAGGCCGAGGAACTGCTGGCCGCGGTGGCGCGCGGGGAGACCCCGCTCGGCGGCCCCGCGGCGGAGACGCAGATCGCGCCGTCCGGCGGCACCCTCGGCATGGCGGCCGGTCCCGGCGCCACCCGCGCCTTCAGCGGCTCGCTCGGGACCCCGCCGCCGGACCGTTTCTACGACGAGTACGACGACGACTACGCGGACGACGCCTACGAGGCGGGCGGATATCCGCAGGACGACTACGACCGCGGCACCCGGGTGGCCCCGGCGGGGTACGACGAGTACGACGAAGAACCGCCTCCGCCGCCGCGGCGCCCCGTTGCCGCCGATGAGGACGAAGAGGACCAGCCCGGCAAGTGGAAGGTGCCCGCGGCGATCGGCGCGGTGGTGCTCATCGGACTGGTGGCGCTGGGTATCTGGCTGTTCAGCGGCCCGAAGGGCGGCGGCAGCACGAACACCACCGGCAACGTGTCGACCACGCCGGTGCCGGGCGCCTCGTCGTCGGTGGAGACCACGGAGAGCGCGACCGCTTCGATGACGGAGTCCTCCCCGACGCGGTCGTCGAGGTCTTCCGAGTCCTCGGCGAAGCACAGCAGTGTGTCGGACACGCCCACTTCGGACACCTCGAGTTCGTCGAAGAAGAGCACACCCAGCTCTCCGAGCTCGAAGCAGTCCACACCGCCGTCCAGCGACACGCCGACTGTGTCAAACACTTCGTCTGCGAACAGCGGCTGATGGCACCGTTTCCGTTGTGGTGACGCGGAACAAGTAGGGTGGCGGCGACTCCGGTGGCCGTCCGCACGACGAGAGGTGGTTGTGGGTACTGAGGGCACAGTCGTAGGCGGCAGGTACCGCTTGGACCAGCCCATCGGCCATGGCCGCGCGGGCATCGTCTGGCTCGCCTACGACACTCTCCTGAACCGGACGGTGGCGGCGAAGCGGATCTACTCGCCGCCCGGGCTCGATCCCGCGCAGGCCGAGCAGGCGGCCCAGTTGGCCGTCCAGGAGGGCCGTGCCGCCACCCGGGTACTGCACGCCTGTGTGATCACGGTTTTCGACGTGGTGCGTGAGGGGCCCGACGCCTGGCTCGTGATGGAGTTCGTGCCGTCCCGCAACATGACCACGTTCCTCTCCGAGCACGGCACCCTCACCCCGGATCAGGCGGCCTTCCTGGGCGGCCAACTGGCTTCGGCCCTGATGGCCGCCCACCAGCTCGGAATCGTGCATCGCGCGCTGGAACCGGGCAATGTGCTGCTCGCCGACGACGGCGGCGTGAAGGTCACCGACGTCGGGATCACCGGTCCCGGGCCGCATCCGGCGTTCCGCGCGCCGGAGGTGGCCCTCGGCGGCCCCGCCACGCCCGCCTCGGACGTCTTTTCCCTTGGCGTGACGCTGTACGTGGCGGTGGAGGGTGTTCCACCGTACGGCGAGAACGGCACCGATCCGCTACGGGAACCGCAACGCGCGGGCGAGCTGGCGGGTGCGCTGATGAAGCTGCTCCGGGAGGATCCCCTGTCCCGGCCGACGCTGCCGGACACCATCGTCTCGTTCCAGGCCATCACGCAGGGACGGCAGACCGCGTTCATCCCGCCGACGGCGCCCGTACTGCCGACGATGCCGGTGGCGATGCCGATGGCCCAGCAGGGGCCGATGGTCCCGCAGGGTGCGATGGCCTCGAAGGCCCCGATGATCACCCTGACCCCGGAGCGCATCCGTGCCCTGATCCTCACCGTGGCGTCGATCCTGGTCGCCGCCGCGGTCGGCATCGGCATCACGCAGCTGCTGTTCCTCTGAGCACGGCGGCGGCGGATCTCCTCACCAGGTGCGCCGCTACGGCACAGCGCGGCGCGAGCGGAGGTTGTCGACGAGGCAGCGGACCACGGGCTGGTCCCTGGCCCGCGCCGCGATCGCGGCCTGGATGCTGCGAACCGGCTCCGGCCGCCGCAACCGCTTGACCACAACGCCCTTCGGCGCGGCCCCGAGGCCGAGCACCGGCACCAGGCTGATGCCGAGCCCGGCCGCCACGAATCCCTGCGCGGTCTGGTAGTCCTCGCAGTCCATCACGAAGTTCGGCACGAACCCGGCCGCTCCGCAGGCGGCGACCAGCACGTCGCGGCAGGGGCCGGGAAGCCCCTCACTGCCGACCCACGGTTCGTCGGCCAGATCGGCCAGGTCCAGCACGGGCTTGTGGGCCAGCGGGTGGTTCTTCGGCAGGATCGCGCGGTACGGGTCGTCGAGCAGGTGCACCAGTTCGACGCCTTCGCCGTGCCACTCCCCATGCCACACGATGACCGACACGTCCACCTCACCGGCCTGCACCAGCGGGACGGAATCGACCGGTTCGAGCACCTTCAGGTCCAGTTGGACGCCGGGGAACTCGCGGCGGACCGTGGCCACCGCGGGCGGGACGAGCGCGGCGCCCGCGGTGGCGAAGTAGCGGATGGTCAGGCGGCCGGTCCGGCCCGCCTTCAGATCGGCGAGCTCGGCCTCGGCCTTCGAAAGCTGCGCGCTGATCACCTCGGCGTGTTCGGACAGCAGCGTTCCGGCGGGCGTGGGCCGGATTCCGCGCCCGACCCGTTCCAGGAGGGCGATGCCCGCCTCGCGTTCGAGGGTGGCGAGTTGCTGGCTGAGCGCGGACGGGGTGTAGCCGAGGTTGCGAGCGGCCGCCGAGATCGACCCGCTGCTGATCACGGCCCGCAGCACCTGAAGGCGACGGACGTCGAACATGCCGACGATCATACAGTTTTGCTTAATGATTCCTGCAGTTAATTTCGCTTGTCCTTACGATCACGCTCGGCGAAGCTGAGCGGGTGGGAGAGACGAAAACGCTGTTGCGGCTGGCCGCGCTCGCACTCATGTGGGGCTCCAGCTTCTTCTGGGTCAAACTCGGCCTGACCGCCTTCACCCCCGTGCAGCTGGTCCTCATCCGCGTCGCGCTCGGCGCCGTCGTCCTGCTCACGCTCTGCCTGCTCCAGCGCAACCGCCTGCCCGCGCGGCCGCGCGTGTGGCTGCACCTCGCCGTCGCGGCCCTGCTCCACAACGCCCTGCCCTTCGTGCTGTTCGCCGTGGGCGAGAAGACCGTCAGCTCCGGGATCACCGGCGTGATCAACTCGACGACTCCACTGTGGACAGTGCTGGTCGCGCTGGCGACCGGGGTGGACCGCACGATGAGCAGGCCGCGACTGCTGGGACTCGGCCTGGGCCTCACCGGTGTCGTGCTCATCTTCGCGCCCTGGCAGGAATCGGGCCTGCTCAGCTGGGGTGCGCTCGCCTGCATCGCGGCCGCGATCAGCTACGGACTGGTCATCGTCTACGAAGGCCGGTTCCTGTCCGACACCGGCAGTTCCCCCCTCGCGCTGGCGGGTGCCCAGATGACCATGGCCACCGGTTTCGTCCTGCTCGCCATGCCGGCAGGCGGAATCGCCCCGGTGCACCCGAACCCGGTCGCGATCGTCGCGATCGGGGTACTCGGCGTGTTCAGCACCGGCATCGCCTTCGCCCTCAACTACCAGGTGATCGCCAGCGAGGGCGCCGTGGCCGCCTCGATGGTCGGCTACCTGATCCCGGTGGTGTCCGTGCTGCTCGGCGCCGCGTTCCTGCACGAGGGACTCAACCCGCGCGTGCTCGCCGGCATGATCGTGGTGCTGGCCGGGGTGGCGCTCACCCGGCTCCGCGGGCGCGTCGCCGCCACCCCGCCCGAACCGGTGCCGGTGGCGGTGACCTCAGACGAGGCGACGGTCTGAGGCCCAGCGCGAGAGTTCGTAGCGGTTCGACAGCTGGGTCTTCCGCAGAACGCTCGACACGTGCGTCTCGACCGTCTTCACGGAGATGAACAGCTCCGAAGCGATCTCCTTGTAGGCATAGCCACGGGCGAGCAGCCGGAGCACGTCCCGTTCGCGCGGGGTGAGCAGGTCGAGCTCGGGGTCGCTGATCGGCGCGGAACCCGGCCGGTCGGCGAACGCGTCCAGCACGAAACCCGCCAGCCGCGGGGAGAACACCGCGTCCCCGTCCGCGACCCGGTTGATCGCCCGGACCAGCTCCTTCGACGAGATCGTCTTCGTGACGTAACCGCGTGCACCCGCCCGGATCACCGCGATCACGTCCTCCGCCGCGTCGGACACCGACAGCGCGAGGAACACCACGTCCGGCAGCTCCGGCCTGATCCGGCGCAGCACCTCGGCCCCGCCACCGTCGGGCATGTGCACGTCGAGCAGCACCACCTGCGGCTTGGTCCGGTTGATCCCGGCGACGGCC
>NZ_VJWX01000379.1 GCF_007713715.1 Amycolatopsis rhizosphaerae
TCGCCGGGCCCGGCCACCCTGCTTCCCGCCGGCACGTCCTCGGGCGCGAACCGGCCCGTGTAGGAGTAGACGGTGCCGGTGGTGCGGAAGCCGAGCCGGGCGTACAGGGGCCGGCCGTACGGGGTCGCGTACAGGAACACCGTCGCGTCGCCGGCCTGATCCAGCACGTGCCGCATCAGGGCGGTGCCCAGACCCTGGCGCCCGTACCGCGAGTGCACCAGCATGGTGCCGATCGCGGCGAGCTTGGGTTCGTACCGGGTCAGCAGCACCACTCCGGCCAGGTCCCCGTGTTCACCGTCCACTCCGAACGCTTCGCTCGTGCCCAGCAGGAACGACCACCGGTGTTCCGGATAGAACCAGCCCCGGTCCTCGGTGAGGGCGACCAGGCTGGGCAGGTCGGCTTCGGTCACGGTGCGGATCGCCGGCATGTCCCCATTCTGCCAAGCCCGCACGGGGGTGGTTGCCCGCGGTCAAACGGTGCCGGTTTGCTCCAGGCTCAGTCCGCGGAGCAGGGGCAGGTACACCTCGTCGACGAGTTCGGCGGCGGTCTCACGGGAAACGAGGGAGTGGCACTGGAACGTTTCCTGCCGGACGAGGTCGAGGGGGAGCAGCGCGACGCGCTGCGTGAGCCGCAGCGGTGGCAGTTCCCCGCGTGCGGCCGCGCGCGCGACGATGGTGTCCATCGCCTTGCGCACGGGGGAGTTCTTCATCTGCTCGTGCAGTACGGCGAGGATCTCGGGATGCCGGAAGGCCTCGCCCATCACCCCGGCGATCAGCTCGCTCATCATGGTGTCCACCCGGCGCGCGATCCGGTCGAACAGCGCGATCAGGTCACCGCGGAGCTCACCGGTGTCCGGTACTCCCTGCTGCGGGGGCACCTGGTGGGTCCAGGCGGCCAGGACGAGTTCCGCGCGGCCGGCCCAGCGGCGGTAGAGCACCGACTTGCTGGTGCCCGCGCGGGCGGCGACGGCCTCGATGGTGAGCGCGTTGTAGCCGGTTTCGCGCAGCTCCGCCCAGGCCGCGTCGAGAATGGCCTGTTCGAGCTCGGCACCCCGGCGGCGGGACCTGGTCTCGGTCACCCGGCTCCTTAAAAGACGTTGCGTTTCTTATCGGAGGAGTATAGCGTCTCCTCCGTAGATACGGGTCGTATCTTAACTTTTCCTTACTGTCTGGGGGGGCTTCTTGCTCAGCCGTCTGCTGATGACCCATCTGCGCCCGTACCGGGGCGAGCTGACCGCCGTGGTGGTGCTGCAGCTCATCGGTACGGTCGCTTCGCTGTACCTGCCGAGCCTCAACGCCGACATCATCGACCTCGGCGTCGTGCGCGGGGACACCGGTTACATCCTCTCCACCGGCGGCTGGATGCTCGCCGTCACCCTGCTGCAGATCGTGTGTTCGGTCGGTGCCGTCTACTTCGGAGCCCGGGCCGCGATGGGGTTCGGCCGGGACGTGCGGGCCGCCGTCTTCCACCGGGTGGGCGACTTCTCCGCCCGCGAGGTCGGCCGGTTCGGCGCTCCGTCGCTGATCACGCGCACCACCAACGACGTGCAGCAGGTGCAGCTGCTGGTGGTGATGGTCTGCACCATGCTCGTCGCCGCGCCGATCATGTGCGTGGCGGGCATCATCCTGGCACTGAAGGAGGACGTCGGCCTGTCGTGGCTGCTGCTGGTCTGCGTGCCGGCGCTGCTGATCGCGATCGGGGCGATCGTGTCGCGGATGGTGCCGCAGTTCCGGCGGATGCAGGAAAGGATCGACCAGGTCAACCGCGTGCTGCGGGAGCAGCTGTCGGGGATCCGGGTGGTCCGTGCCTTCGTCCGCGAGCCCGCGGAGACGCGGCGGTTCGCCGAAGCCAACGGGTCGCTGACCGATGCGGCGTTCCGGGTGGGCCGGTGGCAGGCCCTGATCTTCCCGACCGTGCTGTTCATCCTGAACGCCTCCAGCGTCGCCGTGCTGTGGTTCGGCGCGAAGCGGGTGGACGCGGGGGAGATGCAGATCGGCGCGCTGACCGCCTTTCTGAACTACCTGTTGCAGATCCTGATGTCGGTGATGATGGCCACCTTCATCTCGATCATGATCCCGCGTGCGGCGGTCTGCGCGGAGCGGATCAAGGAGGTGCTCGACACCGAGTCGTCGGTGAAACCGCCCGTCACCCCGGTGCGGGAGTTACGTGCGCAGGCCGAACTGGAGTTCCGGGACGTCGGGTTCCGCTACCCGGGTGCGGCGGACCCGGTGCTGCAGAGCATTTCCTTCCGCGCCGCGGCGGGCCGGACCACCGCGATCATCGGGAGCACCGGTTCGGGCAAGAGCACTCTGCTGTCGCTGATCCCCCGGCTCATCGACGTGACCGAAGGCAGCGTGCTCGTCGACGGCGTCGACGTGCGCGAGCTCGACCCGGACCTGCTGTGGAGCCGGATCGGCCTGGTGCCGCAGCGGCCCTACCTGTTCACCGGCACCGTGGCGAGCAATCTGCGCTACGGGAATCCGGACGCCACCGACGAAGAACTGTGGGAGGCGCTGGAGGTCGCGCAGGCGCGGGACTTCGTGGAAGAGATGCCGGGCGGCCTCGAAGCTCCGATCGCGCAGGGCGGCACGAACGTTTCGGGCGGGCAGCGGCAGCGGCTTTCGATCGCGCGGGCCTTGGTGCGCCGGCCGGAGATCTACCTGTTCGACGACTCGTTCTCCGCGCTCGACCTGGCCACCGACGCGGCGCTGCGTGAGGCGCTGCGGCCGCACACCCGGGACGCGGCGGTGATCGTGGTCGCCCAGCGGGTGTCCACGATCCTCGACGCCGACCAGATCATCGTGCTGGACGACGGTGCCGTCACCGGCATCGGTACGCACACCTCCTTGCTCGCCGATTGCCCTACGTATAGAGAGATCGTGGAATCGCAGATGTCCATTCAGGAGGCCGCGTGAACGACGATGGCGGAGCCCTGTTCGCGTGGGCCGACCGGGTGCGGGTGTCCCGCAAGACACAGGAGGCCGCGTGAACGACGATGGCGGAGCCCTGTTCGCGTGGGCCGACCGGGTGCGGGTGTCCCGCAAGACACAGGAGGCCGCGTGAGTACGACGACGACGGCCCCGCGGCCGCAGGCGTCGCCGCTGGGGCGCATGCCCGGGATGGGTATGCCGGTGAGCAAGGCGAAGAGCTTCGGGCCCTCGGCGAAGCGGCTGGCGGCGCGGCTGCGGCCGGAACGCGCCAGGTTCGCGGCGGTGGTCGCGCTGGGTGTGATCAGTGTCGCCTGCACGGTGGCGGCGCCGAAACTGCTCGGGCATGTCACCGACATCATCTTCACCGGAGTGCTCGGCCGGATGCGGCACCTGCCGGGGGCGGGCATCGATTTCGGCGCGCTGGCCACGGTGCTCGGCTGGGCGATCGGCCTGTACGTGGTGGCGTCGCTGTTCGGCTGGCTGCAGGGAATGCTGCTCAACGGTGTGGTGCAGCGGGTGGTGTTCCGGTTGCGGGCCGAGGTGGAGGAGAAACTGCACCGGCTTCCGTTGCGCTACTTCGACGGACAGCCTCGCGGTGAGCTGCTTTCCCGGGTCACCAACGACATCGACAACATCTCCACCACCGTGCAGCAGACACTGGGCCAGCTGCTCACCTCCCTGCTGACGGTGGTCGGTGTGCTGGCGATGATGCTGACCATTTCACCGTTGCTGTCGCTGATCGCGCTGGCGGTGATCCCGCTGTCGGTGCTCGTGACCGGGCAGGTCGGGAAGCGCTCGCAGAAACTGTTCGCGGCGCAGTGGAAGCACACCGGTGCGCTGAACGCGCAGATCGAGGAGTCCTTCACCGGGCATCAGCTGGTGAAGGTGTTCGGGCGGCAGCGCGAGTCGGAGGAGGAGTTCCGGCGCCGCAACGACGACCTGTTCGGTGCGGCGCTGGGCGCCCAGTTCGTCTCCGGGTTGATCATGCCGGCGATGATGTTCCTGTCGAACCTCAGCTACGTCGTGGTCGCCGTGGTCGGCGGGCTGCGCATCACCTCGGGCGGGATGAGCCTTGGCGAGGTGCAGGCGTTCATCCAGTACTCGCGCCAGTTCACCCAGCCGCTGACCCAGGTGGCTTCGATGGCGAACCTGATGCAGTCCGGGGTCGCCTCGGCCGAGCGGGTCTTCGAACTGCTGGACGCCGAGGAGGAGGAACCCGGCGTCGAGGTCAGCGAGCGGCCCGACGGCGGCGAGTCCCGCGGCCGGGTCGAGTTCGAGGACGTGAGCTTCTCGTACCGGCCGGAGCGGCCGCTGATCCAGCACCTGTCGCTGGTGGCGGAGCCGGGGCGGACGGTCGCGATCGTCGGGCCCACCGGTGCCGGGAAGACCACCCTGGTCAACCTGCTCATGCGGTTCTACGAGCTGGACGCGGGCCGGATCATGCTGGACGGGGTGGACATCACCCGGATGCGGCGCGAGGAGCTGCGGTCGCGGATCGGCATGGTGCTGCAGGACACCTGGCTCTTCGGCGGCACGATCCGCGACAACATCGCCTACGGCAAACCGGGAGCGACCGACGAAGAGGTGGTCGCGGCGGCGAAGGCGGCCTTTGTGGACCGGTTCGTGCGCACCCTGCCCGACGGCTACGACACGGTGATCGACGAGGAAGGCAGCAACGTCAGCGCCGGCGAGAAGCAGCTGCTGACGATCGCGCGGGCGTTTCTGGCCGAACCGTCGCTGCTGATCCTCGACGAGGCGACCAGCTCGGTCGACACCCGCACCGAAGCCCTGGTGCAGCGGGCGATGGCCGCGCTGCGCACGGCCCGCACCAGTTTCGTCATCGCGCACCGGCTGTCCACCATCCGGGATGCCGATCTGATCCTGGTGATGGAGGCGGGGCGCATCGTCGAACAGGGCACGCACGACGAGCTGCTCGAGGCACGGGGCGCCTACCACCGCCTCTACGCGGCCCAGTTCGCCCACGCCTGACGGGAGCTGCCGGGCCGGTTGTGCACGGGGCCTGTTCCTTCGAATCATTCGAAGGAACAGGCCCCGCTCATCCACGCCGAGCCGAAGGGCTCAGCGCAGCGGGATACCGAGTGCGCGGCCCTCCTCGCGCAAGGCGTCGCGGGCGTCGGGATGGGCCACGTGGTCGACGATCTCCTGGGCCTGGGCGGCCGAGTCCTGTCCCCAGATCGCCGCGGTGCCCTGCTCGCTGACGATGAAGCTGTGCTGGAAGGAGGTGACCGGGCCGTCCAGCCGTCCGACCACGGTGGACACCCCAGCCTTCGCATGCCAGGACGGCAGCGCGATCACCGCACGCCCGCCGGGGGAGTGCAGCGCGCCGACCACGAAATCGGTCTGCCCGCCGAAACCGGAGTAGATCGCGCCGTGCACGCGGCTGGCGTTGGCCTGCGCGAACAGGTCGACCTGCAGCGCCGCGTTGACCGAGACCAGACTGGGCTGCCGGGCGATCAGGCCGGGGTCGTTGGTCTTTTCGGTGCGCAGCAGGCGGACCCGCTGGTTGCGGTCCACCCAGTCGTAGAGCTCCGGGCTGCCGAAGACGAACGAGGCGGTCACCGGGAGGCCGGGGTCGAGCGCGCCCGCCTTCTCCAGCGCCAGCACCCCGTCGCTGAACATCTCCGACCAGATCGCCAGTCCGCGCCGTCCGGTGAGCGCGGCCAGGGTCGCATCGGGCACCGCCCCGATGCCCAGCTGCAGGCCGGCCCCGTCGGGCACCAGCTCCGCCACTCTCGCCCCGATGGCCCGGGACACCTCGCCGGACGGGCGCGGCACCGGGCTGGGCAGCGGCTCGTCCACCTCGATCGCGTAGTCGATCTCGTGCGAGGACAGCACGGCGTCGCCATAGGTGAAGGGCATGCGCGGGTTGAGCTGGGCGATGACGAGGCCGCCCCGGGCGCGCGCCGCCTCGATCGCGGCGGGCAGGATGTTGACCTCGGTGCCGAGCGACACCGTGCCGTCCACCGCGGGAGAGGTGTGGACCAGCACGATGTCGGGCGGCAGCGCCCCGCGCAGGAGCTGGGGCACCAGTGACAGCCGTGACGGGAAGTACCGCAGGGCGGGCCTGCCCCGCATCCCGGCCCCGACGAACGGCGTTTCGAGGACCACTCCTTCGCGGTCCGGTATCCCCGGCTGCGCGTTGAGCATGAACAGGCGGTACTCGGCGAGCGCGCCGTCGAGGATCGCCAGGGCACGCGCCGGTGTCGCGAAGTTGCCGCCCGCCACCACGCGCGGCACCCCGGGATGACCGGAGAGCAGGGCGGCGAGCCGGGATTCGGGGATGATCCGCACGGCGTCATTCTTCCCGGCGATCGGTGCCGCCGTGTCGGGTGGGGCGCTCCGGGTACCCCGGCGGCATGAGCGAGGTGGAGACGGTGGTGGTCGGCGCCGGGCTGGCCGGGCTGACCTGCGCGCTGCAGCTGGCCGGCCAGCGGAGGGAGGTGCTGCTGCTGGAGGCCCGGGACGTGGCGGGCGGGCGGACGTCGTCCTGGGAGGAGCGGGGGATGCCGGTGGAATCCGGCCTGCACCGCGTGCTCGGGTGCGGCACCGAACTGCCGCGGCTGCTGCGCCGGGCCGGGATGAGCCTGGACGAGGTGGTGTACTGGGAGGACGAGCTGGAGTTCCGCACTCCCAGTGGGGCCAGGGCGGTGCTGGGGGCCTCGCCGCTGTACAACCCGCTGAGGACGCTGCTCGGGCCGCTCGTCTCGTGGGACCTGCTCGCCCCGTGGGATCTCGCCTCGCTGGTGCCGTTCCTCACCGCCGGTGTCGCCCGGTACCTCGCCGACCCGGACGGGCTGGACCGGTTCTCCCTGGCCGCGTTCGCCCGCCGGTGGCGGGTCACCGACACCGCCGTCCGGAACCTGCTGGTGCCGGCCTCGGCCGGGGTGTTCTTCCTGCCGCCCAGCCGGTACTCGGCGGCGAACTTCTTCGGCCTGCTCGTGCCCGCGCTGCCCGGCATCCACCGCACCCGGGTCGGTGCCTTCCGGGGCGGGATGACCGAGGTGCTGGCCGACCCGCTGGTCGCGGCGATCCGCGCCCGGGGCGGCGAGGTGCGCACCGGGACGGAGGTGCTCGGCGTGCGGATGGATCTGGGCGCGGCGGCCCCCGAGGTGACCGGCGTGGACACCGCGGCCGGGACGGTCGGTGCGCGGCACGTGGT
>NZ_VJWX01000037.1 GCF_007713715.1 Amycolatopsis rhizosphaerae
CTCTTAATCAGCGGGTTCGGGGTTCGAGTCCCTGATGGCGCACCATCACCCCAGGTCAATGACCTGGGGTTTTGTTGTTTTCGATCTTCGCGCGCCGGGACTGGAACGCGATCGGGAGTTGAAGACCCGGGCGGACGTGTCCGACGTGTATGCGCCGGACACGACCGCCCATAGCCGCTTGGTGCCGTTTACTGCCGTTCTTCGACGAGCCCAGGTTCCCGAGCCGGCATCCAGCGCAGCACCATGTCGGGCAGCCCCTCCATGTTGTCGCTGCCATCGCTGCTGTCGATCAAGACGAAGCCGTGACGTTCGTAGAAGGCGCGGGCTTCGGTGTTCTGCTGGAAAACGCGCAGCGAGACACCACCTGAGCCGTCTCGCAGCACTTCGTCCAGGAGCAGCGTGCCGATCCCTTGGCGCAGCAGGTCCGGACGCACGTACAGTTGATCAAGCACAGCACCCTCGACCGCGGCGTAGCCGACGACTTCGTCACGGCGCACCGCCACCGTGGTCCGGCACGTCCGCAGGACGACATCCCGGATCCAGTCGATCACTTCGGCCAGCGTGTACCGCTGCGCGGGCAAGTACGGCATCGTCGCGGCGCGCGAGTCCACGTGGATACGGGCAATGATCTCCGCATCCTCCATCTCGGCAAACCGGATCACGGTTGTGTTGTCACCATCCACCACGGAAACCTACAAGCGCAGCAGACGTGGCGGCCAGCGGGTTAACGGCGGAGCTACTCGGCTACGGAACGGGGTAGCCATGTTACCGGGCCACATCCTCCGCGTCTTCCGCGAGAATTCCGGCCACGGCGGCACGCAGGCCGTACATGCCTTCGCCGGTCAGGATCAACTCGGTCTCGGCGCCCGGATCGAGGCACAGTGCGTGGTTCTCGTCCGGCCAGTCCGCGAGCAAGGCCAAAAACGGCACGGTGACGTGGTGCTGTCCCTGGGGCGCGACCCGGTCCAGCGTCGCCGTCGACGAGAACAGCGCGATCACCGGCGACCGCGGAGTTCCCAAGATGCGCCAGGGAAAGCCGTCCGCGCCGGGCGTCATGCCGGGCGGTACCGGGCGGCTGGTCAGGGCCACCACTTCCCCGTTCATCAGTGCGGCGAGGTAGCCGTCGTGGTCCTCTCTTCGGACCGCCTCGGTCAGTGCGGCCTCCAGCGGGCTTCCGGGCACGCTTACGAGGACGGCTGCCCTGCCGCAACCCAGCGCGGTGAGAGCGCTTGCCCTGATCTGTTTCCGCAACTCGTCGAGCACGAGTTGCTCCACGTCTTCACTGGGGATCAAGGACCGGCGGCCCTCCGCCAGATCGTGAATCGCCTCGATCGGCAGGGCGGCCGCGATCGGCAGCCCGGGATTGAGCGCGAGTTTCAAAGCGCTTCCCTCCGGCCAGGCCGCGGCCAGTGCGGCGTAGGTGGTCTCGGTGTATCCGTCGGTGTACGGCCCCAACGCATCCGACAGCGTCTCCGCACAGGTGTAGGCCAGCACGTGCTCCTCTTCCCATGGCAGCAGGAGCATCAGCTCCTTCCCCTCGGGGGAGTCGCGTTTGGGCAGTACCGGCAGGAACAGCGGCGCCGACAACACCGCCTTGGCGAACCGCCCGCCGTCGCCCGCCTCGAGCGCGCGCAGCAGTTCCCGTTCGACTTCGTTGCCAGGTTCCCAAATCAGGTCCACGCGCACTCGACTTTCTGCGGTAGGTTGTGTGCCACAAGCCTGTTTCGCCCACCCTAGTCACCCGAGCCGCACGGAAGCCATGGCACGCACCCTTTTTGTCGCGCCCGAACAGCGCGGCGCGCTCCCGACCATCCGCGACGCACTCGAAGCCGCCGACGAGGGCGCGATCATCTCGATCGCGCCCGGCGAGTACCCGGAACCGGTCACCATCGTCCGCCAGCACGTGATCCTGTCGGCGCGGGAACCGGGCACCGTCACGATTTCCTCGCCCTTCCCGGACCAGCCCATCCTTTCCGTCACCGGCAGCCGGATCGAACTCATCGGACTGGTACTGAAATCCGAGGACCACCCGGCGCTGCGCGTCCGCGGCGGGCAGGTGAAGGTCGTGGAATGCGTGACCTCCGCCCGTTACGCCTCCGCCATCGACGTCGCGGGCGCGCGGCAGATCGAGGTGCGGAACACGCAGGTGACCGGGGCACAGTACGGGATCGTCGTCGAGGATTCCGACGGCGTGATCGACCGGTGCGAAATCCGGGACATCGCCGACGACGGCGTGATCCTCCGCCTCGGCGCCCGGGTCACGGTCCGGCACACCACCGTGGCGGGCTGTGGTTTCCGCGGCGTCTACATGTACCAGGCCGGTGATTCCGTCATCGAGCGCTGTGACATCGCGCAGACCGGCGACGCCGGAATAGCGGTGGCGGACCAGAGCTCTCCCAAGATCAGCACCTGCTGGGTGCACGACACGCAGGGCGTCGGGATCGGCATCGGCCGCGGCTGCGGCGGTCTTGTCGAGGACTGCCGGGTGGAAAACACGGCCGTGCCGGGAATCCACCTCGCCGACGGTGCGCGGGCCGAGGTACGGGAGGCTGATCCGTCACGGGGCAGGCCGGCGGTGGGTGCGGTCGCCACCAGCGGCAACCACCAAAACCTCGATGGCGTCGAGAAACTGCTCGGCGAACTCGACGGGATGATCGGCCTTGCCGGGGTCAAGGCCGAGGTCCGTGGGCTGATCGACGAGATCCAGGTCAACGAATGGCGACGCAGCGAAGGACTTTCCGTCGGTGCGGTGAGCAACCACCTCGTGTTCGCCGGTGCGCCCGGTACCGGTAAGACCACCGTGGCGCGGATCTACGGCCAGCTGCTCAAGGCGCTGGGCATCCTGCCGAACGGGCGGTTCAAGGAGGTGTCCCGGCGCGACCTCGTGGGCCAGTACATCGGCCACACCGCGGAAAAGGCGGCGTCGGCCTTCGACGAGGCACGCGGTGGAGTGCTGTTCATCGACGAGGCGTACACCCTCTCCCGGTCCAGCGGCGGAGGCGCCGACTTCGGCCAGGAAGCCATCGACACCCTGGTGAAACTCATGGAAGACCATCGTGACGAGGTCGCCGTCATCGTCGCCGGATACACCGGCGAGATGCACGACTTCCTCTACGCCAACCCGGGTCTCGCCTCCCGGTTCGGCAAGACGCTGGTGTTCGAGAACTACAGTTCCGAAGAGCTGGTCCGGATCATCGGCCGTCTCGCGCACGGCGACGACTACCGGCTTTCCGAAGACCTCGACGTGGCACTGCTGGAATGGTTCACGCAGATGGATCGCGACCAGAACTTCGGTAACGCGCGTGAGGCACGCAAACTGCTGGAACGGATGCGCAAGGCGCAGTCTTCCCGGTTGCGATCGCTGGGACGGCGGCCGACCCGGGACGACCTGACGACCCTGACCCTGGACGATCTGCTGGAGGCCGTGCGCGGCACGGTGTGAGTCCGTGACGCCACCGGCGGGTGCTCAGGCGCCCGCCGGTGCTCCGCCGGGATTCCTTTCACCGGTGCCTGTTCCATCGGTGCTTGTTCCATCGGTGCTTGTTTCACCGGGGTTTCCTCCCGCGGCGCCGTCCGCCACGGCCGCTTCGGCGATGGCCGTCACCAGTTCCGGTACGGCTTCGCCGGGCAGGGTCAGTTCCATGGTGGTGCCCGGGTTGAAACACAGCACGTGGTTGTCACCGGGCCAGTTCACCAGAACATCCAGGAAGGACACCGACACGCGCGGCGGACTTCCCGCTGCCACCGTGTCGAGGACCCGTTCCGAACTGAACAGCGGAATCACCGGGGTTTCCGCGCCACCGAGGACGCGCCAGGGGAAATCCCGTGCGATACGCCGCGGATCGACTTCGGGCTCGGTGGTCGGCAGGACCACGTCGGCGCCGATCAGGGCGAGCAGGAACGAGTCGAAATCCAGCTTTCCCACCGCATCGCGCAGCCGATCCTCCAGTGCGTTGGCCGGCTCGAGCGCGCCCGCGGCTTCGGCATCCCCGCCCAGTTCGGCGAGGCACAGCTTCCGTACCTCCGTCAGCACCTCGTCGACCAAGGCATCCTGCACGTCCGTCACGGACACCAGGGTCTGCCGTCCCTCGGCCAGATCCTCCACCTCGCCGAGGTTCAGCAGCACCCCGATCGGCAGGCCCGCGTCGACCACCAGCTGGGTACCGGGCGAGTTGCTTTCGCTCAGTGAAGCCGTGTCCGTCTCGGTGTAGGTGTCGGCGACCGCACCGAGAATCAGCTCCAGGGCGTCCGGCGAGGTGAACGCGAGCACGTGATCGTCCTCCGGCCGTGGAAGGCCCGACGGCAACGGGGTATCCCGGGGAATGGTGGGCACATAGAGCGGAGCCGACCGCAGCAGCTGCGCATAGCGCGTGCTGTCGCCCTCCTCAAGCGCCGTCATCATGGCCCGTTCCACGTCGTTCGCGGGCCGCCAGTCGTTGTCCACTCGCCACTTCCTCCCTGTCGTCTCAGCGTAGGCCATCCGGGCCAAATCCCACGGGGGACGCCGTATCCGCCAGCGAATCCAGCGCCGTCCGCAGCGCGACGCCACCGAGCAGCGCCCACTGACCGGGGTCGGCCGGTGTCCGGGGCAGCAGCACCCGCACCGGCTCCCCGACGATCACGGCCGGCTCGGTGACATCGGCGGTGGCTTCCACCCGGAGCCGCACCGGGGTTCCGTCGTGCAGCGGCACGGTCCACTCCCCGGTCTCCCCCGGTACCGGCTCGGCCCCGTTGCGCCGCAACCAGTTCTCGGCCAGTGTCTGGGCACGGGCGGGATCGATCGCGGCAGCGCCGGGTGCGGCCCGCCATGGGAGTGGCTGCTGCTCTCCCGCGTTGAGATCGACGTTCCGGTCCGGGGTGCCCGGGCCCTGTTCCGGCACGGACACCAGCTCCGGCCGCTCCCCGCGCGGCTGGATCACACCCCCGTAGGGCTGGTGCTGCGAAGGCGTGTGCAGGCGCGCCCAAGCCCCGCGCGCGAGGTACACAGCCGGTCCCGCGACCGAGAGCACCGTTCCGGCCACGGTCGCGATCGGGGCGTCGCTGAGGACCGTGATCCCGATGCCGCCCAGTGCCGACATCGCCATGAACGTCGCGCCCGGCCCCTTCTTCGCGCCGTCGCGGCCCAGCTTCAGCTCGATGTTGACGCCCAGTTTGGACAGATACCCGGTGACGGCGGTGAGTGACGTGGCCGCGACCGCCTTGAGCCACGCGCCCTGCATGACGTACTCGCCGACCAGGCCCGCGTTGGCCACGGTCAACACCCCGAAACCGGCAATGTTGTGCAACTTGCGAAGGAACGGTCGCAGGGTCGGGTCGTAGCCGGACCATACGGCGGGCAGGGTGGTCGCCAGGAAGGTCAGGTCGACCAGCGCATAGGTGCCCGAGACCCATTGCACGAGCCCGGCCCCGGTGAACGCCTGCGTTGCGTGTCCGACCAGGTTGGCGATCCAGGTACCGGCCACGATGGTGTGGAAGGCGCGGCCGATCTTGCCTGCGTTCGGGTTGAGCCAGTTGATCGAGTCGGAGGTCGCGCCGATGATCCGGTTGACGTAGTCCTTCCAGCGGGAGAACAGCATCACCGAGAGGGTGCGCCTGCCCTCCGCCGTCACGCCTTCGGGCAGCCGGAAATGGGTCGTCGCCAGATAGTCGATCATGAACTGGTGGGTGCGGTCCCGGAACTGCGCCGACACCCTGGCCAGGATGTCGTCGAACTGCGCCCCGAACCTCCGTCCGCCCGGGCGGACGTCGTAGGCCAGCAGCTTGTCGAGCATGCGGGCCAGGCGGTAGGGGACCTCGAAGTCGATCCGCTCCCGCTCCATGATCGACTCGTTGGTCACCCGCAGTTCCTGGCCGTGCGCGTTGCGGACGTTCATCAGCATCGACCGCGTGGCGAAGGCCGTGCCGTTCATCAGCCGCACGGCTTCCGGGGTCAGGCCGTGGGTTCCCATCGTGATCGCCGCCGCGGCCGCCGTCCCCACGACCGAAGTACTGACCCAGCCCACCAGGGACCGCCGCCGCCAGTAGCGGTGGAGTGCCTCCTGGATGGCGGCCGAGTCGAGCCTTTCCCGCTCGGTGCTGTCGACGGCCTCCAGCACGGACTCCACGAGTGCCCTGCGTTCGGCGTCCGGGAGCCCCTCGGTGCCTTCGAGCGCGTAGTGCGCCGCGACCAGCGCTTCGAGCGTGACCGGAAGGCCCAGTTCTTCGGCGGTGTCGACGGGATGCAGGCCGTCGCGCTCCGCCAGTTCCTGTACCCGGTCGGCATGCGCCAGCCGCGTCTTCTCCCGCAGATCGTCCACGACGACCTTCGCCGCCTCCGCCGATTTCAGTCCACCGTAGACGATCCGGTACGCCTTGATCGAGGACTGAATCTGCGGGTTGTGCCGCCAGTCCCCCGGGCCGACCGCCCGTTCCGGATTCGGAACCCAGCCCTCCTCCCGCAGCCGCTCGGCCCGTTCGTGGTACTCGCGCTGCTTGGCCTCCGGGAAATGCGCCATGAGCTCGTCCCACTCGGCCCGCTGGTCCGAAAAGTACTCGTCGACGATCCGCTGGTTCGTGTCGCGCTGCGCCTCCCGCATACGGCGCAGGTAGTTCTCACCGGCGAGCTTGGCGACGATCCGCTCCCCGTCCGGGTGCCGCTCCATGATCGCGACGAAGGCCGACTCCATCTCGGTCCAGTGGCGCAGGAGATGGGCGCTGGGCATCTGGCTGATGCCGTCCGAACCGAAGATCAGCCGGTCCTGGAACTCGATCGCGAAATCGACGAAACGATCGAACACGACGGGGTCGTCCCGCAGGTACTGGCCGATCGGTGTCCACGAGAAGTCGTAGCTCAGGCCCGGGAACCCGTTCAGCATCCGGGCCAGCCAGTCCAGGTGGTCCGCGGTGAGCGTGGTCCAGTTCCCGACCCCGAGATGTGCCCAGGTGATCCGGTTGTCCCGGAACTCCGGATGATGCTTCATCAGCGCCAGCATCGGCATCAGGCCGCGCTCGTCCGGGGTACCCGCCCGGAACAGGCCGTTGATGTCGACCAGCGCCCAGCCGTTGTCGCTGTGCAGCAGCATCATCTGCCCGGTCAGCCGGGTTGCCCGCATCTTCTCCAGGAAGTGCGGATTGAACATGTCCGGCGGAATTTCGGGCAGGCTCTCGGCCATGGCCTCGTGCCCCGCCGCGACCAGCAACTCCCTGACCGTGTCGGTGTTGGCCACCAGCCGCTCGAAGATCTCCAGTTGCCGGTGCCGGTCCGGGATTCCGTCGCCGAAGTCCACCAGCGCCCCGGCCCGCCGCGCCAGTTCCGGATCCGGGATGCGGCCCTCCTCGAGAGCGGTCCTGATCCTGATCGCCCCGTCCACCACCCGGCCGAGGTGGGTGACCCAGTCCCGGTTGTAGATGGTGTTTTCCTGCCGTTGCAGAAGCTGGCCGATGGCTTCCTTGAGCGCGGTGGTCTCGGCTTCGGTGTAGGCGCCCTCCATCATCGCCATCAGCAACTGGTAGCCCTGCGCCCCGCCGATGTCCCATCGGGTGCCGATGAATCCGACGTCGGCCATGTGCCGCAGGGCCGACGGAAGCTCGCCGTACATCTTGAACATCAGGACGTCGGCGAGCTTGCCCTGCAGTTCCAGGATGTCCTTGCCGTCGATGAGCCCGGCACGCAGGGCGTGGACCAGGCCGTAGTAGACCGCGCCGCTCCCGGTGGCCAGGCCGAAGGCCCGCTCCCGGATGGGCGAGTAGAGGATCCGGCCCTCATCGCCGCGTTCCATGCGGTACCGCAGCTGGCGTTCGGCCAGGCTGGGGCGCGGCTCGTTCCGGAACCACCGCAGGGCCCGGCCGAGCCGGGACGGATCACCGTCCTCGTTGCCGGCGCCGAGGTAGTGGTTGTCCAGCGCGTAACTGAGCAGGTGGTGATGGATATCGCTCATCCCGCGGGTGGACAGCCGGTTGCGGAACAGCGCCGCGGCCGTGTCCGGAGAGACACCGAGATCCAGCAGGCGGCGCATCGCGTCCATCCCATCGGGATCGATCACGTCGAGGTGCGCCATCAGCTCCCGAACCTCGGCGTCGATGCCGAGCACGCGGCGCGTGGTGCGCGACAGGAAGCCCTTCCCGTCCAGTACCGCGTCCACGAAGGGCAGCCGGTACCGCAACGGGACCTCGGCCGTCCCCGGAGTGACCACGCGCCGGGTGATCTCGGTGATCTCGGTGTAGGACAGTCCGGTGCGGCGGGCGATCTCGCTGAGCCGGACCCGTTCGCCGCTCGCCCGGACCACGACGTCGTGCAGCGACTCGACGTAGTCCGCGTGAGCCTGGTCCCGGGCCTGCTCGGCTCTCTCGAACCGGTCCAGCGCCGCGCCGAGCGCGGCCTCTCGTTCCCGGGCGCGCTCGAACGCCTGCCGCAGCACCTCGCCGGGGCGGCGCTCGGCAGGCCGTCCCGCTGGTTCCTCCGAGACGGAGACGAACTCCACTTGGACCCGCAGCGCCTGCGCGACCCTGTCGTCGATGCGTGCGTCCAGCACGCCGCGCGTGCGGCTCGGCGCCCAGCCCCGGTTTTCGGCGAGCCTGCGGCGGGCGTTCCGCAGTGCGGCGGCCGCGTTGCGGTACTCCTCCTCGGCGGCACGCCGGGCGGGCTCCGCCTCGTGCACCGCGGAGACCAGGGCGCGCCGCGCGCCCGCCAGACCGCGAAGGCCGCGGCGGCCCTGCGAGCCGAACCGCTCCGCGAGCCTGGCCTCGTCCACGGCCGGCCTGAACGGCGGACGGTCGGCCGTTTCCGCGATCTCCGCCAGCGCGGACGAGACGAGCCTCCTGGCCACCACCTCCGGCAGGCCGTGGTCCACCGCCACGCGCTGCGCCTCGCCGATGAGCTCCCTGGCCTGGGCACGGGCCGTTTCCCACTCGTGGAGGGCGTCCGCCAACCTCACCGCGGCGCCCTCGGCAGCAGCTTCCAGCCTCTGCCGGTGTTCGGTGAGCATCGCCAGCGTCTCGTCCGCGTGCAGCCCGAGAATGCTGGAAGGCTCGGAAGACACGCTGCCATCGGCCGCGGGCGGCCGGATGATGTCCCTGGCCAGATCCGGTGGCGGGCCCACCACCCCGCCGCCCACCACGGCGCGGGGTTCGAGGACGATGGCCCGCACTTCCGGCGGGGTCAGCCGGTAGACGTCCGCGAGGGCGTCGACGATCATTCCGTGGGCCGCGGGCAGTCCCGTCAGCTCGGCGAGCCGCTGGGCCGCCCAGGGCAGATGCCGGTCGTCTTGGTCGAGCGCCCTGAGCGCGTCCGTGTAGTCGGCGTTGGCCCGCGCGAGATTCTCGCGGGTGCCGTCCATGGTCGCCGCCGCGGCCTCGGCGGCGAAACGCAGAGGCGCGCTCTCGCGGAAGATCCCGGCGAACCAGGAGGACCGGGTGGGTTCCGGTGTCGTGGTGGTTGTGGTGGTACCGGTTACCGCACCGGCAGCCGGGTCAGCGCCGACCGGGGCAGATCCATCGCGTCCATCAGGGACCACGGCATCCGGTGCTCCTCCCTGGACACCGGAATCCGTTGCCGCGCCAGCAGGATCAGGCTTGCCCGTGCCGCTGCGGTGTCCACCCCCGTTCTCGTCCCCGGCGAGAATGTGGGTGACGGAAGCGTCCTGCGGCCAAATTCCCGCCAGCGGCGGCCGTTCCGGGTGGTTCGCCATATCCGGGTGCTCCCGGCCCAGCGGAGTCGGGTGGGGGTCCAGACCCAGCAGACGGCGCAACGTCTCGGCATGTCCCGCCACGACCTGTTCCCGCGTGGCGTCGCCGGGGTGGTTCGCCAGATCGCGGTAGGACGTCACCAGGTCCTGGGCGGTCTGGAAGATCTCGAAGCTGGGAGACCGGCCTTCGGCCGCCACACCCCGGACCGCGGTCTCGTAGGCGTGCGTGAAGTGACCCGCGAGATCGTCG
This sequence comes from Amycolatopsis rhizosphaerae, assembly GCF_007713715.1. Taxonomy (GTDB): domain Bacteria; phylum Actinomycetota; class Actinomycetes; order Mycobacteriales; family Pseudonocardiaceae; genus Amycolatopsis_E; species Amycolatopsis_E rhizosphaerae. The sequence goes on from NZ_VJWX01000037.1 coordinate 9,913, forward strand.
GCCAGATATCCGAGCTCACCGAGCCCGAACCGCAGCGTGCCCGCAAAGGAATTGACCTCGAAGGTGCTGGTCATAACCCCCGTCGGAGTGCCATTCGCGTCGAGCGACTGCGGCAGGCGGGTGAGGTCCAGCAGCGTGACGCGCTCGTGTCCGGTCACCGGATCCCGGTAGTAGCGCAGGTTTTCGCCGTGCGCATCTCCGTGCAGTGCGGCGGCCCAGCCGCTGGGCAGTTGCACGGCCGTCTGCGCGAGCCGGTCGAGCGCGGGCAGCAGATCGCCGGGGATCAGCTCAGTGCGGCCGTCGGCGACCGCCGCCGCGTGTACCTGCCGCGCGAACTCCGCCGCCGTCTCCACCCAGAATGCCCCGGCGGGCCCTTCGGCACCGGTCAGGTCCCGGGTGAAGACGTGCAACTCGGCGAAGGCCTTCGCCGCCTTGGTCAGGAATCGCAGGATCGTGTCGACATGGTGTGGCCACTCCTCGTCGGGCGCCCCGGCGGCACGTTCGGCCAGTTCGGACAGTGTGCTGCCCGGCGCGAACTCGGTGACCAGCACGCCCACGCCGCCTGTGGGCGTCTCGGCCATACCCACGCCATAAACCTCGGTGAGGTGGAACTGCTGGAAATTCTCGCGGCCGAGCCGGTCGAACGCCCACAGCCGCTGCGCGAGGTCCTGTATCTCCCGATGCAGGCTCACCATCGCGACCGGCTCACCCCGGTCGTTGACCACCTGGTAGTGCGCGCCTTCCACGAATGGCACGAGGGTCACTTCTTCGGTGAAGTCCTCGAAGCTGTCCGCGGCGAAGACGCGGAGGGGTTCGAGATCCCCCGTCGTGACATTGATCGTCCCCACGGGGGGCAACGCGTCCCGCAGCGCCTGCAGGCCCTCGGGGGATTCGTGCGGCGTCTGTCCCGGCTCCCCGGTAAACGCCTGCCGGGACAGGTCGAGCACGTGCCGGACCGTCGAGTTTTCCGGCGTCGTGACGCCCTCGCGAGGCGCGCCGGGGTCCGGCATCCGCAGGCGGTCCGCGCCCTCCGGAACCGGGGTCCGCGCGAGGATCTGGTCGCGGAGCGCGCCGAGCCAGCGCCGTTCGAGGTGCCGGGCACGCGGGGTTTCGGCGAGCCTGCGGTCCACTTCCGCGAGTTCGCGCACGACGGCGGCGGCTTCCTCCGTGGTGACCCGGACCACCATGGTCTCCCCGGTGCCGGGCTCGGTCCACGTGGTGACCCAGCCGTGCTCGTCGCCGCGGCCCCAGGCGATGTCGACGCCGGTGAACTCGAAACCACGGCGTGCCAGTTCATCGAGCACACCCTGTGCGTGACGGGCGTAGCCGTCGGCCGGGACCGTGAGCGTGTAACTCCGCGTCTCGCCGGCGTCGGGGACCACCGCCGCTCCGTCGACGGTGGCCGCCACGTCGGTGAGCGCGGCCGTCGCGCGCGGTGGTACGGACGACGGCACCGGTTCCGGATCGGACTGTCGCATGCCGCCCGGGTCCGCGGAGTCGGGAACCGTCACGCCGGGGTCGCGGGCCACCGTGTCGACATGCGGGCCCGGCACGGGCCTGGCCGTCTCGATGATGCCGTCCGGGCTGATCACCACGTCGATGACCACGCCCCGCCGTTCACCCCGTGCGATCCACAACCCGCTTTCCGTGCGAACCGCCACGTCCGGCCGGAAGGCCACGTCGTTGACGAGATCCAGGATCGCGAGATGCGGATTCTCACCCGTCCAGGCTTCGGCTATCCGCAGCCGTCCGGTGCCCTCCGGGCCGTACGCCGCGACGATCTCGTCCAGTGTCCGGTCCCGGAGGACGATCCTCTCCTGCCCCGGGCGCTCCGGGTCCGCGGCCACGTGGGGCGCCTCCCAGCCGTTGGGCCGGGTCGTTTCCGGCAGCCGGATGTTCTCGGTGTCCTGGGGCGGCAGGACCCCGTCGAGAACCTCACGCCGTGGCCGTCCCTCGAGCCCCGCGGCGTGCTGCCGGGCAGTCGTCGCTTCGGGCGTTTCGAGGCGGACGACCATGGTGTGCCCGCTGTTCGGATCGACCCAGGCGGTGACGATCCCCGGATCTCCGGTGTCCCACGCCAGTGCGGTGGAATCCAGGCGCAGTCCGCTGTCGGTCAGCGCGGTCAGCACCGTTTCCGCGTCGGCCCGGAAGGTCTCCGCGTCGGGCAGCCGGATCGAGAAGCGCCGCGCGTCCCCGGGTTGCCCGGCCTCGGCGGCGAACGGGTCCGCCACCACGTCGGCACCGGGCACGTTGTCCGCCAGCACCAGCCGGACCGCGGCCACGGCCGGATCCAGGCGGAGCGCGACAGTGCCGTCCGTCAGCGTGCCCATACCCTGGATCGACGCGTGCAGATCGCCGAGCGCCTGCCGGGTGAGCAGCCGGGTCAGGAACCGCTGCTGCACCGGATCCTCGGGCACCTGCCCGGACAGCCGGAGCTGCGCGGGCGTGACCTGCACCCCGCGCTCGTCCACCCGGGGCGGCATGACCTGGTAGGTACCGGCGGGCCGGTCCGCCTCCACGATCACCACCGCGTCGACAGTCACATCGTCGTAGTGGAGGCGGACCGAATGCTCACCGACCTCGACACTCGACGGGAGGTGCGGGATCTCCCCGTCGGTGCGCCGCAACGGCACGAAGTCACCCAGCGCGGGCGTGGACGGGGTCGTCACGGAAACCGGCGTCACCCGAGTGTCCAGACCACGCAGGTAGTTCTCGACGTCGCCGGTCACCTCGGCACTGTGGTCCGCGGTCTCCTGGCGGACGGTGATCTCGCCGTTGATCGGCTCCGGCGGCGTGCGCGCGAGATGCTCGGGATCGAGGAGGCGGTGCGGCTGGCCATGGCCCGGCAGACCGTCGGCCAGCGCGCGCAGACCGGCGTCGAGCAGCCGGTCCAGTTCGGCGGGAGTGGCGCCCTCGCCGATCAGGATGCCCGCCTCGGCGACCTGGTGCGACGTACCGTCGGCATCGGCCAGCCACCACCCGGCATCGACCACCACATGTCCCGGCGTGACCCGGGGATCGACGCCGATGCCGACCGCGATCCGGCTGCCGTCCTCGAACTGGGCCAGCACCATGCCTTCCGCGGGGTCCCCGGTGATCGCGACGACCCGGCGGCGGTCCGGGAGGGCGGTACTGTCCGGCCTCGGTTCCTCCCGGCGACGGTCCACCGCATCCCGGAGGGCCTGGCCATGGTCGGTGGTGCCTTCGGCGACCACGGCGCCCTCGATGACCGGGATGCGACGCGGCAGCGACCGCCAGATGGTCCCTTCGCGTTGCGGCTCCGCCGCACCCCGCGGCGGAGCGGTATGCCCGTGCACGGCGGACACCGACCCGGGTTCGACCACCGGGGAATGCGTGAACAGGAAGTCGAGCGCCTGCCCCATCATGTGGCGGCCGGTTCCGCTCAGTTCGGTGATGTCCGCCGACACCTCGGTGGCGATCCGGATCTCCGCCGGGGTGGTCTGGGTGGTGAGGTCAAAGTGTCCTGGGCGGACCTCATAGGTCCCGGCGGGCAGGTTGTCGTCGAGGGTGAGCGTGACCTGCACCGTCTGCCCGTCGGCTGAGGTCAGGGTGAACACCCCGCTCTCCCGGTCGACGGTGAGGTGGCCGGTCTGCCGGAACTCCCTCAGTCCCTGCACCGCGACGTCCCGCGCCGCGTCCGGCCAGCGCGTCGTCCGCGCCGGCGGCTCTTCGGGACCGAACCGGTGCCGGGGGTCGGCCGCGGAGGCGCGGTGATCGCTGACCTTGACCTCGTCGCGGGACGTGGTCGCCTCGCCCGGCCGGTGGCCGTCGGTGCCGGTCTCGCCGTGCGTCTGGTGTCGGCTCTCGTTCTGGACCGCCGTGCCGGAAGAGTGTTCGCCGATGCCCTGGACCGCGTCCGCCGAGCTCCGCCGGTCGGTGACCCTGATGCCGTCCGAAGTGGACCCGCCTGAGGTGTTCTCGGCGCGGTGCTCGCCGGTCCGGGTGGTGGAAGTGTGCTCGCGCTCCGGGGCATCCCCGCGCGTACCGGTCGACGCCTCGCCCGTGGCGTGCGCGGGCCTGCCATCGGTACCGGCACTGCCACCGGCAACCGCGGTAGCCGCAGGCCTCCGGGACGGTGCCGTTTCCTTTTGTCCGGAAGCGGTTTCCGCAGACGGCTCCGCCTTGCCCCGCGTCGTCTCGCCGGTATCGGACGAGGATCGGGTGCGTGACGAGAAGTTCTCGCTTCCCGACCGGCCCTGGGGTTCCTCCGCACTCGGGGTCGTCGAACCTTCCCGAACGGTCGAACCGGCGCGTCCGTTGATCGTGGAACCACCGTCTTGCGTGCCGGGTGTGACGCGCGTCGTCTCACCGGAAACCGGGGCCGCGTTGCCGCCGATGGTGGGAGTCACCGTCGGGGACGGTGAGATGAACCGCCCGAGATCCCGTTGGACGATTTCGGGGAGATCCCGCACGGCCACCCTGAGCTCGGAGGCGGCGAGCCGGACGTCGGACCAGCCGGTCTCGCCGGTGGTCTTTGCGTGAAGCCCGCCGACGGCACCACCCCAGGCGGCGTCCTTCAGCACGTCCCAGCCGAGCGGGTTGTCACTGCTACCACCACGAGCAGACCTGGCCGCCGGGTCGAAAACCTCGCTGAACTGACCGATCTCCCCCGAACCGACTTGGCCGAGCACACCGCCGACCGCGCCGGTCACCATGGAACCCCGCAGCGTGGTGGCGAAACCGAGGGTGGAACCGCCGAGCCCGGCACCGACGGCGGAGGCCCCGGTGTTGAGCAGATTGATGTGGTAGGCGCCGCCGGTCTGGTACCAGGTCATCCCCTGCGCGCCCAGGTCCACCGCCGCGCCGATTCCACCACCGAAGAGGGTATAGCCGGCGACCCTCTTGCCGAGGACCCCCCGGACTGTGACGCCACCCTCCTCGAACGCGTGCTCGGTCGCGGCGGTGATCACCGATCGCAGTTCGTCCGGAACGCGCGTTCCCGCGGTCACGGCCTTGCCGCTCAACCGCGTCGTAATCTGCTCCGCGATCTCCCGCGTCACCACCCGGCTCTTCAGTGCCTGGATGGCTTCCCGGGACAGACCGTTGGTGATCGCCTCGCGAATCAGTCCCTTCTGGACCTCGCCCGACATGGCCCGGCCCACGATCGCGGAAGGCCGAAGGTGCTGCGGCAGATGCATCAAACCCACCGCGGCGGCCCGGCCCGCATCCATCCCGAGGTGGCCAAGACCGGTGGCCATATGTCCGAGGCCGGTGAGCGCCCGCCCCGCCGCCATCTTGGCCGCATCCCAGGTGAACGCCTTCGTGAGGTCGCGGATGGTGATTTCGGCGACCCTTTTCAGGGCCTGGGCGAACAGCCTGCGGAGTACGACGCCGGTGGCGGTCAGTACCACCGGAATCTCCAGCAGCGACTCCCCGAGCGACATCCCCGCGCGGGCCAGGGAGAAGACCACCTCGAAGGACATCGCCACCAGGTTGCCCTGATAGCTGTTCTTCGTCAGCACCACGCTCTGCAGATACTGCGACATCCCCTGCGAAATGCTGCCCGCGGAAGCACCGAGACTGAGTACCGAGGCCGCGAACTCCGACATCATCAGGCCGAACTCGTCGGCCGCACCGCCGTGATAGCCGGCCTGGATCGTCTCCGCCAGTTTTCCGGTCGTCGACTGGAATTCGTAGGTGTCGTCCTGATGCCGCGACATCAGGTCGACGACCTGCGTGAGCTTGCCGATGTCCGCCTTCGGGTAGTCACCGAACAGGCCGTTCACCGTCGCTTCCATCAACGGCGGGATCACGGTGACGCCGATCCAGTCGTTCACCTCGCGGATGTAGCCGTCCACATCCTTGGCGAAGGAGACCATGGCCGTCGCGAAGGTATCGACGGGCCCGTCCAAGGGATCAGTCACCGATTACCTCCGCAGACATCATGTCGGACCTGACCGGAAATACGCCGGTCAGACGTGAATCCTGTTGACCCTCAGGAAGTTTTCCCGGTCGCTCTGCTCCTGCATGTCGACACCCTGGCGAAGCTGGGTCGAGATCGTGTGCAGTTGCTGTCCCAGCTTCTCCATGGCGTCGAACAGCTTGTCGGGGGCGTCCCCGAGATTGGCCATGAACTGGTGTCCCAGTTTGTCGTCCCCGAAGGTCGCCAGGGTGGCCAGGTTGTCGTGCTCCTTTTTGGCCTGCTCGGCCGCGTCCGCGAAGTCGGAACCGGCCGTGCCGAGACGCTCGCCCACGGACTTGGCCTCGCCAGAGCCGTGGGTCAGTTCCACGTAACCGCTCATCGCTGTTCCTTCCGTTCGGCGTAGATTTCGGCATCCGGGCGGTAGGGATTGGCCGCCGCACCAGTTCGTTCGGGCAGCAACCCGTCGCGCAGTTCGGCGAACTCCGGCGGGAACTGCTCCTCCATGATCTCCCGCATCCGGGCGGTCACCTCGCCGACGGCGGCGGTCGAAGCGGCAAGAATGGTGGCGCGCAACTGCGCCGCGTCCGGGCGCCGGAACACCCGGGGATCAATCTCCAGATCGACGAGCTGACCGCGAGGTCCCACCACGGCCTTCACCATCCGGTCCGGAGACCAGGCCACCCCGGTGACCGCCATCATCCGCCGCTGGGTCTCCGGAATGGACCGTGCCGTCTTTCTCAACTGCTCCAGCATGTCCTGGAACACCGGATTGACGGCCTGCGAAGAAACCTCCGACGACGCCGAAAACTCCACCATCACCCTCCTACCGAAGATTTTTCACCGGGATCTCCCGAGGCACTGCCATCGGCAGCGCCCACTCGGCTACGATCGCCGCCGTGTACCCGAAACGCCTCGTGGCCGCACTCCTCACTGTCACAACGTTTTCCACCGTTGTCGCCTTCGAGACGCCCACCGCGTCGGCCCAGCAATGTGGCGGCCCGGGCGGCGTTGTCGTTCCCGTTCCCTGGTCGCAACGACTCCTGGCCGCCGAGCAGGTGTGGCCGTTGAGCACCGGAGCCGGGCAGCGGGTCGCGGTGGTGAGCACCGGAATCACCGACAACCCTCTGCTGGCCGGGCATATCGCCGAGCGAGCCGACGTCTTCCCCGGTGGACGGCAAACCGGCGGCGGCAGCGGTGACTGTCTCGGCGTCGGCACCGGCGTGAGCGGAATCATCGCCGCCCAGCGGACCGAGACCGTCGGATTCCACGGTATGGCACCGGATGTGCAGATCCTCGCGGCCAATGTGGCCGGTGACGCATACCCGTCCGGACGCAACCCCAAGGACACCGTCGCTCCGGAAACCCTTGCCGCGGGCATCAACTGGGCCGTCGATCACCGCGCGAGCGTGATCGCGGTTCCGACGATCACGTATCAGGATGCCGATGTGCTGCGCCAGGCGGTGCGCCGTGCCCTCGACCACGACATCGTGGTGGTCGCCGCCGTCGGCGAGACCAGTACGAACGAGACTCCCGGCCTCGTTCCCTACCCCGCTGGTTACGACGGTGTGCTGGGCGTCGGGGCGATCGGCGAAAACGGGCTGCTGGCCCAGAACTCGCGGCCCAGCCGGGTCGATCTGGTCGCGCCGGGCGCGAATGTGGTCACCACCTACCCCGTCAACGGCCTCGGCAGCGCCTCCGGCACCGCGTTCGCCACCGCCTACGTCGCCGGAACGGTCGCCCTCACCCGCGCCTACCGCCCGCAACTGTCCGCTGTAGACATCGCACGCCGCCTGCTGGCCACCGCGACGCCCGCCCCGGAAGGCACCGGAAGCACCGGTTACGGGCACGGGATCGTCAGCCCGGTCCACGCGGTCTCCGACGAAGTCGTCGCCGGAAACCCCGAGCAACTGCCGCCCGCCGCGCCGATCGTCGTCAGCCCCGAGGTGCGCGCCCGAGAGGCCGCCGAGCAGCACGGTCAGGACTGGGCGTTCGGTCTCGCCGCCGCCGGTCTCGCCATGGTGGCGCTCCTGGCCGCGATCGTCCTGTTCGGACCGCGAGGACGGCGCCGCCGCTGGCGCACCGGCCTCGCGCCCGTACCACAGGACCGGCCCGAAGACGAGCGGCCCGAACCCCCGGTGGAACTGTTCGCCGATCTCCCGAAACGGAAGATCTAGATATCCCTCACGACACACAGCGGTCCCCCGTGACGAAAGAGCGTACGAAGAGCCGGTTCCGGGGCATGATGCTCCGGAACCGGCTGTGCGAAACCGGTTTCAGACGTGGAACAGGCCGCGCACGCGGTTGTCGGTGTCGAACGCGTTCTGCGCGGCCTGGGTGGCCGCGTGTCCCGCCCGCACGTGCGCGTCGCCCAGCGGCTGCGCTTCGGCGTTCCACCTCTGCTGGGCGGTGTCGAATGCTTCCGCGGCGGCGCCCAACCAGTCGTCGGCCAGGATGTTCTTGGCCTGCTTCTTGAGATCTTCGAACAACTGGATGAGGTCGTTCCCCTTGCTCATGTGGGTGGTACCGGTGTCGCCGACGGTTCGGTCGTAACGCAGGGTCCCGGTCATGGCGCATCCCCTAACTGTGGTGTTGGTCTGGATCTTTCTTGGAAATCCGTTACAGGCGGGCGAAGTTCATGCCGGAACCCCCGGCGTCGGCCGAGATCTGGTTGATCTTCGAGCGGTCGTCGTCGTCCTGTGCCGTCAGGAGGTTCTTGCTGCCGATGACGCCGGACTGCAGATCGTCGAGGATCCGGCCGAGCCGGGACCACACCCCCATGAACTCGTCCTGCTTGCCCAGCGCCGCCGAGGCGGCACCACCCATCCAGCTGCTGCCCACGACATCCTGGTAACTGGTGTAGATGCCGCGAACGATCCCTTCCGCTTCGGTTCTCTTTTCGGAAATCAGGTTCGCGAGCCTGTCGACCTGATCCGGTGTCAGCTTCAAAGGAAGAGCCATGCCCGGCCACCCCCGTGTCGAAGGTACGTTTCCCCTCAGGCTAAGCAGCCCCGCTGACAGCTCTCCGTCGGATCGCATCGCCGTCGTCCCAGGGGAAAGTCCAGCTCAGGGCGCGCTGTTCCGGTTCGGGCGCGGGAGTGCTACGGGAGTGCGGGTGCGGCCTTCATCGCCGCGGCCGGGTCGAGCGTCGGCCCTTCGGGGATGCGCTGGACCAGTGCGGCCGGCATGGGAACCGCCCGCGCGACCGAATAGCCGAGTTGCGTGAGCACGGTGTCCGAAGGAACAGGAAAGCGCAGGCCCTCATCGGTGACGAGATTCAGCGCGCCGGTCCCGGCGGCGTCGGAGGGCAGCACCCGCACCACCGCCACCTCGCCCGGCGGGACCAGAACGCGGTCGGCGAGCCGGGTGCCGGTACCGGTTTCCCTGCTGGTCTCGATCGCGGCGGACAGTACGGAAGCGTCACCCCCGACGGAAATCACCGGTGCGGTACGGGCATCGGCGGTCTGCGCGCACAACGCCGCGTGTCCCTGCCCGGGAACGACCGCGAGTTCCGGCGTCACGGCCGGGGGCGCGGCGTCGCCCCGTACCGGAGGCAGGGCCTGACTGCTCGGCGCGGCATTCGCCACCGAAGCGGTGATCTCCTTGAGCTGCACTGAATACTGGCCGCTCAGAATGCGCATCTGCAGCTCGGTCAGCGGCGCCAGCCCGTCGGTGCGGACCAGGTAGTACTGCACTCCCCTGGCCAGCGGGTGGTAGACGATATCGCCGACGGTGAATCCGCTGAGCACAGTGGACGTCCCACCCCGGCCGGGCACGTCGATGGGGCCGAGATCCGGGCCCGAGGGCAGTCCGTTCACCCAGGCCGTGCCCGCGTCGACGACGGCCGCCTCCGCCCCGAAAACGGAGCGGAGAACGGTCGGGTCGGTAATCCGGAAGCGGTGGTTGTTCCAGATCAGGTACAGCGTGCCGTCGGTGAAGTCGCGCACGAGGATCGCTCGCTGACCCAGTGGGCTGCCGTCCGGAAGGGATCGTCCCACCAGCAACGTCGTCGTGGTCATTCCCGCACCGGCCTGGTTGCTGCCCAACACCGAGCACATCGTCCACGGGGCGCCTGCGATGCGGTCCGTACCGGGCAACGAGTCGGGCGCCCCGGCGATGCCGACCGGGGGACGGCGGGGAATACCCTTCAGATCCTCGCCCGCGACCCGGTACGGCCCCGGGTTCTGGCCCGTGCTGATCAGCCGGGCGGAGGCATAGTTGAGCACCGGTTGCAACTGGCCGCCACGGTACACATAGGTCGCCCCGGTCTCGCGCTCGATGACGATCGAGCCCTCGGCCTGCCACGACGTCCCGCCCACGCCGGTGAACACCCCGTAGACGCCGAAGCCCGCGGCGACCAGTACCGCGATCATCAGGCCGGCGAACACCGCGCCGAGGCCGCGGCGCAGCGGGGTGAGTTCCGGATCGGTTTCGTGCACGATGAGCGCGGAGGTCACCCGCTGCATCATGAACTGGTAGGCCTGCAGTTGATCACGTCGAGTAGGCACGCGGTGTCCCTCAGCCGATCGAGGCCATCAGGCCCTGGACGTAAGCGAAGAAGCCGGTGACGTACCCGGCGAACGGGATCAGGGCCACGATGGCCAGCACGTCCACGATGTCGGCGATCCGGCCGAACCAGGGCGAGGGGTTCTTTTCGGAGTAGACCATGCCGGACGCCGCGACCAGCAACGCGATCATCGCCAGTGCCAGCAGGAACAGCGCCCGCCCGATGTTGTCCGAAGCGGTGCCGAGACACCAGCGGGCCAGCAGCAGGGAAATCGACAGCCCGGCGGCCAGCAGCGGAATGCGGTGCCGGGGCACGGGGAACAACCGCGCCCGCAGCAGCAGTGCCGCGGCGGCCAGGACCAGCATGGTCAGGCGGGCGCCTCCGCCATGCGTGACCAGGAAGACCGCGGAGAACGCGCTGGTGATCGCGGTGCCGGTGATCAGTCCGGAAAGGATCTCGTCGGCACGGGCGGCGCCGTCGAAGACCAGCGGTGCGGGCGGCTGTGGTTCGTCGTTGAGCAGATCCGCGGAGCGCTGCGGCAGCGTGGGCAGCGGCAGTCTGCCGAGCCGGATGCCGAGCCAGGGATAGGCGGGCAGCAGGCCGATCCCGGCCGTGAGCACCAGCGAGGCGGCGGCGTCGGGAGCCAGTCCGGTGCCGCACAGCGCACCGAGCGCCCCGAGCGTTCCGGTGCCGATCGCGGCGACGAAGATCCGGCTCAGTGCGCCGATTCCGAGATAGCCGATGATGCCGAAGACCAGCAGCGACACCATGCCCAGCAGAAGTTGCGGTGCGCCAGGGGCGAACAGGCTCGCGTGCGCGGGCGCGGTGGGCAGCAGGCCGCCGAGGAAGGCGTACGGCAGGGCACAGCCCGCGAACACCGCGCCCGCCCTGGCGTCCGGCACGGTCCGCGCGGTCACGATGCCGGAGGCGGTCAGCACCACCGCGAACGCCAGCATGATCAGCCCGGGTTCCGGCCATGGTGGTTCGAACAACAGCGAGGCCAGGCTGCCAACGCACAGCAGCACCGCGCACATCGCGAGCCCGGCCCGCCGGGTCGCCGCCCGGCCCCAGCTGCGGCCGTACCGGCGTGCCCCGCTGGCGATCGCCTCGACGAGATCGTCGTACTCGATCTCCGGCCATTCCACCGGTCCGGGCACCAGGTGCAGCATCTCGCCGTCACGCACCTCCTGCGCGCCGAGCGTCTGCCTCGGGTCCAGGCGGTCGCCGGTGGGACGGCGCAACGACCAGCCACCGTGCCGCTCGCCGTTGTCGGCGGCGTCCTCGCCGGCGTGGCGCAGGATGTAGGGCAGCAGTTCGGCGACCGGAACGTTCTCCGGGAGCGCGACGTCCAAACCGCGCCGGGGAGTGGTTATGGTTACCTTCGCCAGCGTGGTGCCCATCGCCGAAGTCATTTCCCCTACCTCCAAAGTGGACTTGGGTCCGGCCGGGAGTGTATCCGTGAAAACGTGGCACCGGGTTGACGGGAAGCGCGATGCCCACGCCCCGGGTGCTCGGGAGGTTCGATCTTGGGAACGATCATAGTCAAACGGCCCGCTCGGCAACCAGCGCCCGAGCTGCCCTCCGGCGACGTGGTGCTCGACCCGCCACCGGAAAACCCGCCCCCCGCGGGTAAAAGCTGGACGCGGGTGCTGATGATCCTGCCGATGCTCGCCGGCACCGGCGGCATGGCCCTGCTGATCGGCGCGGGCCGCTCCGGCCCGCTCATGTACGTGGCGGGCGGGCTCTACGGCGTCGCGGTGCTCGGCATGATCCTGTACCAGATCATCAGCCAGGGTGGACAGGGCGCGGGCAAGCAGGAAATGATTGCGCAGCGACGGCGCTACATGCGCCGGCTGTCGCAGCTGCGCGCCCAGGTTCGCGACACCATCGACCAACAGCGGCGCGCCATGTTCTACCGGCATCCCGCCCCGGGGCAGCTGTGGTCCACCGCGCAGAGCGCGCGCGTGTGGGAACGCAGGCCCGCGGACTGGGACTACACGGTCATCCGGATCGGTCTCGGCTCCCAGGAACTGGCCACCCCGCTGGTGCCGCCGCAGACCAAGCCCATCGACGAACTGGAACCGCTGTGCGCGATGGCGTTGCGCAAGTTCGTCACCTCCTACTCCACGGTGCCGGATCTCCCGGTGGCGGTGGCGCTGCGCGGGTTCTCGCGGATCTACCTGACCGGCGACCGGGAACGCGGCCGCGCGCTGGCCCGCGCGATGGTGGCGCAGCTGGCCACGTTCCACGCCCCCGGCGACGTGCTCGCCGGATTCTGCGTGCGCGAAAGGGAGGAATGGGAATGGGCCAAATGGCTGCCGCACGCCCTGCATCCCGGTAAGACCGACGCGGTCGGCCAGATCCGGCTGGTGACCACGAGCGTGACCGCGCTGGAGGCGATCCTCGACGACGTACTGGCGAACCGGCCCCGGTTCAATCCCGGTACGACGCCGATCGAAGGGACCACGCACCTGGTGGTCTTCGTCGACGGCGGGGACACCACCGGCTCGCAGCACCTGATGATCGAGGGCGGCGTGGAGGGCGTCACGCTCATCGACCTGACCGGACAGCCGCCGAGGCTGCTGGATTCCGGCACCCTGGTACTCGACATCGCCGCCGACGGCGGTCTGACCAGCCGGACCGTGGACGGTGAGGGCACCATCGGCCTCGCCGACGAACTCTCGACCGAGGACATCCGCGGGCTGGCGCGCACGCTGGCGCCGATGCGGCTGTCGGCCGTTTCCAACGGGGAACAACCGCTGTCCCATTCCCTGGAACTGACCGAACTGCTCAACCTTGGCGACCCGTACGAGTTCGATCTCACGGCCTCCTGGGTGGCGCGGTCCAACCGGGACCGGCTGCGCGTACCGATCGGGATCACCGCCGACGGCAGGCCGATGGAGCTGGACCTCAAGGAGTCCGCACAGGACGGGATGGGCCCGCACGGCCTGCTGGTCGGGGCCACCGGCTCCGGCAAGTCCGAACTGCTGCGCACCCTGGTGCTGGCACTGGCGGTCACCCACGATTCGGAGATCCTCAACTTCGTCCTCGTCGATTTCAAGGGCGGCGCGACCTTCACCAAGCTCGACCGGCTGCCGCACACCAGCGCGGTGATCACCAACCTCGCCGACGAACTGCACCTGGTGGACCGCATGCTCGACGCCATCGGCGGTGAACTGCTGCGCAGGCAGGAACTGCTGCGCAAGGCGGGCAACTACGGCTCGCAGCGCGACTACGAGCGCGCCCGTGCCGCGGGTGCGCCTCTCGACCCACTGCCCGCGCTGCTGGTCATCGTCGACGAGTTCTCCGAACTGCTCACCGCACGGCCCGACTTCATCGACATGTTCGTCCAGATCGGACGGGTCGGCCGTTCCCTCGGCGTGCACCTGCTGCTCGCCTCGCAGCGGCTCGACGAGGGCAGGCTGCGGGGACTGGACTCGCACCTGTCGTACCGGATCGGGCTGCGGACCTTCTCCGCCATGGAGAGCCGTGTCGTGCTCGGCTCGCCGGACGCCTTCCAGCTGCCCCGCTCGCCGGGGAACGGCTTCCTGCGGTTCGGCACCGAGGACCTCGTCCGTTTCAAGGCGGCCTACGTCTCCGGGGTGCAGCGCAAGGGCGCCATCCAGGTCACCGACGAAGAGGGACGGCACATCGATCCCGTCCAGGACTACTCGACGCGGTACCTGAAGCCGCGGCTGACCGACGAAATCGCCATGCCGGACCCCTCGGACCCCGGTGACACCGAAGAGCTCGGTGAGACGCTGATGGACGTGCTCGTCGCGCGGCTGGAGGGACAGGGGCGGCCCGCGCACCAGGTGTGGCTGCCGCCGCTGGCCGAACCGCCCACGCTCGACCAGTTGCTGTCCCCGCTGGTGACCGATCCCGAGCGGGGCCTGACCACCGAGGCCACCGAGCGCCGCGGTGCGCTGCAGGCCGCCGCCGGCATCATCGACCGCCCCGTCGAGCAGCGCCGCGACGTGTGCTGGGTGGACCTTTCCGGCGCGGGCGGCAACCTCGCCGTGGTCGGCGGCCCGCACAGCGGCAAGAGCACCCTGATCCGCACCGTCCTCGGCAGTCTCGCGCTCACGCACACCCCGGCCGAAGTGCAGTTCTTCTGCCTCGATTTCGGCGGCGGTAGCCTCACCGCGCTGCGTGACCTCGCCCATGTCGGTGGGGTGGCGACGCGCCGGGAGATCGACCAGGTCCGGCGCAGCGTCGCCGAGTCCCTCACCCTGCTCGCCGAACGGGAGCAGCGTTTCGCCGAGCACGGTATCGACAGCATGGCCACCTATCGCCGTCTGCTGCGGGAGGGCCGGTTCCCCGAAGACCGGTTCGGCGACCTGTTCGTCGTCGTGGACGGCTGGGGCACGCTGCGCACCGAGTTCGAAGACCTGGAACCCGGCGTGACCGAACTGGTCAACCGGGGTCTCGCGTTCGGGGTGCACGTGATCGCCGGTGCCAACCGGTGGATGGATCTGCGGACGAGCGTGCGCGACATGTTCGGTAGCAGGCTGGAACTGCGGCTGGGTGACCCGCTGGACTCGGTCATCGGACGGCGCCAGGCGGCGAGCGTGCCCGAGCAGGCTCCCGGCCGCGGCCTGGCCCCGGACGGCATGCAGTTCCTCGCCGGGGTGCCGCGCATCGACGACAGGTCCACGGACGAAGACCTCACCGAAGGGGTCCGCCGGTTCGTCGCCGCGGTCAACGCCGCGTGGCCGGGCCGGACCGCACCGGCGGTGCGGCTGCTGCCCGCCGAACTGCCCTATGCCGAACTGCCCGCACCGGACGAGCAGGGCATCCCGGTCGGGATCTCGGAAACCGACCTGCGACCGGTGCGGCTCGACTTCACCGCGGAACCGCATCTGCTCCTGCTGGGCGACGTCGAATCCGGCAAGAGTTCGTTCCTGCGCGCGCTGGCGCGCGGCCTCATGACCCGGTACCGGCCGGACGACGTGCAGCTCGCGCTGATCGACTTCCGCCGCAGCCTGCTCGGCCTGGTGCCCGACGAATATCTCGTCGGCTATGCGACCACGAGCGGAACCGTGCAGGAAATGGTGCGTCTCACCATCGACGCGATGACCAAACGGCTCCCCGGAGGCGATATCACGCCGGAACAACTGCGCACCCGCAGTTGGTGGAGCGGCCCGGAACTGTTCGTCCTGATCGACGACTACGACCTGGTCGCGCCGAACCCGCACGACAATCCGCTGGTGCCACTGCTGGAGTTCATGACGCAGGGCCGCGACATCGGACTGCACCTGGTGGTCACCCGCCGCACCGGCGGCGCCGGGCGGGCGCTGTACGACCCGGTGCTGTCCCGCATCCGCGATCTGGCCTCGCCGGGCATCCTGCTGTCGGGCAGTCCGGAGGAAGGGCCGTTGCTGGGCAATCTCAAGGCCCGGCCGCTGCCCGCGGGCCGCGGCTGGCTGATCACCCGGTCCGGCGGTTCACGGCTGGTCCAGCTCGCGCACCTGCCCGCCGACGAGTAGTTCCGCCGGGGGGTTGACACGTGATGGTTGGTTGAAGATGCGGAGGCCGGCCGGCCCGAGCCGGCCTCCGCGGTCAAGCGCGAAACCCTACGGGAGGAACGGTATGGGGGCAAAAGATCCGGAACCGACGGTCCCGATCGCCGACTGGGCTACCGAAGGCAAGGCGCTCAAGGCCGACCCTTCCTCTTTCACCGGATACGGCGAGAACGTCGCCACGATCCGGGGAAACCTGGAGAGCGACAACATGTCCGCGAACACCGCGTTGCGCGGTGGCGGGGAGGACACCTCGCTGAGCACCGGCGGTTTCGAGCCCGGCGCCGATCTGACGAGCGTGGTCTGGCGCAACACCGGGGAGATGGCGGCCTGCGTTCCCGATCTCGACCAGAACATCGCCGCCATCGCCTCGGTCGCCCTGATCCTGGGTGATCTGTACAAGGACATGGACGGCCACAACAAGTCCATGCTCGAAGCCTGTGAATGGGCGTTCGCCATGCCGGGCGCGGACACACCGGACAACCTTCCGTACTACATCGATCCGAAGCAGACGATCGAGAGCCTGATGGCGCAGACCCCTACCGGTTCGCCCGGAGGCGACGTGGCGGACGACCAACTGCTGAGCGCGTCCTCCTTCACCGGCGCCACGGTGGCGACCTACAAAACCTCCGACGGTGGCATCCGATCCGTGGTGACGACCCCGGACGGCGTCACCGAAATCCTCACCGACAACAATGGAAAGACGGTCTACGAGGTGACCACGACGCCGGATGGCACCACGACCACCACGACCTACCGGGACGGCAAACCGTTAGGCCAGACGAAGAGCGTGTCGAAGACCGTCGAGAGCGGTGACGTCACCGACGAGCAGACCATCACCACCCAGTACGACGAGAACGGCAAGGCGATTCCCGGCAAGAAGACCGTCGAGCACATCGTCACCACGAAGTACGACGATGGCCAGCACACTCGGGAGTACTACACCGAGGACGAAAATCAGCATCGGACCAACGAACGCTACATCGGCCCCCAGCCAGATCCGGTCACCGGCAAGGACTGGAAGGACCTGGCGGACCAGCGGCTGGCCGAAACCCGTCGCACACTCGGCGGGATGTGATCGGTCATGGCAGGCCAGGACAACGACCCGTACTTCGGCTTCGATCCCAGAACCCTCGACGTCCCGTCGAATCCCGCGAGCATCTTCAGCCCCGCCATTGGCAAACAGCCCTCCTACCAGGGGCCACCGGCACTTCCCCGGTACTACTCCGACACCTGGAAGAACGGGAACGACACCGGAGCGAGCCACGGATCCTACGATTTCGGGGGTCTGGACATCGAGGTCATCAACAAGCAGATCATGGGGGAACAGCCGGGCACCACCGAGGAACGTTCCCAGCAGTGGAACAACGTCGCGGTGATGTTGCAGGGCGTGGCGGACCAGTTGCGCGAGCAGACCCAGGCCCTCGCCGCACACTGGGAATCCCCTGGTGCCAAGAAGGTCTTCCTCGAGAAGGTCGGTATGACGCTGGCCTACCTGACCGCGTGGCAGCAGGCGGCCATCGTCAACTCGGTCGCGCTCTACGGGGTCGCCGGGGTGATGCGCGAGGCCCAGGCGGAGATGGAACAGCTCTACTACGAGTACTCGATGGAGGTCGGCGTGCTGAAGTCGATGAACCAGGACCCACGCATGATCGACCCCTACCTGGGCCGCAAGTTCATCCCGGACCGGACGGTCCGTGAGGAGGTGGCGGCGTACGACAAGCGTGCACGTGAACTGGCGAACCGAATCGCCTCGGAGTACGCCCCTTATCTGACGCAGCTCGAGAACGGGCGCGCGAAGATGGTGGAAACGCTCAACGCCGTGGTGCATCCCGGGGCCTACGGGCCCATGCCGCCTCCTGGCAACTACTACCTCGGCAATGGAGGAGGAACCGTCCCGACCGGTTTCGGCGGCGCACCCCCCGGCGGCAACCACGGCAAACCTCCCGGTAAGGACTACGGCAAGCCCCCTGGCAAGGACTACGGCAAACCACCGGGCAGCAACGGCACACCGCCACCGGCGCCGGGCCCCGCCCCGCAGGGCGTTCCCAC
>NZ_VJWX01000380.1 GCF_007713715.1 Amycolatopsis rhizosphaerae
GAGCGGACCGGACTTTGCCGGGCCCCTCACCGCAACCGGTGGCCCCGCCGCTCTTCACGTCTCCCGTGCTTGGAGGACGACCTCGACCAGGAGGTCGAGCACCTGCTCGGGATGCGTGCGCTCCGGGTCGGCGAGCCAGGCCAGCGCGAGACCGTCGAAGGTGACCGCCACGAATTCGGCGATCGCCGCGGCCCGCCGCGGTTCGACCCCGACGAGGGCGGGGGCGAGTGAACGAGCGGCCATTTCGCGATAGCCGCGGTACTGGAGACGTGCCAGCTCCCGCATCGACGGGTTGCGCAGCGCGAGCGCGGTGAGCTCGTAGTACCCGAGCTGGATTCCCGGATCGTCGCCGGACACCTCGGCCCACGCGGAATCCAGCGCCGCCCGCAGCTCTTCGGCCGTGGTGCCGCCCTGCGGCCGATCGGTCATCGCGACCGCCTTCTCCAGGCGTGTGACGATCTCGCGGACGACGTCTTCGAGAAGTTCGTTCTTGCCCGCGAACCAGTAATGGACGGTGCCGAGCGGAACCCCGGCCTCCTCGGCGATCTTGCGCGTGGTGGCGGCGGCGACGCCCTCGCGGCCGATGACCCGGATGGCCGCCGCGACGAGTTCCTCACTGGTGGCGCGCTGGGTGCGGCGCCGCCTGCTCGGCGATGGCAAGGGCTCGACGGGCTGCGCGTTCATGACCTCAGTCTGGCACACGATCCCGGGTATCAGGTCATCCGACCAGACAATATGGACGCTTGACCAATGAGTCTGGTCAAGTGACCAATTGTCCGCGTATGCTCGCCGGACTTCATCCGCTGGGGGAACGCCAGACAGAAGGGCAGAGGCCTATGGCTACCGGTCGGCAACGGAAGAACTCCGATGGCACCGCCGAGGAGACGACGACAGGAGGGGGCCGGGCGCGGCGTGTCCTGTCCACTCGCCGGGTGGTGTTCCTCGTCATCGCCGCGGCGGCCCCGATGGCGGCCATCGCGGGCAACGCGCCGCTCGCGATGGTTCGCGGCAACGGAATCTCGCTGCCCGCCGCGTACGTCGTCGCCGCCGCGGTTCTGCTGTGCTTCGCCGCGGGTTACTCGGCGATGAGCAGGCGCGTCGTGAACAACGGCGCGTTCTACGTGTTCGTCGCCCGCGGACTCGGCAAACCGGCCGGCATCGCGACGGGTTACGTCGCGGCGCTGGGCTACCTGTCGCTCACGGTCGGGATGGCCGCGGTGTTCGGGTACTTCACCTCGCTGGTCTTCGCACAGTCCGGCGTGGACATTCCGTGGGGCGTGTTCACCGCGATCGGGGTCGTCGTCGTGGCGGCGTTCGGGCATCGCAGCGCAGACGTGTCGGCGCGGTTCCTCGGCATTCTCATGGCGCTGGAATTCGCGGTCCTCCTCGTGCTCGACGTGCTCGTCGTGGGGCATCGAGGCGCTGCGGCGTTCCCGCCGGAATCCTTCTCGGCAGGCCAGTTGTTCGGTGGCTCGCTCGGCATCGCGCTGATGTTCGCCTTCACGAGTTTCGTGGGCTTCGAGTCCGCGGCGCTCTACGGCGAGGAGACCAAGGAGCCCGCGCGCAGCATCCCACGGGCGCTCTACATCTCGGTGATCTCGATAGCCGTCTTCTACGTGCTCACCGCGTGGATCGTCATCGGCGGAGCGGGCGGCACCGCGGCGCCGGAGCGAGCCCGCAAGGACCTGGGGAACCTGGTCTTCACGCTCGCCCAGCAGTACGGCGGGAGCGCACTGCTCGACGCGTCCGCGGTGCTGCTGTGCACCAGCGTCCTCGCTTCGTGGATCGCGTTGCACAACGCCGCGAGCCGGTACCTGTTCGCGCTCGGCTGGGAGCAGGTGGCCCCGCGACCGCTCGGCCGCTACCACCCGGCGCACCGGAGCCCCCACGTCGCCAGCGCCCTCGTCACCGCGGTCACGGTCGGCGTCGTCGGCGTCATGGGCCTCGCCGGTGCGGACCCCTACGAGGTCATCGCCTCGGCGGTGGTCGGCATGGGGACGCTGTCGATCGTGCTCGTCCAGGCGTTCACCGCACTGTCGGTCATGGTGTTCCTCCGCGGCCGTGGTGACCGGCGGCCGTTCTCCGGCGTCATCGCCCCGGTCGTCGGCGCACTCGGGCTCGGCACGGCGTTCGTCCTGGCGTCCGTGCACTACGCGGCCTTGACGGGCACGGACAACGTCCTCGTCAACGCCGTCCCGCTGCTCATCGCCGTCACCGCCGTCGCCGGTGTCGTCGCCGCGCTGCGGTTGCGGGCCCGGCGCCCGCTCGCCTACACCCAGCTGGCCGGAACGACCAACCGGCACCGTCCGGACCTTCGCCGTGCGGACCAACGGCCGGCCTACACCCGGCGCTACTGCATCGTCGGCGCCGGGCCCTCCGGGATGATCATGGCCCGCACCCTGCTGCGTGAGGGCGTCCCCTTCGACTGGTACGAGCGCAACCCGGATTTCGGCGGGATCTGGGACCCCGGCCACGAGGGCAGCCCGATGTACGAGAGCTGCCACTTCATCAGCTCCAAGTACACCAGCGGCTTCTACGGCGCGCCGATGCCGCCGCACTTTCCGGACTATCCCGGCTGGCGCGAGATCCGCGACTACATCAGGGACTTCGGCCGCCAGTACGACCTGTACCGGCACGTCCGCTTCGGCACGGAGGTGACCTCCGCCGAACCGGTCGACGGCGACCGGTGGCGGGTGACGCTGTCCGACGGGACCGTCCGCGAATACGACGGGCTCATCTGCTGCCCCGGCGTCACCTGGCACCCCAACCAGGTCGCGTTGCCCGGACAGGACACCTTCACCGGCACGGTCCGGCACTCGGCCACCTTCCGCGACGGCCTGGAATTCCGCGGCAGGCGAGTGCTCATCGTCGGGGCCGGCAACTCGGGGGTCGACATCGCCTGCGACGCCGCGCGGCACGCGGACGCGGCGTACCTGTCGGTCCGGCGCGGCTACCGGTTCGTGCCCAAGCACATCGCCGGGCTGCCGACCGACGCCCTGCTCACCGGCAAGCTCGACCCGCCGAAGGGACTCGTGCTGTCCAGTGACGTCAACGCGATGCTCGACGCGTTCGTCGGCGACCTGACCCGGCTCGGGCTGCCCGCACCGGACCACGACGCGCTGGCCAGCCACCCGATCATGAACACCCAGGTCCTGCACCACCTCGCGCACGGCGACCTCGTCGCCAAGCCGGACGTCGTACGCCTGACCGCGACCGGCGTCGTGTTCGCCGACGGCAGCGAGGCCGAGGTCGACGAGATCATCCTCGCCACCGGCTACGAATACCGGATGCCCTTCCTCGACCCGGGCCTGCTGCAGTGGAAACACGGCCACCCGCAGCTGTATCTCAACATCTTCTCCCGCGAGCTGGACTCGTTGTACGTGCTGGGATTCGTCGAATTCGCGGACGCGGCGTACAAGCGGTTCGAAGAAATGGCACAACTCATCCTGATCGACATCAATGCGCGCGAGACGGGCGTCCGGAAGGCCGAACTCACGCAGCTCAAGCGCACCGACACCCCCGACCTGCGCGGCGGCGTCAAGTACATCGACAGCCCCCGCCACACCAACTACGTCGAACGCTCCACGTACATGGCCTACCTCGCGCAGTTGCGCGACCGGTTCGGCTGGCACGACGTCGACGACCACACCTACGACGACCTGCGCGCCGGCGCGGCATCCTCGCCCGCCGCAGTGGAGCCCCCGAAGGAGACCAGCCATGTCTGACCGTTCCTCCCTGGCGCTCGTCACCGGCGCCGCCGGTGGAATCGGCGAGGTCGTCTGCGGCCGGCTCGCCGCCCGCGGCCACACCCTGCTGTGCGTCGAACGCGACCAGGCGCTCGCCGAAAAGGCCGTCACCGCGGCCGGCTCGGATACCGCCCCGGTCGCCTGCGACCTGTCCGACCGCGAGTCCGTGGCGGCGCTCTGCGCCCGGATCGAAGACGAGTGGGCCGACGATCTGGAACTGGTGTTCCTCAACGCCGGGGTGATCGTCCCCGGCGACGCGGCCGACTCCTCGGCGGCGCAACTGCGGCTGCAGCTCGACGTCATGCTCTGCTCCGTCGTCGAGATCGCGGCCTCCGCCGCCCGCGCGATGAAGACGCGCGGACGGGGGCACATCATCGCCACCGTCTCGATGGGCGGGATCCTCGCACTGCCCGGATCGGCGGCCTACTCCGCGGCCAAGGCGGGCCTGCGCGCCTACCTCGCGGCGCTGAGCACCGAACTGCGCGGGACCGGCGTCGCGGTCAGCGGGATCTACCCCAGCGCCGTCGACACCCCCATGCTGCTCCATGAAGCGACCCACGACGGCAGCCTGCTCAACTTCTTCGGAAAGGTGAGCACGCCCGACGACGTGGCGGACGTCTTCGAGCGCGCGGTCCGCAAGCGCAGGCTCGAACACTTCCTCCCCTACAGCGATTCGATCCTTTGCCGGATCCTCCAGTCCTTCCCCTGGCTCGTCCCGCCGATGCTCGGACCGGCCGAGGCCATCGGACGACGCGGACGGGCGAAATACCTCAAGCGCAAGGGCATCCCGCGAAGATGAGCCGGAGGCCCACCGCGGTGCTCCCGGAGTCGCGGGTGCGTTTCGCGGGTACCTGGAGGCAGGGCCGGGGACCGCGCGGCGAGGGGAGGGATCGTGCCCGAAACTCGTCCGATCCTGCGCGAGGTGCTCAGTGTCGCCCGGCGGCCCCGCTGGCGGCTGGTGATCGACTGGGTGCTGGCGGGGGCCGGGCTGGGCATCGCCAGCTGGCAGCTGGCGCCGACCCTGGCCGCGGCGCCCGACCTGCGCACCAGCCTCGCCCAGCTGAACTGGTTCTGGGTGGCGGTCACGGCGGTGCTGGCGACCCTGTCGCTGGTGGCCTACGGCGAGCTGCATCGCCGCATGCTGGTGACCGGGGGTGCGCACCTGTCGGTCCCGGCGGTGCAGGCGATCAACTTCATCGGCAATTCCCTGGCCCAGACCGTGCCCTCGGCCGGATCGGCGGCGGGGGCCGCCTACACGGTGGCCGCGCTGCGGTTCCGGGGCGTGGACACCGGGCTGTCGCTGTGGGCCACCACGATGGCGGCCCTGTTCTCGGCGTCGGTCCTGGTGCTCGCGGGGCCGCTGGTGCTGGCGTTCGACGGCCTGATGCCCTTCGCGGCCGCGGTGCCGCTTTCGGTGGCGGTCGCGGTGCTGGCCTGGGCGCTGTGGGAACTGGTGCAGCGGCCCAGGACGCTGCACTGGATCGCCGGCCGCACCGTGGCGGTGGCACGCCACCTGCCGGTCGTACGCACCGCGAGCTGGGTGGCGCGCCAGTCGACCGCCGCCCAGGAGGTGTCCGACCGGATCGCCCGGCTCCGGCCGAACGCCCGGCAGTGGTGGTCCTTCTTCGCGGTCACCGTGCTCACCTGGGGTGCGGACTACACGGCGGTCGCGACCTCGGTCGCGGCCACCGGGGAGCACGTCCCGTGGCCGCAGGTCGCGCTCGGCTACCTCGCCGTCCAGGCCAGCATCGGACTGGAACTGACCCCGGCAGGCGCCGGTCCCGCCGAGGCGGGCCTGCTCGCCGCGCTGGCCGCGGGCGGGGTCCCCGGCGGTTCCGCCGCGATCGCCGTGGTGCTCTACCGGGTGTTCACCTGGCTCGGGCTGGCGGCCGCGGGGTGGATCGTGTTCGCCGTGACGGCCCGCAAGCGGGTCCGGTCGGAAGCGCCGCTACCCGGGATGCCGGGCCGGGCCGCGACGGGGACGGCGGGAACGGCGCAACCGGCGGTCGAGCCACCAGCCGGCCTCCAGCAGCAGGGCGGCGGACCCGGCGGCGGCGACGGCGGTGAGCATGGCGGCGCCGTCGAAGGGGTCGAGGGCGAAGAACTCCCGGCCGAAGGGCACCACCAGCACGAGGACGAAGGCCGCGGCCATGGCGGCGATCAGGATGGCCTTCCACCAGCGCAGCGGCCGCGCCACCAGGAACAGCGCCCACAACGCGACCAGGAATAGCGTCGTGGTCGCCGCGGTGCGGTTGACGACGTCGCTCGCCCGCCCTTCGGCGACGACCGCCGCGTAGCAGGAGAAGGTGGCCACGGCGGCGACGGTGCCCACCGGGACCGCCAGGCGCAGGACCCGGGAGAGGAACCCGGGCCGCGCCCGCTCGGTGTTGGGGGCCAGCGCGAGGAAGAACGCCGGGATGCCGATGGTGAGCGTGCCGATGAGGGTCAGGTGCCGGGGCAGGAACGGGAACGGCAGGTGTGCCACGCCGACCGCCAGCGCCAGCAGCAGCGAGTACACCGTCTTGAGCAGGAACAGGCCCGCGACGCGCTCGATGTTGCCGATCACACGGCGTCCCTCGGCCACCACATGGGGCAGGGTGGCGAAGGCGTTGTCCAGCAACACGATCTGCGCGACGGCGCGGCTGGCGGGACTGCCCGAGCCCATCGCCACCCCGATGTCGGCGTCCTTGAGGGCGAGCACGTCGTTGACCCCGTCCCCGGTCATCGCGACGGTGTGGCCGCTCGACTGGAGCGCGTGCACCATCGCCCGTTTCTGGTGCGGGGAGACGCGTCCGAAGACGCTCGCCCGGGACAGTTCCCGGGCCAGCGGGGCCGGTTCGACGGGCAGTTCGCGGGCGTCGACGGGGTTCGCGGCGCCGGGCAGGCCCAGCGCCCCGGCGACGGCCCCCACCGAGCGGGCGCCGTCTCCGGACAGGATCTTGACCGAAACCCGTTGTGCGGCGAAGAAGTCCAGGGTGGCCGCGGCATCGGGCCGCAGGCGCTGTTCGAGCACGACGAGTGCGGCCGGGACCACCGGACCCGGCGCTTCCGGGGAGTCCACGGGCATCCCGGCACGGGCCAGCAGGAGGACACGCAGGCCCTGAGCGGCCAGGCGGTCCGCCTCGGCCGCGGCCGGATCGCCGGGGGAGAGCAGGACATCGGGCGCCCCGAGGACCCAGTCGCCGTGGCCGCCGAAGCTCGCGCCGCTCCACTTGGCCGCCGACGAGAAGGCCGCCGAGGCCGTCACCGGCCAGTCCGGGGCCCGGGGGAAGGCGTCGGCGATCGCGCGCAGGCTCGGGTTGGGGCGCGGATCCGCGGCGGCGAGCGCGGCCAGCACCGGCGAGAGCCCGGACAGGGTGGCGG
>NZ_VJWX01000381.1 GCF_007713715.1 Amycolatopsis rhizosphaerae
CCGTACCCGGTCGAGGTCAGGAACAGCACGAGGAAGATGTTGAGGAAACCGCTGAGCCGGTTGATGAAAACGCCCGCGAGCAGCGTCTTCACCGCCGGTGGTGAGTCGCGGAACGTGGCGATGACGGCCACGCGGTCCGTGGGGCCGCTCACGCGCGGTCCACGGTGATCGTCACGCGGTCGCGGACCCGCTTCTCCAGTTCGTCGAGTTCGCCGGGGCTCGGCGCGTCGATGAAGAACGTGACGGAGCGGTCATCGGAGCTGGCGGGTGGGACAAGGACGCTGCCACGCGGTTTCAGGACCAGCACCGCGCGCAGGGCAGGCCCGTCGTCGAGGCCCGGCGCGATCTCGGGCCAGACCCCGCTTTCGCCGATCCACACCGGCTCCACCCCGGGCCAGTCGACCGTGACGTCCGAGAGCACGCCGGGTTCGTGTTCCAGGTAGACCTGCCGGGTGAAGCGGCGCGGCGCCGGGTAGGACGCTTCCTCGCCGAGGGCGATGCGGAGGATCTCGGGTTCGAGGGGGACTCCGGTGGCGAGGTGGTACAGGACCAGCAGTCCGTCGCCGGGCGTGCGCCCGGCGATCTCCATCAGCACCGGCTGCCCGTCCTCGCCGATCCGCCACTCCGAGTGCGCGATGCCGTTCTCGAAGCCGAGGCGCCGCAGCAGGACCTCGTTGGCCGCGACCAGCCGCTCGTGCACGCCCTGGTCCGGCGTGGGCACGCTGTGGGCGAGTTCGACGAAGGTGCGGGCGTGTGAATCGGTGGTTTCCTTGCCGGTCGCGGAGGCGAACACGACGCGGCCGTGCTGCACGAGGCTCTCCACGGAGTACTCCGGCCCGATGACCTTGTGTTCGACCAGCACCACTTCATGGCCGGGGTAGCCGGCGATCCGGTCCCGCAGTTCGGCCTCGTCGAGCACCGTCTCGACGCCGGAGCTGGACGCGCGGGCGGCCGGCTTCACGACGGCGGGATAGGCGACCGCGCGCAGGTCGGCCGAGTCCCGTTGCTCGGCGGGAATGGTGATCGAGGAGGGGCCGAGCTCGGGCACGTACCACCGCTGGAGGTACTTGCTCCGGCACGCGCGACTGGCGCGCAGGCCGGGCGAGGGCAGGCCGAGGCCGTCGCAGAGCAGGCCGGTGGGCTCGGCGAGGTAGTCACCGACGGCATAGGCGCCGACGATCCGGTACCGCGCGCGCCACGCCGTGGTGTGCGCGACCGCGCCCGCGAGGAACGCGCCTTGGACCGTGAAGTCGCCGGACACGAAGGCGATCTCGGTGATCTGCGACGCCGGGTTCGCCGGATCGGACATCGCCGCGGAAGCCTGGCCGCGGTAGGACTCGGCGGTGATGACGAGGATCTTCAGCCCGCGCCGGGTGAGCTCGTCGAGGTAGAGCGGGTTGCGCCGGATCACCGGGAACGACCCGGTCAGGATGAAGGCACGGGGTAGGGCGGGGGTCATGCGCGCTGTTCCTCTCGAGACGATGCGTCGCGGGCATCGCGACGGCGGTGCGGGTTGTCGTGGTAGCTGATCGGGATTCCGTTCCCGCGCAGGTGATCGAGCCAGCGCGAGGCGTCCGCGGCGTTCGGCGCGGCCTGGTTCAGACCCGGCGGGAGGGCGCCGGCGAGGATCTCGCCGACGCCGAACGCGAGCGGGACCGACACGCAGCGGGACATCGCGCTCTCGGAGGGATCGCCGGTGAGGTCGAGCCGGTATTCCCCTGACCAGCGCTCGCCGTCTTCCCGGGTGACGGACAGCGCGACCGCCAGGATCACCCGGTCCCGGTCCGCCTCGGTGGTCGGGTAGCGGGCCGCGAGGTCCCGCGCCAGCGCGGTGATCCGGTCGTCGTCACCCGAGCGGATCTCGGCGAAGACGTCCGCCCACGCGGAAAGCCAACCGTCGAGCCGCAGGGTGCCGCGCACGAACTCCTCGAGGTGCCATGCCGCCGGGATGCCGTAGCGGGAGACGTAGGGCAGGCTGTCGCGGTTGGGATAGACCTCGAACTCCTCCTCGCCGAGCCGGAGGGAACGGGTGACCTCCCAGGGCAGTTCGGCGAGGAGTTCGGTGCCGTCTTCGACGTAGCGGGCGGGTGTCCGGAGCGCGGTCAGCACGCCGCGGGGCGCCCAGCTGAAGCGGTAGCGGAACTCGTTCGGCTCGGCGGGAACACCGCCGCAGTAGGAGGTGAAGCTCGCGGTGGCGCGCGGGGTGTCACCGAGCGCCTTCCGCGCCTCGCCGACGAGCAGGTCCGCGAAGAGGTGGTCGATGCCGGGGTCCAGCCCGGCCTCGGTGAGCACGGACAGCCCGGCGGCGGCCGCCCGCTCCGCCCCGGCCCGGATCTCGTCGGAAACGTAGCTGCTGCAGGCGAAGTGCGCGCCGCGATCGAGGCTGAGCCGCAGCAGTCCGGGGTGCTCGGTGCCGGGGAGCATCGAGACGACGACGTCACCGGGCGAGATTTCCCTCGCCAGGGTTTCCCGGTCGAACGCCCGTGCCTGGGCGAGGCCGGTGGCGCCCACGCGGTCCAGACATGCGCGGGCACGCGCGGCCGTCCGGCCCCACAGCACGACCCGGGACGCGGTGCCGGTCAGCACCTTCACCCCCCGGCCGGTCGACAATCCGGTGCCGACCCAGTGGACGGTTCCGGGAAGGGATTCAGGCATGGTTGTCCTCCTGGAGGAGACCGAAGTTCGCGCTTGTCTCGCGGAAGGTGTCCAGGCAGTTCCGCCACACGGGGGACATGCCCTCGAGCGAGCGCAGGTGCGGGGCCAGTTGCGCGGAGAAGTCGAGGCTGGCCTCGCGCGGCAGTAGCGACGGCAGGTTGTCGATCGCGATGAGGTCGAGGGGCGCGCCGGTGTCCCCGAGCCCGCGCACGGGCTCGGTCCAGGTGGTGACCTCGTCGTAGATCGGCAGGGTGTGGAAGGGTGATCCGACGTCGCAGGTGACATCCGAGATCACGGACAACCGGCGCGGGCGCCGCAGGGTTTCGCCCGTGAGGAACGGCGTGGCGGGTCCGGTGGCGAGCACGGCGTTCACGAGGAGGTCGTGCTCCAGGATCGCGGGGACGTCGAGGGTGCGCGTTTCCTCGATGTCCCAGCGGGTCGGTTCGGTGCCCGAGGCCGCCAGAGCGTCGCAGGCGCCGCGCCCGCACCGGCCGAGCGCGCCGATCACCAGCGCGCGCAGGGGTTCGCCGTCCCGCCGCAACGCGCGGTCCAACTCGTCCTTGGTGCCGGGCTTCAACGGCGCGGTGAGGTGCCCGCGGCTTCGCAGGACCGCCAGCGCGGCACCCGCATACCCGGCCCAGTACCCGAACGCCGCGACCCGCCTGCCGCGCGCGTCGACGAGGTATTCCAGGTCCAGCAGGGCCCCGCCGCCTTCGGCGAACCTGCGCAGCAGCGCTCGCGCGTGGCGCTGTCCCTTGTAGGCATGGCCGAAATAGATGTGCCGGTGGCGCAGTGCTTCCGGCTCGCCGGGCAGTTCCTTGAGCCCGATGACGAATTCGTCCGCGGGCGCGTCCCGCCAGCTCCCGGCCGGTGCGAGGACACATCCGGCGGCCGCGTAGTCCTCGTCGGCGAACACGCGTTGCGGCGATCGTTCGACGGTGAGGGTGATTCCCTGGCCGACGAGGGCGGCGGCGTCGCGAGGAGAGATCGGGGCGCGCCGCTCGGTCGGCCGCGTCTCGTGCCGCACAGTGATCCGCGTCGTGACCTGCCCCGTCATCACAGCACCAGCTCCGCCGTCGTTTCCCGGACCGGCCCGGCGGCCTGCCTCTCGGCGAGTTCCTTGAGCATTGGTTGTTCGAGGAAGTACGCGAACGACGCGTAGCCGCGCCAGATCCGCCGCCACTCCTCGGCGATGGCGCCGTCGCCGCTGGTCCTGCGGACCCGGTCGAGGTAGGCGACGATGATGTCGGCCGCCTGTTTGGCGTGCCCGGCCGAGAAGTTGTCGATGGTCAGATGCGCCTGCTCGTAGCAGTCGTCGAAGCCGTGGTGACGCAGCTTCTGGATCTCGTGCAGCCGCATCTCCCCGGAGCCGAACATCTCGATGGCCAGGTTGTAGCCGAGGATTTCGTTGTGGAACCGGTCGGGGAAAAGGCACAGGCACAGCTGCTGCAGCGCGAACCCGTACAGGTCGTCGGGCAGCTCGTCCTGGTCCATGAATTCCGCCGTCCGGATGTGCGGAAGGTGGATGCCCATGCTGGCGAGGGCGCGCCGCGTGAGCGTGAGGTGGTTCTTGCGGACGTCGCCGTTACCCATTTCGTCGGCATAGATGGCGAAAAGCATGCTGTCGCTCTCACGCTCTTGCCTGCCGAGCCTGCCGAGCCTGTGCAGCCACGCCCCGTCGATGAGGTAGGTCAGGTGGTAGGTGTTCTGGCGGAACAGCACTTCGTCGACGTCGGGGATCTCGGTCAGCGGTTCGTACGGGTCCACCAGCTTCTCCCAGTAGATGCGCTCCGCCCGGTGGTAGAGGGCATCGGGACTGTACTCGAAGAAGCTCGCATCGGTGTAGCGGCCGCCTGCGCCGTGTTCGAACAGGATTTCGGCGTCCTGGAAGCATTTTTCCGCCCGCTCGGCGGCCAGGGAAAGCGTGTTGGCGAAGTTTTCGATGTTGACGAGGCGGTAGAAGAGTTCGCGGTGATCCGCCGGTTCCTCTTCGGACACCACGACGTCGGCCGGGCGGGCGGCGGCGATCGCTTCACGCCAGTACCGGGCCCGGTCGTCGCCCGCGGTGTTCGGTGGCAGCGCGATGTCCGGACGCTCGCCTGCCTGCACGCGGGCCGCCCATTCGGCAAGGATCCCCGCCTCGCCCGCGCTGAAAATCCCGAACATCGGCCCGCCGAACCGGATCGCCGCGAGGAACCGGCAGTCACCGTCCCGCCGTGCCTTCAAATACGGCGATTCGCGGAACTCCGCGAGGAACTCCGCGAGCGCCGTCTCATCCACCCGCCCGGCCACGCGGCCGAAGCCGTCGAAGATGTCCACGAGCGGCAACCGGCCCACGCGGATCCGCCCGTGCTGGCGTCCGGCGAGCGGGGCATGCCTCGCGAAGATCTCCGCGACCTTCGACTCCAGCGGCTGTGTCTTCCGGAATTCGGCGAGCTGCCCCAGCATCGCGACGTGCTCGCGCTCCAGGGCCAGGGTGAGCACGACGGCGGCGACGAGCCGGTCGCGTTCTTCGCCGTCCGCGAGCCGTGCGTATTCGGCGAGCAGGTCACGCAGTTCGGACTCGGGCAGCGGCGGCGGGGTGCCGAGCAGCCGGTCGTCGACACCGAGCGCGTGGAAGGCGTAGTGCACCCCGACGACCTCGGGCAGGAAGTTCGCCGGCAGGACCGCGAGCGCCAGCGGGAAGCAGCCGAGCAGGATCGTGAGGTCCCGCGCCTGCGCCCGTTCGAGGAAGTCGGCCGCGGCGACGTCCGGGAGCGCGGCGCCCGCGTCCTCGAGTACCCTGGCCCGCCGGTAGCGGGCCGACCGGCGTGGATCACCGGCGCCGCGGAGCGCGAAATGCTGTGCGAACAGCCGGTTGACCACGACCGCGGGCTGGGTCGCCGGCTGGGACACGACGTCCAGCCAGCACCCGGCCAGCAGGCCGAGCACCCCGCGCTGGCGCAGCACGGCCGTTCGCACGTCCGGGCCGGTGGCGGCCAGTTCGTCCAGCCCGTCCAGCTCGGTGGCGAGCTCGTCGCGTGCTCTCTCGACCAGCGCGGCGACCGCGGCGGCGAAGTCCCGGGAGGGGGTTCCCGCTTCCGGGGACTTCGCGGCCAGTTCCCGGCCGCGGGTCAGGAACGCTTCGAGCACCTGCCGTGCCACGAGCAGGGTGGACTCGGACTCCTGATCGTGCAGGAGGGCGCGGAACACGCCGGCGGGCCCGGCGGACAGCACGCGCGCCGCCTCTTCGAGGCCCTTGGCGCTGAAGTGGAACGGAAGCTTCGGCAGCGCGGTGGTGGTGTCGGGTGGGACGAACGTGGGCTTGCCGGACCTCTCAGTAGGCATCTCAGTAGGCATCTCAGCGGGCATGAAGCATCGCCTCCTGCTTCTCGTGTGCCGGTTTGCGGAGCAGGACTCCGAGGCGGGAGCCGGGGATGCTGGACGCCAGCAGGTAATGGCCGCCGGGCCGCACCCCTCCGGCCGCCTCCAGGTCCGCGAGGTTGAGCACCGGGTCGGCGGCGAAACAGTGCCCGACGCGGGTGACGTTGGCCGTGTTCAGCTGATCGCGCGAAAAGCCCGCCTGCCGCTCCTTCATCACCAGCACCGGCAGGAAGATGTTGGCGTGCAGCAGGGCGTCCAGCTCGGTGACCTTCATCGCCAGCGGACCGAGCAGGCTCTCGTTGACCTTCCTCGCCAGGTCCGAGCTGATCTCCGCGGACCAGTCCAGTGAAGCGGTCTCCTGCGCGTTGGCGCACCCCAGGACCTCGTAGGCATCGTCGCGGTCTCCGTCGTCTCCGACGTCTCCGTCGTCTCCGCCGCCGTCGCCGGTGATCAGGCATCCGGCCGCGCCGTCGCTGAACAGCGCGTAGCCGGTGATGCGGTCCGCCTCGTCGATCACGCGGTCCGCGGTGACCACCAGGATCCGGCGGTACCGGCGGGCGGCCACCAGTGAGTACGCCACATCGATCCCGGCGAGCAGGTTGACGCAGCGGTTGAGGCTCAGGCCGTACACGGGGACGTCGCCCAGCCCGATGCCGGTGAGCACGGTCCGCAGGAACGCCCCGTGTCCCTCCGGCCGTCCGGGCACGAACGTCGAGCAGAACACCAGCGCGTCGACGTCGGCCGGGCTGGTCCCCGTGGCACGGAGTGTCGCCGTACCGGCGTCGACGGCCAGTTCGCCGAGACCGCGCCTGGTGCGGAACACGCTGCCCCAGCCCCACAGGCCGGCATCGGGCGCGAGACCGTACTCGTCCGCCTTCGCGGCCAGGTCCGGTAGTTCGGTGTGGTCCAGTTCCTCCTCACCGAGCACGTACCGCGGCCCGCGCAGGAAAACGGTGCCGTCCACGCTAGATCACCTCCACGTGCCTGCCGGTGGCGACGACGGACCGGAGCAGGTCCACCACCGGTGCGGGGTCGGGGTCGAAGTAGAAGTGACCGCCGTCGGCCCGGTGGTGGGC
>NZ_VJWX01000382.1 GCF_007713715.1 Amycolatopsis rhizosphaerae
TGCGAACCATGTATCGCCGCAGGGCGGGTAGTAGAGGAAGGTGCCCAACCGCCGCACCCGCACCAGCCTGCCTCCCCGGGAACCCGGAATCCCGGCCCCCGACGACGTCGACGCGATGACCGACGCGGTGCTGACCGCGTCACGGCTGCTGGTGGCGATATCGGCGCGGTCGATCGCGTCGGTGGACGAGTCGATCACCCTCTCGCAGTTCCGCCTGCTGGTGGTGCTCTACGCGCGCGGGCCGCTGAAGCCCACGGCGCTCGCCGAGGCGCTCGCGGTGAACCCGTCGACGACGACGCGCATGGTGGACCGGCTGGTCGCGGCGGGCCTGGTGGCGCGCGAGGCCAACCCGGACTCGCGGCGGGAACTGGTGGTGAAGCTGACCGGCGACGGGACGCGGGCGGTGCGGGAGGTGATGCGGCGGCGGCGCAGCGAGATCGCCCGGATCGTCGACCGGATGCCGGGCGGGACGCGCCGGGGCCTGGTGCGCGCGCTCAGCGCGTTCGCCGAGGCGAGCGGTGACCTCTCGATCGGGGAGCAGGCCGGGACACGCTGGCTGTGACGCCCGTTCACTCAAGACCCGTTCACGTCCGTTCCCGCAGCCGTTCGCGCTGCGGGACCACGGTGTACTTCGGATCGTTCGCCGAGGCCTTGCCGACGTGGAAGATCCCCCAGCGGGTGGCGGCCGAGGAGGCCAGCAGCGCGGCGCCGGAGAGCATCCGGACGACCCGGCGGCGCCTGCCGCACAGTGCGCCGAGCATCCCCGCCACGGACAGGATCTCGCCCGTGCGCAGGTAGCGGCCGGACCGGCCCCACCGGTAGGGCTCGGCCACCATGCCGAGCCGCTTCTCCATCCGGGTGAACGCGGCCAGTTCGAGCGCGGCGCCGAGCACGGCGAGGTTGCGCGCGGGCTGGTGTTCGCCCTCCGGCGCGGCGATCAGGCCCAGCCCGCCCGCGGCCGCGGCGCCCGAGCCGACGAACACGTAGGGCATCTCCCGATAGCCGTCGTGCCAGGCCGGGACGGCGGTGTCGCTGACCAGCGCGCCGGTGTAGGCGGCGACGGCGGGGCCCAGCAACGCGGAACCGGCCGTGGCGGCGGCGCCGATGCGGGGCATCCTGCCGGTCACCGCGGACAACGCCGCCGCGCCCGCCAGCGGACCGTAGGCGGCCAGCAGCCACGAGCCGACGTTCATCGGGGAACTGGGCTTGACCACCCGCAGCATGTGCAGGAACCGGGCGGGCCGCCCCAGGTCGTGGACGAGCCCGGCGAGCGAGAGCGCGATGCCGCCGAACGCGCCGGTCTTGGCCACCAGCGCCAGGCGGCGGCGGCCGGTGGCCTGCGCCCCGGCGGCGAGCACGGAGGAGGCCCCGGCGAGGCCGCCGAGGAAGAGGTAACCGGGGATGTCCGGGGAATGCCAGACCGGGGCCTTGAGCACGGGTTTTCCGTACAGTAGGGACAGATCGATTTGACGACCTTGTCGGCCTCGGCGGTGCGCGGGGCGAGGGTCCTGCTGTGCTCGCTCTGGGCGGCGGCGGCGCCGCGGCCGGTCGCGTCGCCGTCCCGGAACTGCCGGTACACCGGCCAGCCCTCGATCCACCGCGGTACGGCCATCCGTGACACCTCCGTTTCACCCGTCGCCGTCTTCCCGGATCCGCCGCCGTCAACCGTCCACTTCGGCCGCCGCACGCATCTGGGTGTCGGCGCGTACCCGTTCGGCGATCCAGTCGTGCACCTTGGCGCTGCTCGTCGGGTTCTCGTGCGGCGGGTTCGCCAGATCCTGGCTTCGCGGCCGCAGTCCGCGCCGCCGCCGTTCTTCGGGCGAGGGGGCGTCGCTTCCGTCGGCGGGCAGTCCGGTGGCGATCAGGTAGGCCTGCCCGGCCGGGACACCGAGCCGTCGCCCGATCTCCGGATAGTCCAGGCCCTGCTCCAGCAGGCGGTGAACCTGTTCGGTCGTCGGCATGCCTTCTCCGTGGTGGTCGCCCGGTCCTCGGCACCAGTGTTTCCCCGATCCCCGTCCACGGCAAAAGGGACGCCGCTTTCCCATCCCGGGAAAATCTTGCCCAGGGCAAGGTTTCGGTGCCCACCCGGCGGGTAGGCGCTGGAGGGACCCGTTCGCCTGCCGAGGAGGACAAGATGAAGGTCGCGGACTTCGTACTGGACCGGCTTCGCCAGTGGGGTGTGCACCGCGTGTTCGCCTATCCCGGCGACGGCATCAACGCCATGCTGGGGGCATTCGAGCGGGCGCAGGGGGACCCGGAGTTCATCCAGCCCCGGCACGAGGAGATGGGCGCGTTCATGGCCTGCGCCCACGCCAAGTTCACCGGTGAGGTCGGCTGCTGCATGGCGACCTCCGGCCCCGGGGCGGTGCACCTGCTCAACGGTCTCTACGACGCCAAGCTCGACCACCAGCCGGTGGTCGCGATCGTGGGGCAGCAGAAGCGGATTTCGCAGGGCGCGCACTACCAGCAGGAGATCGCGCTGGACAACCTGTTCTCCGATGTGTCCGAATTCGTGCAGGTGTGCATGCATCCCGCCCAGGTGCGGCACGTCATCGACCGCGCCTTCAAGACCGCGCTCACCGAGCGCGGAGTCGCCACCATCATCATCCCGGAGGACATCCAGGAGGAGAAGGCGGTGCCCTCACCGCCGAAGACCCACGGCGCGGTGTATTCCAGCGTCGGCTGGAGCCGGCCGCGACTGCTGCCGGACGAGGCCGAGCTGAGGCGGGCGGCGGACGTGCTCAACGAGGGCAGGAAGGTCGCGATGCTGGTCGGGCAGGGCGCGGCGCACGCCACCGAAGAGGTGGTGGAAGCGGCGGAGAAACTCGGCGCCGGGGTGGCCAAGGCACTGCTCGGGCGCGAGGTGCTCCCGGACGACCTGCCCTTCGTCACGGGCCCCGTCGGCCTGCTCGGGTCCAAGGCCAGCGACGACATGCTGATGAACTGCGACACGCTGTTCATGATCGGGTCGAGCTTCCCCTACGCCGAGTGGCTGCCGGACGAGGGCAGCGCGCGCGGGGTGGAGATCGACATCGACGGCCGGATGATCGGCATCCGCTACCCGATGGAGGCCCACCTCGTCGGTGACGCCAAGGAGACGCTCAAGGCGCTGCTTCCCCTGCTGGAGACCAAACAGGACCGAAGCTGGCGGGAGAAGATCGAGCGCGACGTCCGTACCTGGGACCGCATCCTCGCCGACCGCGCGGGCCAGCATTTCGACGGCAAGATCAACCCGCAGGCCGTCGCGCACGTGCTGTCCCCGAAGCTGCCCGACGGGTGCATCCTCACCGCGGATTCCGGCTCGGCCACGAACTGGTGGGCCCGCCAGCTGAAACTGCGGGCGGGCATGCGCGCCTCGCTGTCGGGCACGCTGGCCACGATGGGGCCGGGGGTGCCGTACGCGATCGCGGCGAAGTTCGCCTTCCCGGACCGGCCGGTGATCGCCTTCGTCGGCGACGGTGCCTTCCAGATGAACGGCATGAACGAGATGATCACCGTGCGCCGGTACGCCGACCGGCTCGGTGGTTCCCCGCCGCTGGTGTTCGCGGTGTTCAACAACCAGGACCTCAACCAGGTCACCTGGGAGCAGCGGGCGATGGCGGGCGAACCGAAGTTCCCGGGCTCACAGGATATTCCCGACATTCCGTATGCCCGCTATGCGGAACTGGTCGGGCTGCGCGGGGTCTACTGCGAGGAACCGGACGGGATCGGCGCCGCCTGGGACGAGGCGCTGAACGGCTCCGGACCGGTGGTGGTGGAGTTCAAGGTGGACGCCGAGATCCCGCCGATCCCGCCGCACATCATGTACGAGCAGGGCAAGAAGGCGGCCAAGGCCGAGCTGAAGGAACCGGAAAAGGCCGGGCTGGCGGTGCGGGGCTTCCGGCAGAAGCTCGTGGAGTTCTACGAGCAGTTGCCCGGCCGAGACTCGGCTTCCCGGTGAGGACGGCGACGTCATGACGCTGAAGCCGACACACACGCACGGCCCGCGCGAGAACCGTTTTCTCAACGTCCCGGCCAAGTCCGCACCGGAGATCCCGGGCCCGCCGCGCGGCAGGCAGCGGCTGGACGTGCGGGAACTGGAAAAGGAACTGGCGGCCGCCGTCCAGGGCGAAGTGCGGTTCGACCGCGGCTCACGGGCGCTCTACGCCAACGATGCCTCCAACTTCCGTCAGGTGCCGATCGGTGTGGTGGTGCCGAAAACGCTCGACGACGTGGTGGCCACCCACCGGATCTGCGCCCATTTCAGGGCGCCGATCCTCAGCCGCGGGGGCGGAACCAGCCTGTCCGGCGAGACGGTGAACTACGCCGTCGTGATCGACCATTCCAAGTACCTCACGCGGGTCGAGGAGATCGACGCCGAGCAGCGCCTGGTCACCTGCGAAAACGGTGTGATCAACGAGGATCTCAACCGGCAGACCGGGAAGCACGGCCTCGTGTTCGGGCCGGACCCCTCCTCGCACTCCCGGTGCACCATCGGCGGCAACGTCGGCAACAACTCGTGCGGGATCCACTCCGTACAGTCGCAATTGTACGGTCCTGGGCCGCGCACGGCGGACAATGTGGACGCACTGGAGGTCGTCACCCACGACGGCGAGCGGTTCTGGGTGGGCGTGGACGAGGAACAGGACCTGGACCGCATCATCGCCGAAGGCGGCCGCAAGGGCGAGATCTACGCCGCGCTGCGCGATCTCCGCGACCGCTACGCGGACCGGATCCGGGCCGGTTACCCGTCGGTGGAGACCATGCCGCGGCGGGTGTCCGGGTACAACCTGGACGAACTGCTGCCCGAAAAGGGCTTCAATGTGGCCCGAGCGGTGACCGGCACGGAAGGCACCTGCGTCACCGTGTTGCGGGCCCGGCTCAAGCTCACTCCCGCGATGCTCGCGCGCACCCTGGTCGTGGTCGGCTTCGACGACCTGGCCGAGGCCGCCGACGAGACCAACGAGATCATCGCGAACTGGGGCCCGATCGGGCTGGAGGTGCTCGACCGCCGCCTCATCGACGACCAGCAGGAACTGGCCATGAACACCGAGGACCTGGCGGAACTGCCGTACCGCCAGGGCGATGCCTGGCTGCTGGTCCAGTTCGGCGCGGACGAGGGTGAGGTGTCCCTGCGCCGCGCCGAAGAGTTCACCTCCTGGCTGCAGCGCAAGAAGCACTACGCGCCGGAACGGATGCTGATCGCGCGCAGCACCCAGGAAGGCGGCAGTGCCGAGCACCTGTGGCGGATCCGGGAGGGAGGGCTCGGCGCGACCGCGTTCGCCGCGGGCCGCGACCACTGGCCCGGCTGGGAGGATTCCGCGGTGCCCCCGGCCCGCATCGGCGAGTACGTGCGGGAACTGCGGAGCCTGATGAACGCGCACGGGTTGCGCGGCGCGATGTACGGCCACCTCGCCCAGGGGTGCATCCACTCGCGGATCGACTTCGACCTCAAGACACGGCAAGGGGTCCTGGCCTACCGCCGGTTCCTGGAAGAGGCGGCCGACCTGGTCACCTCCTTCGGCGGGTCGCTGTCCGGTGAGCACGGAGACGGACAGCAGCGCGCGGAACTGCTGGACCGCCAGTACGGGCCGGAGCTGGTGCGGGCGATGCGCGAGTTCAAGCTGATCTGGGACCCGCACGCCAAGATGAACCCGGGCAAGGTGGTCGACGCCTACCGGCTGGACGAGAACCTCCGGCTGGGCCCGGACTACAACCCGCCCCGGCCGAAGACCGCCTTCACCTACCGGCAGGACGGCGGCGACTTCGCGCACGCCATGCTGCGGTGCGTGGGGGTGGGGAAATGCCGGGTGCCGCATGCCGAACAGACCATGTGCCCGAGCTACCAGGTCACGAAGGAGGAGAAGCACACCACCCGCGGGCGGGCCCGGCTGCTGTTCGAGATGCTGCGCGGCGAGGTGATCACCGACGGCTGGCAGTCGCGGGAGG
Source organism: Amycolatopsis rhizosphaerae (assembly GCF_007713715.1). GTDB lineage: Bacteria > Actinomycetota > Actinomycetes > Mycobacteriales > Pseudonocardiaceae > Amycolatopsis_E > Amycolatopsis_E rhizosphaerae. The sequence goes on from NZ_VJWX01000382.1 coordinate 5,929, forward strand.
TGGCCGAGGCGCTCGATCTCTGCTTGGCGTGCAAGGGATGCACCAACGACTGTCCGGTCAATGTGGACATGCCCACCTACAAGGCCGAGTTCCGCCACCACCACTACCGGTCGTGGCGGCGGTGGCGGCCCCGGCACGCGTACGCCTTCGGCTTCATCGACCAGGCGGCGCGGCTGGCGGTCCGGCTGCCCGAACTGGTCAACGCGGTCACCCAGACCCCCGGCCTGGCGCGGCTGGCCCGGTTCGCCGCCGGGATCGACCAGCGGCGGCCACTCCCGGAGTTCGCGCCGATGACGCTGCAGGAGTGGTTCCGCCGCCGGGGTGGCACGGCCAACAAGACGGGCAGGGCCGTCGTGCTGTTCCCCGACACCTTCAACAACCACCTGCACACCGACGTCGGTGTCGCCTGCGTCGAGGCGCTCGAAGCGGCGGGGTGGCGCGTGATCATGCCCGAGACGCACGTCTGCTGCGGCCGCCCGCTCTACGACTACGGGTTCCTCGGCATGGCCGAGCGCTACCTGCGGCGGGTGCTGGACCAGCTGCGCGTCCACGTCCGTGAGGACACCCCCGTGGTGGGCATGGAACCCAGTTGCGTGGCGGTGTTCAAGGACGAGCTGACCAAGATGCTGCCGCACGACAACGACGCCCGGAGGCTCGCCGCGAACGTCCACCACTTCGCCGAGTTCTTCGAGACCTACGGCATCGAACCGCCGAAGCTGACCGGGCGGGCCCTGCTGTGGGGCCACTGCCACCACCGGGCGACCGGCGGGGTGAAGTCCGAGCAGCGGTTGCTGGAGAAGGCCGGGCTGGAAGTGGAAAGCCTGACCGGTGGCTGCTGCGGCCTGGCCGGTTCGTGGGGCTTCGAGGACGGCAAGTACGGGATTTCGATGGACTGCGGCGAACAGGCGCTGCTGCCCGCCGTCCGGTCCGCCGATCCGGCGACGCTGGTCGTGGCGAACGGGTTCTCGTGCAAGACGCAGATCGCCGACGCCGGGACCGGGCGCACCGCGCTGCACAGCGGGCAGGTGCTGGCCATGGCGGACGGAAAGGGCGTCCCGCCCGGCAAACCGCGGCCGCCGCTGCCGCGGCGGCTCGCCCGCACGGCGGGCCCGGTGCTCGCAGCGGCACTGGCCGCCCTCGGCGGCGCCACGGTCCTGCGT